>JAQUJC010000100.1 GCA_028681135.1 Kiritimatiellia bacterium | reverse complement strand
TGTACGCGCAGCGATGCGTTCAGCTAACCGCTACTAATCAGCCGTGAGGCTTGACCATTTATTTGTCCCCGGTTCCGCCCCGCCTCGGCGGGGCGGAGCCGACGGACTTTTTCATGAATGGTTTTTTGATTCCATGTATCCTATGCCATCCTTTTTTTCTTGGTGACCATAGCGCGAGGACCACACCTGTTCCCTTTCCGAACACAGAAGTTAAGACTCGCTGCGGCGATGGTACTGCCTCATTTGGGGGCGGGAGAGTAGCTCGTTGCCAGGATTTTTTTACCAGCCGGCCCGCGTTGCGGGTCGGCTTTTTTTTGTGGTGTGACTTGCATCCTACCAATGGAAGCGTATGCTCTACGCTTATGTTGAACGGACCCGGTCACCACGGATGGAGGAGCACAGAATGACGAGGCGCATGATTCAATGGGGATTCTGGGTGTTTTTTGCGGGGGCGGTGGCTGTGATGGCCCGGCCGCGGGTGGTGGCCTCCACGACACAAGTGGCGGATATGGCCCGGAACATTGCCGGGGACCGGTGCGTGGTCATTTGCATCTTGGGGCCGGGTGTCAATCCGCACGTCTATCAGCCTGTGCCAGGGGACAGCCGCCTGGTGGAATCCGCCGACCTGTGTCTCCAAAATGGATTGCATCTGGAAGGTAAAAACTGGATGGAAAGCCTTGCGCGCGACAATGGCAATAAGCCGCTGGTCACCTGCACCGATGGCGTCCAGCCGCTGGATCTGGATTATGAGGGCCAGACCGTTCGGGACCCACATGCCTGGTTTGATCCCCGTAATGCGGCGATTTACGTGAACAACATTCTGGCCGGTCTGGTGTCGATCGATCCCGATGGGGCCCCGGACTATCAGGCTCGGGCCGACCTGTATCTTCGCCAACTGCGAGTCCTGGATGCCTGGCTGGAACTGCAAGCCGGACGGATACCCGTCGAGCGGCGCATCCTGGTCACCAGCCATGACGCGTTCAATTATTTCGCCGCCCGCTACGGACTCAAGGTGCGCAGCCCGGTCGGCTGGTCGACCGGATCGGAAATCGGGGGCGGCATGACACCGGCACGGCGCAAGACGGTCGTGGCCTCGATCCGCGAGTTTAACGTACCGGCGATCTTTGTGGAGACCTCGGTCAACCCGAAGATGATCCAGCAGATTGCCGAAGAGGCTCGCGTGCGGGTGGGCGGGGAGTTGTATTCCGATGCCATGGGTGCCGCCGGTACCGCCGGCGAGTCCTATATCGGCATGATGCGCGAAAACATGCTCCAAATAGTATCGGGGTTGACCCCGGCTGTTGACTGATGCTGCGATTTATAGGAGTTGTGTGTGTGGCGGTGCTGATGCTCGGCTCAGTGGCCTTCTGCCAGTGGACAATGACGCGCCAGGTCGAGTTCCAATTGACCCGGGTTACGGGCCATGACGCCGATCATGAAGGCGATGGTGCCGGGCCGGTAGAACTGGTGCTGACCCCCACGTTTTCTGCGGTCGATGATCCATTTGCATTGCGTTCGCCAGATGGGGGGCCGCCGCGTCTGCAAGCGTGGCATGAGGATACGCTCCTGCTGCGCCATACGACCGATTTGCGCGCGGGGGAGCGGGTGCGCGTGCCAGGACTGGAGTTGGGCCGCGACCAGGCCTCGATTCGAGTGGAGGCCACTCCTGCACCCGACGAAGCCGTTCATCCCTGCGCCCTGCGCGTGGAAGTGTATCGGGATGGTGTTTTGTGCGATGATCATACCCTCTGGTCCCACGGCGGTGGTACGCGCGTGGTGGGGGTGCTGACGGTCCAATTGACGCCGCGTCTGCGTCGCCTCGACCGCGGATTGGGGGCGCCAGACCCATGAAACCTGACTTCGCCATTCAAGTGGACCATTTAACGGTGTCCTATGGCGGGAAGCCGGTTCTGGTGAATATTTCGCTGGATGTGCCCGCCGGGATGGTCGTCGGCATCCTTGGCCCCAACGGGGCGGGCAAGTCGACCCTGATCAAGGCCGTGATGGGATTTGTGCCGCGTGATTTTGGCCAGGTGGCGCTGTTCGGAAAGTCCGTGGAGGATGCGCGCGGGCATGTGGCGTATGTTCCCCAGCGGGGGCAGATTGATTGGAGTTTCCCGGTGACGGTCTGGGACGTTGTCCTGATGGGGCGGTACATGGTTACCCCCTGGTACCGCTCCATCAAGGCCCGCGACCGAGAACTGGCCCTGACGGCACTCGAGCAGGTGCGCATGACCGACTTGCGCCATCGCCAAATCGGCCAGTTGAGCGGCGGCCAGCAACAGCGGGTATTCATGGCCCGGGCGCTGGCTCAGCAATCCCCGATTCTGCTTTTGGACGAACCGTTTGCCGGGGTGGATGCCGCGACGGAGCGGGCCATCGCCGGGTTGCTCAAGCAATCCAAGGCCGAAGGCAAAACGGTGATGGTGGTGCATCACGATTTGGAAACCGCGGCCGAATTCTTTGATCGGGTGGTCATTTTGAACCGTCGGTTATACGCCTACGGGGAGCCGGTGGAGGTCCTGCAGGAGTCGTTGCTGGCGGAGGTCTATGGCGGGCAGCTCCGAACCTTTAGTTGGAATCGGAAGGAGTAGGCGCGCGTATGGACTGGTTTGATAGTGTCCTTTTGGAACCCTGGCGCCATGCCTATTTTGTCAAGGGCGCGGTGGGCGGCTCGATTATTGCGGTGACCTGTGCGGTGCTGGGCTGCTATGTCATCCTGCGGCGCATGGCCTTCATTGGCGATGCGATGAGCCACGCTCTCCTGCCCGGGGTGGGCATTGGCTATCTGCTGATGAATGCGCTCTTTCCCGGTGGATTCACGGCGGGCGGTCTGCTGGTGGGCGCGGGTATTGCCGCGCTGCTCACCTCCTTGTGTATCAGTTTCCTGAGCCATTCGGGACGCATCGCCGAAGATACGGCCATCGGCATCGTCTATACGGGCTTGTTTGCGGCGGGGGTGGTGATTTTGACGCGCTACCAACAGCACATCAATATTGATCTGAATCACTTTTTCCAGGGGGACATCTATGGGGTGGCCTGGTCGGACCTCTGGCTGGGGGCGGTGGTCGGGACGATCGTGCTGGGCCTGTTGATTGTCTTTTACCGTCACTTTACTCTGGTGAGTTTCGATCCGACCATGGCGGCCTCGATCGGGCTGCCCACCCAGTTGCTGCATATCGCCTTGGTGGGGATGATTGCGCTGGTCTGTGTGGCGGGAATTTCCATGGTGGGGGTGATCATGATCGTGGGGCTGCTGATTACCCCGCCGGCCTTGGCCTACCTGCTGACCGATCATCTGCCGCGGATGATGGTCTATGCCGCGATCATCGCCATCGTGTCGGTCATTCTAGGGCTCTACTTTTCGGAATGGGTCAATGCATCGGGTGGCGGGGCCATCATGTTCATGGGCTTTCTGCTCTTCCTGGTCGGGCTGGTTGTCGCCCCGCGTTACGGCCTCCTGCCCGCGTGGCGACGCCGCCGACGCCTGGTCCCGCAAACCGACCTCGAAGATGTGCTTAAAGGCGCGCTGGAAAACGAGCCGCCCCTATTGGCGCCCGGGCGGCTGAATCGGGCTGTTCGTCGCCTGGTCGCGGATGGGTTGCTGGAGGTGGACCGCCCGGACACCGCCCCCCAACTCACCGATGTCGGACGACGCGAAGCCGAGCATATTTTGCGGTCTCACCAACTGTGGGAAGGTCATCTGGTGCAAGGCGGTATGTCGCCGGACGAGGCCCATGCTGCCGCCGAACGCTTGGAGCATCTGCATGAACGCGAAATACTGGACCAGTTTGATGACGACCTCGACCACCCCGAAGAAGATATCCACGGGGTGCCGGTGCCGGGCGAACGCGAGGCCGGAACCGATGAATATCCCGACCTGGTGATGAGTCTTTTGCGGCAGGGTGACAGTGGCCGGGTAACCGGATGCGTCGGCGATTGGCCGGCGGGCATTCAGGCCGGCACACGCTTTACACTCGAAGCGCGCAACCTCGAAACCGGGAATTGGCAGGTGCGCCTCCCAGGCGAGCAACGCCTTATGCAGCTTGCCCATAACGATGCCGACCGCCTCAAAGTGGAACTGGTGGACGAGAAAACCCTGCTCGCGGCAGACCCTGATTAACCTGAAATACTGACAGTTCCTAAGTCATAGCGCGGGGAATATAGACAGGCCGGTCGCTTCTTCGAACTGCTTCAAGAACCCGGCTCACCCAGAGGGTTCGCCCTACCAAAATCCGGTTTTGGCATTGGGTAGGGCGAGGCTGCCTGTCCGCCCGTGGTGGATCCCTGCCGAGCCGGGCTGCTGATTGGCTATAACCAGAGGGCCATGAATCGTAAGCGTCCGGTCTACTGCCCTGTTGACGCGGCTCTGTTGGTCTTCCACTGGGCGGGGGTGTAGAGCTTGGCGGTTTGGTTGGTCATGGTGGGCAGGCGGGGGAGGACGTCGAGCAGATATTCCTGCGGATTGATGTCCAGCATGCGGCAAGACTCCAGCAGGCTATAA
>JAQUJC010000064.1 GCA_028681135.1 Kiritimatiellia bacterium | reverse complement strand
CCCCTCCCACTCCGCCCCGCCCCCCCCCCCCTATTGCGCCTTCTACGCCGCAACCGACAGCCCAACCCAGGGCCACTGCGCCGCGTCCCTCCCCGCCTCCCGCTCGCGCTCCCGTGGCAGCCCAACCCACCTTGCGCCCAGCAACGGCGTTGCCCGCCCCCGCCCCGACGCCTCGGCAAACCAGCGCCCGCCCCCCACGCTCTGCCCCGCCCCCTTCCACGCCTCCGCGCCAGCAAACCATGCGGCGCCCCCCCGCCGTCCCCGCCCCGGCCGCTACGGTCACCGCCCAACGCTCAGCCGACATCGAGGTCACGGTCGATCCCAAACTTGTGGCGGACCTCGACCTGATCGAGGCCCCCCAGCAAGGCCAGCCCGTCCAGGTGGAAGGCGAACTGCGCGCAGCCCCGTTCCTCGCCGCCTCGCCATCGCGCTACCGCTTGCTGGCCTACGACGAGAACATTCTGGAAATGGTTTGCCACATCCACGGCGACTCCGTTGAGCTTCGCCAATATATTGGCAAAAAGATATCGATTCGCGGCCGTGAATACTGGGTCGAAAAGAGTGATATGCCCGTCGTGGTGGTCGGCCATCTCGTGCCCCCCGCCCCCGCCCCCGCCCACGAGCCGGTTCTCTTCTAATGCAGCCCCGCCCCGCCCCCCCCCCACAGCCCCCCGGCCCGGTCGGACTTCTGGGCGGAACCTTTAACCCCGTCCACAACGGACACCTCGGCATCGCACGCGACGCCTTACGCCTGTTCGACCTCACCGCCGTGTGGTTCATCCCCTGCGCCATCCCCCCGCACAAACCAACGGAGACTCTCGCCTCCAACGCCGATCGCTACGCCATGCTCAAGCTCGCCACCCAGAACGAGCCCCGCTTTGACGTGCTCCCGATCGAATTCGACCGCCCCGGTGCCTCGTATACGCTGGATACCCTGCGCGCCCTGCGCGTGCGCCATCCCCACACCGACTTTGTGTTCATCATCGGTGCCGACACCCTCCCCGATCTGCACACCTGGCACCGGCCCCTGGACATCCTCGCGCTGGTGCGAATCGTCACCCTCGCCCGCCCCGGCTTCACCCCCGATCCCGCTACGATCCAGTTGCCCCCCCCCTGGCCCGAAACCCTTCTGGCCGATGTGCGCACCGGTCAGCTCCACGATGTCGCCTCCCGCGACATCCGGGCCCAATTCGCTGCCGGTCAACCCGTTTCGCTTGTCCCCGATTCCGTTATCCGCTATGTTCAGGAGCACAACCTATACCGATGAAAAAAGCGCCATCCGAAACTACAACGTCTGCCACCCCGCCAACGGCCACTCCCAAGAAACCTGCCGCCAAGAAAAAGGTCTCTTCATCCGCCCCCAAGAAGACGGCGCCCCGCACACCGGCAACCAACCCCCGCGATCCCCAACGTCGGCAGATTGAAGCGATTCGGGACATGCTCGAAGCTAAAAAAGGCGAGAACATCGTCATTCTGAATGTCGCCGATGTCTCCAGTGTCACCGACTACATGATCCTCTGCAGCGGACTCAATACGCCCCACCTGCGCGCCCTGGCCGACGACGTTGCCAAGCAGCTTCATCTCGCCGACCCGCCCCGCGCCTGCCACCGTCGCGCCGGCTCCCCCCAGAGCGAATGGCTCGTCCTCGACTACATCGATTTTGTCATCCACCTGTTCACCCCCGTCATGCGCTCCTACTACGCCCTCGAACAACTCTGGAAAGACGCACCGGTCGTTGGTTGAACGGGCCCCTGCGGCATGCGGCTCCTGTCGGGTGGATTCCCTGTGCGAAATGGCGGCGATGCCTCAGGCTTGGCAGGCCTGTGGTGAATACGGCTATTCACACTACGTTGCGCGGACTATTCCACGCGGAACTTCTGCGCTTGCGGATCGAATACCAGCCGCAGCTTGTTGGCCTGGTACCAGTCTGCGAGTTCCTGATCCGTGCCCGTGGCTTCTGTATGCGCTTCCACAGCGTGGCGAATGGCCTGTCGGCCAAAAAACCGTTTTGGCGTGTCGCCCAGCCCATCCAGAATACCAATCCGCAGGGCATCCTCATGCCCATGAGCAATGGCGATTGGAATCATGTTGGCCGTCTGGCGGTCGGATTCAAATCGGGCATTTTTCCAGGCACGCGCCACAGCAGCATCCAAATCGATATCCTCCAGGCGGCTCAGGACTTGATAAGTGTTTTCCCGGTTCTCCTGGCTGACAAAATAATCCACTAGGTCATCATAGGTCGCGGGGTCCTCGAACGACGCCACCGCCTTGATCCATACCGACGGCAAGTGGCGTCTCTGTTGGCGCAGGCCTTTGATCAATTCCGGCCGAGCCGCCTCAGTCCACTCGTTCTTCCAAACCACCTTTGCCAGCCACGGATACATGCGCAGATGCTCCACCACCCACGCCTGATGCTCCTCCGTAATCAGGGCTGGCACCACGTGGGACAAGTAATGGGAATCAGGGTCTTCTTCCACCAACAGCTCCAGATGGGCGGAACCGATTTTTTGCAGCATCCCGACTTGCCGGTCTCTCGGGCCCCACTCTCGCTGCCCCGCCGAGGCATCGCGGACCGCTCGAATATACACGCGGATATCGTCTTCGGTCGGATTCTCCGGCAACTGAATCCGGTCCAGTGCCGCCGTGACCTCTTCCGGTGTTTTAGATTTGGCGAACATTCGCCGGGAACTACCGCTCAGCTTCACATCGCCCGCCTTCAGTTCTCGCGTCAGCGTCCCAACCGGCACCGCCTCCACTCGCACCAATTCTGCCCCTGCCAGCCATTCCGGTGTGAAAAGCGCGGCCAGCCCCCCTTCGTCATCTCCAAACTTCAAGCGCACGGACCGAATGGACAGCCGTTGGACCGCCCGCGCCATCATGTTGATGGAGTGGCCCACGTCTTTTTCCGATAGCACCAGCTCGCGTTGCGCCTGGTTGCGCAGCAGATACGTCACACGTGCCGAGCCCGCACGGTTGCGTGCCCTCATGGCCTGACGGTCCAATAACAGCGTCAACGTACGCTCGCGCAAAATTACCGCCCGACCGGTGGGGTCTTCCAGCACATCGGTGATCACCGCCTGCTCGGTTCCCAGTTCAATGCGCTCGTTGGCCTTCAGAGGAATGGCCCCGGTTACGACATACCGGAACACCTCAAGGTCTACGGTGGCATCCAGACGCCCCACGCGCGGATGGCGCGCGGTGTAGTCCGTGTCCTTTATGTCAAATAGAGATGTAAGGTTGTACGAACCACCGCGGCGCCCCGACACTAAGCGCCCGTCCAGCACATGCTCCAGTGAGGCGTCATTCCAGTCCATTACGGGAAAATCAATGTCTGTACTCTTCTGCGTCACCTCAAAGCCATCCTGAAAGGTAAAACGCGCTTGCTTAACCTGTGGCCGATACTCATAGCCCAGTTGCCCGCCCTCCACCTGCACCAGCCCCCGGACGCTTTTGGTACGGCCTTCCTTGCCGCTCATTCGGAAGTGGTCCGACACATCTACCGCCTCCGTGACCAATGTGACACGGACGTCGTCATGCTTGTCCTCAGTACTGACCGCCGCTACGCCGGGCGCCTTCATGAAATCAAATTTCCATACATATGGCAGCGCCGTCAGCAGGACCACAACCCCGGTGAGCAGCAGCACCGAGCGCGGAGTCCGGCGAGTTCGATATTGATGTGCCAGCACTGCTCCGTAGCCAAGTACCCCTAACAGGCCTCCGACAATCGTCTTCGAGGCCACCAGCGACGGGTTCTGGGTCGCGCGCACCATCGCCATAGGATTGATAAATGCTGTGGCGATCGTGATGCTGAATTGAATCAGCATGTAGGCCACAAGCGCCAACGCCGCCACGAGAATAAAACGGGCGAAAGTCGGTGTCAGCACGGCTAGGGCTGCCACTAGCATCAGCGTCCCCAGCCGATTCAGCAATATCTCCGGCACAGCCAATACCAGTTGCCCCAGCGAGGCCTGGTTCGCCGCCAACACCGCCACTTCCACCCCCAGCGGCAGCAGCAGCAGCAGCCCACCGCAGAAAAGCACTTTGCTCTTCAACAGGTCCCGCCATGAAATCGGGCGTGTAAACCAGAACGCCGTAGTCCCCACTAACGGCTCATCCTGAATCAGCAACGGTACCATCACCAGCACCAGCAAGTTCTGCAGCAGCGGAACCAGAATTCCAATCAGGCCAAAGGCGACCTCCCAGGCCATGTTGTCCGCCGACGCCGCCAGGCCGCTGCCGCTCAACCCCGCCTGCAACAGCACCAGCAACCCCCACGCCGTCAGCAATCCGCGAAGATGCCGAACATCCTTCTTGAAAATATGCCGCACCAGATTCATCTGCCCTACTCCTTACTCGGTGATCCGATAGGTCCGCGCTAGCGTCAGGAAAATCTCCCGCAGCGTCAACGGGCTGATGCGCACGTCTCGGCAACCGTCCAGTGCTTGTCGCACCCGCTCCTCGGTGCCCGCATCGTAGGCACTGTCCACAAACGTCAGCGTCTTGCCCGCCTGCTCACGCACCAACCAAGGCGACGGCCACGCCGACGACGAGGCTGATACCTTCTCCTGTACCACCTCCACCCGACGGAAGCGTTCCTGCAATACCGCAACCGACTCGCAGATATCCAGATGCCCTTTGTTCAAAAAGCCCACCCAATCCGCCAGCCGTTCCACCTCGTCGATATCATGCGAGGAAATGAATACGGTCCAGTTCTCCTGCTCGGTCAATTCCAACACCCCGCGGATGAATTCGTCCCGCACCAAGGGATCCAATCCCGTGAACGGCTCGTCCAGCATCAGCAGCCGCGGGCGGTACGCCAGCGAGGTCAGCAGCGCCGCCTTGACCCTCATCCCGCGCGACAGATGCCGGATCTTCCGATTGAGCGGCAGGTCGAACTGCTGGTGCAAGCGATTGCAGAAGTCCCAGTCCCAGGTGGGGTACATCGGCGCGCAAAACTCGGTCAACTCCTTCACCGTCAGCCAACCGGGCATCTGTTGATTTTCCGAGACATATCCAATCTGCTGAAACTCCGCCGGTCCCAGTTCGGTGCTCGGCACGCCCAGCACGGTTGCGCCGCCCTCCTCGGGTTGCAGAATATTCATCACCGTCTTGATCGTCGTCGTTTTGCCAGCCCCGTTCGGACCCAGAAAGGCAAATATGCTGCCGGCCGGCACCGTCAGGCTCAGGCGATCCACTGCCACCGTCTTCCGATAGCGCTTGGTCATGTTGTCGATTTGAATGATGGCACTCATTTCACCCTCTCCTGGTTTGGCCAAAGGTCGGCAATCGCCTCCACCACCTCCGCCTTGCTCAACGACATGCGGCAGGCCTCCACCACCAGTCTCCCCACCTGATCCTCCAGCAATGTTTTCTTTTCGGCGGAGGACGGCGGTGGGGATTTTCCAACCAACGTGCCCACCCCGGGTACCACCTTCAGCAGTCCCACCTCCACCAGCCCCCGCACTACCTTCTGGACGGTGTTGGGATTGATCCGCAGTTCCTGACTCATCTGGCGGATCGACGGGAACCGGTCGCCCGGCGTCAGCTGGCCGGTCACAATGGCTTTTTTCACGGCAAAAATGACCTGTTGATAGACCGGCAGCCCGGGTTGAAATGTAATGTGGAATGGCAACATGCTGTACTTCCTACACTAGTACACATGGCACGTCAAGCCGTTCCCTGAAAATTCTATTGCGGCTCGACACGCCTCACCGCCCCGATCCACATGCTCCTCCTCAATGATGTTGTCTTGATTGCTCTTGTCCGAGATGTGGTCCCCATTGATGTTGCGCAAGGCATTGAGTGCAATCTCTCGCAGGACATATTGCGCATCTCCCAATTTCTCCGCCCCCACATACAAGCAAATCACTATCTATACGCTCATATTTCTGTTTCTCGATTGCTGAAAATGCCATCGTGCGAACATGGGCCCAATTGAAGCCCCCCTAGCTCATATTGATGTTTCTCAGATAAGGGGCTTGGCTCTTTGATTGTCTCATCTTCCAATTGAGCATCTTCCCCAACTGAATAGTAAAAACCGAACCATCAGTTTGCATTTCCAGCCCCCTAGAATCCATCCAGCTTTCGTCTGTTTGTAACTCGATTTATTTATGATTTTCTTTTTCATTCACACGTCTAAATAGTCTATTTGCAATTGGCCTGTTCTTTCAGCAACCGTTCGAGCATCCCGCCGGGAGTCACGTGGGGTATCCACAGGTCGTCCGCCTTTTCGATGACGAAACCGTTGCGCTGTTCGGCGGCGGCGAGGGTTCCGTCGCGATGGCGCATTTCGAGAATGAGCATGCGGTTCTGCTCCAGGGCCTCGACCACGCCAGGCGTAAATGTCGTGTGCTCCAGCCCCCAGGCCGGACACCAGATCAGCGGTTTCTTCAGCGCCAGCAGGCGGGCAAACAACGCCTTCTCCATGGGCGAGTGGAATCCGCCAAGATAACAGGCGGCATCAGGGATGGATTCCGGACGGGGGGCGTTTCGGCTGCAAAGCACCCCCAATTTGGGCTGGTTCCACAGGGCTGGATTGCCTATGCCGCGCAGGGCATTGCCGAAGTCCGTCACGCACCGCCACGGATTCATGCGGATATATTTGGCAATGTTTTCTGCCGCTTCAGGCGTGCGGACGATGACCTCATAATAATTGCGGTGCCAAATTTTTCCCGGAAACGGCGAAAATCGATGGGCCTTTACGCCCGCACAATATTCATGCACCACCATCGATTTGAATGCGCCAACGATATTGCCCAATGTCGCATGACCGCGCTGCATGCACACCAACGCATGGAAATGATCGGGCATCACCACGTACGGGCATCCCTTGTGGGTGCCCTTTTTGGGGCATCCCTCGTGGGTGCCCTTTTCCGGGCATCCCTCGTGGGTGCCCAGGGCAGGCACGAGGCCTGCCCCTGCGGGGGATTGCGTGCCCAGAAGGGCAGGCACGAGGCCTGCCCCTGCGGGGGATTGCGGCATCATTTCCCACACCTGGCCGACCATTTTTCGCACGGATGGATCTGCAAATATGCGCCCTGCATTCCGATGGGCGCAAATCGTCACGAAATACATGCCGCCACCGGCATAATCATGCCCCTTCAACCGGATGGATCGACGATGATGAATTTCCGGATTGTACTGCGCGGCACTCATTTCCCCACAATCAGGTTGGTGACCATGGCCGTAATCAGGTCCTTTTCGTTCGGCTTGCTCTCGGCGATCATCGACGATGGCGGTAAGTGTCTTCATTTACCGGCTCCCAATTTTGTCAACTTACCGGCTTTATCCTACCATCTCTCAGTCCCTTCGAGCAATCCCCCTGCTTGCCTTCTTAGGCGGTCCTTGCGCCACGTTGTCAGCCTGCCGGGCGCCAGTGCGGCAAGTACCCATCCCTGACTTCCAGCGGATAGCAGTTGCGGTCCTCCGGCAGTGGATGCTTGGCATAGCCATAGACCGCTGGCGGGAACCATTGATCCCAATCCGGCAATAACCGGGTAAACAGATGCCGGCTCCGCTCCCGCAGCGCGGCCGGCGGACAGCCGAAGTCCAGCTCGAACAGCCGCGCCAGATAATCAAACGTATTGAGACCCATCGAGATGTCGATCACCCGGCTGATTTCACTCCGGGCCCCTTCGGGCATTTCCCGGGTTGGACGGTTGTCATGCCGGTTGCGCTCGAAAAAGACATCGGAGGAAAGCCCCAGTTGTGTGCGCAGGGTCTCGGCGATGGCGGTGTCCGGGTCCCGGAATGCCACGCCCCGGGGCATCAGCGTATTCGGATCGCACATCATCACCACATTCTGGCCATGCGGCTCCCAGATCATACCCGTGGTCTTGAACACGGCGATCCAGAGCCGAATCACCGGCTCCATCAAGAACCGGAACAACCATTCCTCCGGATCGGCCCCCGACGCCGTCGCCAGCTCAGCGGCCAGCGGACGCAGGCTCGTCTGGCCGGACAGAATATTGTTTCCGTAAAAGGCGAACAGCGGAAGCGGAATCCAGGAAGTCGGAAGTCCCAACGGGGTGAAGCTCCGATCGATGCTCCCCCATTCCCCGGCGCGGCTTCCGTCATCCAGGCCCGTGTTTTTCAGCACTGTGCCGGCCTCATCCAGAATAATGCCCGGCAGCAAAGAGGTCCCTTCCGCCTGATAGGCGGCGGTAATTTTCTGCCAGTGTTCTTTCAAATCCCGGCTGACCTGGACACAATGGAAGATGGTCATGCCGCCCAGATTCCGAAAATACCGGCTGATCTGCACGTCCTGCAGATGAAGTTTAGCGCGCTGCCAGCCGGTGTCGTCCTGGAACAGAACCGCCCGCTGGGAAGCCAGGGGATAAAAGTCGATTATCCGGCGGTCACGAGTCTCCAACCGCTCCCGGTTCTTCAGCCCGTGTTTCTCCAGCGAATCCGGATGAACCCAAAGAACTGGGCTGTCGGACTCGGGCTCGGAAATGGCCGTCCGGCGAATCGCGCTTTCCGGCAAATGGAATCCGCTCAGTCCCGGAAAGGGCAAGGAAAGGCTGGTTCCCAGACGATACCGCTCCCCAAGACCGGCCACCACACCGGAATGCGGACTGTAGGTGCGGGTATCGCCGGACAAGAACAATTCGCCCAACAGCTCAATCCGAAACGCCTCTGGGAGGTCCGGTGACATCCCTGCGATTTCGGCAGTTTGCAACAGGCTGTTTTTCACGAAGGTCATGTTATGAAAGGAGGGGGGGTGATGGATGACAGATTAGGATGAAGCGTAAGATTACCTGTTTGTCTCCTGTCTCCATCCTACGTCATCCCGCGCGCCTTCTTAATAGTCGTGTAGGCGGCGTTGACGCGTTGGAATTTTTCGGTGGCGCTCTTTTGGAATTCCGGCCCGAGGTGGGCGACCTTGTCGGGATGGTGTTTCATCGACATCCGCCGGTAGGCCTTGCGCAGCTCGTCATCGGTGGCGTTGGGCGACAGTTCCAACACCCGATAATCCGCCATTGGATCGGACGTGGGCGCAAACATCGCGGCGATGGAGCGGATATCGGGGGCGCGAATCCCGAACTCGGCGGCGAGCTGCTGTAGCAGGCGGTCCTCCGCCGGGTGCAGGGTGCCGTCGGCATAGGCAATCGTATACAAGAAATGCAGCAGGGTCAGGCGCTGCGAGTAATTCATGTGGGCGCGGATTTGCCGACAGACCGGGCCCACGGGAATATCCTTTTGCAATAGATCGCGCAGCATCTGCAGCGCCTGCGCCCCGCCCGCCGAACCAAACTGCTGGCGGAAGAACTGCTTGACCACATTGAGTTCGCTACGGGTCGCCCGGCCATCGGCCTTCATCATAGCGGCGGTCAGCACCAGCAGACTGGCCATAAAACTGTTGCGCGCGGCCTCCGGGCCGGCGGGGCCGGCCGCGATGCTGCCGCGCTGCGCCGCGTTATAGATCGACCCAGCGGCATATCCCAGCAATCCGCCGATCGGCCCAAAAAAAGCCCACCCCAGCGCACCCGTTAACCATGGACTGACCATCTTGCTACTCCTTGTGATCGCGAGACTGCACCAAGTGTCGCAGCCGCTTTCCGATTTCCGCCAAGCGCTCGTCTGCGCCGTGTTGGTGCAAACGGATATGGCGGCCCTTCACCATTAGAAATTCATCGCGCCCCTTACCGAGTTGGAGCCGGTCGCCATCGGTGGCCACGCTCTTGAGCGCCAGCGCGGCGGCCAGGAGGCGCAGCCGCGCGACCACCAGCAGCCGTTTCACGGCGGCAGGCAGTGGCCCGAATCGGTCGCGAAACTCTGCGGCGAGGGCGTCCACCTCATGCTCGAACGAGAGGCCCGCCACCTTGCGGTAAAGTCCGATCCGCTGGCTTTCGTCTTCCACGTAGCCGCGCGGAATCACCGCCGCGCGGTCCTCGTGCTGCGGGTCCGGGGTCAGATTGAGAAAATCAAACTGGACCGCCACATCGATGATCGGCCGCTGAGGCTCGCCCTTGAGATGGGCAATGGTCCGGTTCAAGAGCTGGCAGTAGAGGTCGAAGCCCACGGCAGCGATATGCCCGCTCTGGGCCGAGCCAAGCACATTACCCGCCCCGCGAATTTCCAAATCGCGCAAGGCGAGTTTGAAGCCCGCGCCCAGACTGGTGTGGCGTTTGATGGCGTGAATCCGCTCACGCGCAGTCGAGAAAAGATGCCCGTGGCGCGGCAGCAGCAAATAGGCATAGGCCTGATTCGTGCTACGTCCCACCCGCCCGCGCAGTTGATAGAGATCGGCCATTCCGAAGCGATCTGCCCGGTCGATCAGGATCGTATTGACGTTGGGAATATCCATGCCGCTCTCGATGATGGTCGTACACAGTAGCACGTCATAGTCACCGCGCACAAAGCGGCGCATCACACCAGCCAGCGCCCGTTCGCCCATCTGCCCGTGGCCCACGCCGATTCGGATGCCCGGCAGTAGCCGCTCAAGCCGCGCGCGCATCGTCTCGATGGTTTGCACCCGGTTGTGCAGGATAAACACCTGCCCGCCGCGGTTGACTTCCCGCAAGACGGCATCGCGCACCAGCTCATCGGAGTCTTGGGCCACATAGGTCTCGATGGCCAGCCGTTCCCGCGGGGGCGTCTGGATCACGCTCATGTCGCGCGCGCCGGTCAGGCTCAGATAGAGCGTACGCGGAATCGGCGTCGCCGAGAGCGTCAACACATCGACCAGCTCGCGCATTTGTTTGAGGTGCTCCTTGGCGGCCACTCCGAAGCGCTGTTCTTCATCAATAATCACCAGCCCCAGGTCGGCAAATTGTATATCCTTCTGTAGCAGGCGATGCGTCCCGATCAGCACATCGACCTTATGCCGGGCCGTGTCGGCGAGCACGGTTGCCTGTTGGGCCCTTGAGCGGAACCGACTCAGCACCTCCACCTCCACCGGGAAACGCCCCATCCGGTCGAGAAACGTTTCGTAGTGCTGTTGCGCCAGCACCGTGGTCGGCACCAAGAGCGCGACCTGCTTGCCGCCCATCACCGTTTTGAACGCGGCGCGCATCGCCACTTCGGTTTTGCCATAGCCGACATCGCCGCAGATCAAGCGATCCATGGGGCGCACCGATTCCATATCGCGTTTCACGTCGCGGATCGCCTGCACTTGGTCGTCGGTTTCGACGTAGGGGAAAGCCTGCTCGAAGTCGTGCTGCCAGGGCGTATCTTCCGCGTAGGCGTGGCCGTCGAGGGCTGCGCGCCGCGCCTGGGTCTCGAGCATTTGCGCCGCCAGATCGCTGGCCGCCCGCTCAGCGGCCACCTTTTCCTTTATCCAGCGCTTGCCGCCCAACGCATGCAAAACCGGCTTGGTGCGGCCCACCCCGATATAGCGGCTGAGCAGATGCGTCTGACTGGTCGGGACATAAAGGCGCGCGCCCTGGGCATATTCAACAGCCAGCACTTCCTGCAACTGGCCCTTCACGACAATTTCGTACAGCCCGAGATATTTCCCGATGCCATGATCGATGTGGACCACCAACTCGCCCGGGCGCAAATCGGTCCAGTCGGTCAAGCGCTCACCGGTCAGATCACGCGGGCCGGTGGCGGCGGTTTTGCGGCGGATCGGCAACGCCTTGCGCGTGCCATAAAAATCGGCTTCGGCGACGACCATCCACTTGGCGCCCGGCAGCTCGAACCCGCCGCTCAATGCGCCCAGGCGAATCGTCATTCCTGCGATTCGGTCATGGACCTCTTCGAAGCGGCGTGCGCCCGCCTCGGTCGTAAACACCATCTCGATCCGCCAGCCCTTGGCTGCCCGCGCCCGCCATTCGTCCAGCCATTTTTCGCGCTGGCCCTCGATCACATCCATCGGGACGGCGCGGGCCGTCAGGGTCGCCAGGCCTTCGCAAGGCTTGACCCCCATATCGCGCGCGCCATCATGTCCGCCCGCATCCAAGTGCCCCCCCCCGGAAACAACCGTCCCATGCCTAGGCGCCAGTTGGCGAACTCGCGTTCGATCACCACAGTCGGGCTGGCGCGGCCCGCCAATTCCATGCTCATCGCGTAGTGGTGCAGCAGCGCCTCCGGATCGATCCACAGAAACGAGGTATTGTCGGGGAAATAGTCGGTCGGGTCCGCCCGGTCTTCGTCCGTGGTGTCCTCGTTGGCCGGCGGGATCATCAGTGCCTTCAGGTTTTCGCGCGACCGTTGTTCGGCAGGATCAAAGCGACGAAGACTCTCCAGCGAATCGCCAAAGAACTCCAGCCGCACCGGCCACGCCTCTGTCAGCGGCCACACATCCAGCAGTCCCCCTCGCCGCGAGGCCTGCCCCTTGGCCAGCACCTCGGCCTCGAATCCATATCCCGCGGCGACCAATCGCTCGCTCAGGGCATCCAGATCGTACTCCCGGCCCTGAACCACGCGCTCGCCCAGGCGCAGCATCCGCTCCGGCGATGGCACGGTCTCCAGCAACGCCTGAATACAGGTCGCCACGATGCCGCGCCCCTTCCAGCCCAGGCAGCGCTGCAGGGTGCGTAAGCGTTCGCCGCTCACATCCGGCGCGGGCTGTCCCGTCAGTGTCCGTGAGCTTTCCACGTTCAAGGCTGGCAGACGCGCGACGGACTTGCCTGCGCCCAGCGCCGCCAGGTCCTGGGACAAAAACTCCAATGCCAGCGAACTCTCGACCACCACGACCAGCGGCCCTGCCGCCGCCCGCGACGCCGCGAGTGCCAGCCACGCCCGCGCGGCATCCTCCACAGCACTCACCCCCCCCCGCCCTCCCGGGGCTAAGGCCTTTTTCAAAAAGGCGCGGTCCGCCGCCGCCGGAGGCGGCACCGTGCCAATTTTTTTATGGGCAACCGTGGGCATCATGAATCCAGTCCCCCATTCGCCCCCGCTATCGCCGGGGGGTCAGGGGCTTTAGTTTGGGAAAGTAAGTGTGATAACGCCCCACGTCCGTGGTGGCCAGTTGAATCCGCCGCCCCTCCGCCCAGGAAAGAGTGGGCTTCAACGACTTCTTTAGTATGGCAGCGCCCACCTGAGGCACCATCGGCTTGCGCTTGGGACGCTCGGGCAACAGACGCACCAGCACCAGGCGTCCTGCCGCATCTTGATTAACGGACCGGGCATCTCCCGACTGAGCACCCGGCAATACCACGCGGCGTTTTTGATCAATAATGGTCGCGCTCATGGGGGGAATATCCCGCCTCATACCGGATTTGTCAATCGGCGGCCCGCCCCCCATTCACCCCTCATCGGTCCGCGTTCCTCGTTCCCCTTGCGCCCTTTGCGTTCAAACGGCCATTGTCGGGTGGTCGGTTTAGAGTGTGAGCATCCGCCCGCCGCGGGCCCCCGTTTCCTGGCCATCGCGAAACGTCAGCACCCCATTGACCCACACCGCCGACACGCCCTCGCAAAACTGGTGCGGTTTTTCATAAGTGGCCCGATCGCGGAATGCCGTCGGATCAAGCGCTATGATGTCCGCGAACGCGCCGGGACGGATCACGCCACGGTCAGTCAATCGGAAGTGATCGGCAGCGAGACTCGTCATCTTGCGGACTGCCTCGCCGACGGAAACACTCTGATCCTCGAAGACCGCCCGCAAGAACCGTCCGAAGGTGCCGTAGGCGCGCGGATGCGGATGGTCGTGGCTCAGGGGGCCGATGGGCGACCGGATCGAGGCATCCGAGCCAATCATCACCCAGTGCTCCGCCAGGATTCGCCACATGTTGTCCTCGCTCATGCCGAAAAAGATGCCGCCGGTGAACAATTCGTCGGTCTCCATCAAGCGCAACGCGGCATCTAGCGGATGCAGGCTCCAGGCCGCGGCCGCTTCCAGAATCGGCTTGCCCGCGAATCCCGAGTTGTCCGGATGGTGGGTGCTGCCGATCCAGACCGACTCCCAATAGCGCTCGTCGCGCTGGGCAGCCATTTCCGCGCGAATTTTGGCGCGCGTTTCCGGCTCGCGCAACCGCGCCAGGATCGCCGCACGGCCGCCCTGCGAAGCCCATTCGGGCAGAATCACATCCAGGTCGGTGCAGGAGGCGGTATAGGGATAGCGGTCCGACGCCACCTCCAGGCCCTCGGCACGTGCCGCGCAAATCTTCTCCAGCGCGGCATCCAGCTTGTGCCAGTTGGCCCGTCCCGCGGTCTTCAGGTGCGAAATCTGCAACCGCACCCCGCTGGCGCGGGCCACACCCAAAGCCTCGTCAATGGCCTCCAGCAGCTCGGCACCCTCGCTGTGCATATGCGTGGCGTAAATACCTCTGTGCCGCGCGACGACCTTGGCCAACGCTTGGATTTCCTCGGCCTGCGCACACATCGCCGGCGCATAGACCAGCCCGGTGCTCAACCCGATGCCGCCTTCGGCCAATGCCGCCTCCAGCAGGCTTGCCATCCGCGCAATTTCATCCTTCGTCGCTGCCCGCGCGTCCAGCCCCATCACCGCCGCGCGAAGCGCCCGATGCCCGATCAGCAGCGCGGAATTGACCGCCGGGTTCTGGGCCTGCAGCAACTCACGGTAGTCTGCCACCGAGCGCCATTCGCCGGGATAGTCCTGCTCGAGCCAGTCCGACGGCATGGTATAGCCCGGCCAGCGGGGCGCGGCGCTGGCGCCGCAGTTGCCCGTAATTTCCGTCGTCACCCCCTGACGAATCTTCGAGGGCGCCCCCGGCTCAATCAGCAGATACGCATCCGAATGCGTATGGACATCAATGAAGCCCGGGCATACCAGCTTCCCCGCGGCGATCATCTCATGTGTCGCCGACGCCCCGGACAAGTCGCCTGTGGCCACAATCCGGTCACCGGTCACGCCGACATCCATCGGCACGGGTTCGCCGCCGAGGCCATCCGCCACCTGCCCACCGCGCAGAATCCAATCCATTCGCTCCACGTTCATCGCCGAAGACTACTATATCGCGCCCCGCGCGTCACGGGGGGATGGCGGGCCCCGCCCCTGCCCCTCCAATAAAAGTGAAAAAAAGAATTGCCCTCACTTCATTATGGGCATATGTTCATATCCAACTTGCCCGTGGAATTGCGACAAGCTAAACAAAGGATAGTCTTATGAAAATAGTCATTACGTCCAGCTCACCCGACTTGGCGGATCCGATCGACATGCACTTTGGCCGCGCCAAATATTTTATCCTGGCCGACACCGAAACGGATGAGGGGACCGCCCACGACAACGCGCAAAATTTGCACGCGGCGCAAGGCGCGGGCATCCAGTCCGCCGAAACCGTTTCCCGGCTCGGTGCTGAAGCCGTCGTGACCGGCAGTGTGGGCCCTAAAGCCTTCCGGGCGTTGCAAGCGGCGGGAATTAAGATCGCCCTGGTAGACACCGCCTGCCCCGGCGCGGAAGCCCTACAACGCTTTAAGGATGGCAGCCTACCCGTTCTCGATTCGCCCAACTCAGAAGGCCATATCATGTGATGTTCGCGATGCCCCCCCCCATCATTGCTATTGCCAGCGGCAAGGGCGGCACGGGTAAAACCACCGTCGCGATTCATTTGGCCGCCTGGCTGGCTCAGCAAGGCCAGCCCGTGCAGTATATCGATTGTGACGTAGAAGAGCCCAATGGCCACCTATTCCTAAAGCCGACGATTCAGTCCTCGGCGGCTGCCAGCATCCCGGTCCCGGTGATTGACATGGCGCGCTGCACATCCTGCGGGAGGTGTGCGGAGGTGTGCGAGTTCAAAGCCATTGCCATGCTCAAGAAGCCCATGCTGTTTACGGAGCTGTGCCATGGCTGCGGGGCCTGCACCCTGGCCTGCCCCGTCCAGGCCATCCATGAAGAACCACGCAAGATCGGAACGATTGAAACCGGCACGGCGGGTGACATTCTTTTTGCCCAGGGCCGCCTGAATGTAGGCGAGCCCATGTCGCCGCCGCTGATCCGGGATGTTAAAAAACAGCGAATTCCGGACGCCATCACCTTGCTGGACGCGCCCGCGGGCACCTCGTGCCCCGTCATCACCACGGTGCGCGGAGCCGACTTTGTGATACTCGTCACTGAACCAACCCCATTTGGACTGCATGATCTGACCCTGGCGGTCGAGACCTTCCGTCCCATGCAACTGCCCATGGGGGTGATGATCAACCGCGCTGACCCCACCGATACCCGTGTGCAGACGTTCTGTGCCGACCAGGATATCCCCATTCTGGGCGAGTTGCCCAATGATCGGCGCGTGGCCGAAATCTATGCCCGCGGCGACCTGGTCTTTGACCATCTGCCCGAGTGGCGAGAGCATTTTGAACAGCTATGGGCTCGCATGGGAGAAAGCCGATGAAAGAGCTGGTTGTCATTAGTGGGAAAGGCGGCACCGGCAAAACCAGCCTGACGGCATCGTTCGCCGCTCTGGCCACGGGAGCGGTCCTGGCCGATTGCGACGTGGATGCGGCCGACCTGCATTTGATTTTGGCGCCAGAGCATCGCCACCGCGAAGAATTCCGTAGCGGCCACGCTGCCACCATCCGCGCCGCTGACTGTGTGGGGTGCGGACGCTGCGCCGAACTCTGCCGCTACGATTCCATTTTTCCAGCCATCCGTACTGACGATGGCGCGCCCGTCTTCGAAGTCGATGCCAGTGCCTGCGAAGGGTGCGGGGTCTGCGTGTGGAACTGCCCGGCCAACGCCATCGATTTTCCAGAACAGGTGTGTGGGGAATGGTTCATTTCCACCACCCGCCACGGTTCGATGGTCCATGCGCGCCTGACCCCCGGAGCGGAAAATTCCGGTTTACTGGTGGCCCTGGTGCGCGAAAAATCCCGCCAGGTCGCGAAACAGGAAAAGCGCGATCTGGTGCTTGTGGACGGCCCGCCTGGCACCGGGTGCCCCGTCATTGCCGCCGTGACAGGCGCGTCCAGCCTGCTGGTGGTGACGGAGCCCACGGTCTCCGGGGAGCATGATTTAGAGCGCGTCCTGGCACTGGCCCAGCATTTTCGTATTCCGGCGGCGGTCTGCATCAATAAATGGGACCTGCATCCGGAGCTGACCGAACGCATTGAGACAAAAGCCCGCGCCGCGGGCGCGATCCCTGTTGGCCGGGTGCGCTACGACAAGGCCGCCACGGCAGCCCAGCGGCAAGGATTGGCCGTGGTGGAAGCCGATCCCGGCCCCATGGCCGACGATATCCGCGCCGTATGGACCACTTGGCTAGACGCCCTGGACACGTCCGCCCTCCCCACGTCGACATGATCCCCCTGCGTATCACAGTCCTGGCCGACAACTGCGTGGCCACGCGCACGACACGCGGCGAGCATGGGCTCTGCTTCCATCTGGCCTTGGGCACGCGCCGCTTGCTCTTTGATACCGGCCAGGGATTCGTCCTGGAAGATAACGCGCACGCGCTCGCGATTGATTTAAGCGCCATTGACACCATTGCGCTCAGCCATGGGCATTATGACCATACCGGCGGACTCCCGCTGGTCATGGCCGCCGCGCGCGCCCCCGTCACTGTTCATTTGCACCCCGATGCGCTGCAGCTCAAGTATCATGTCGGCACCTCCAGCACGCGCTCCATTGGCATGCCCGAGGCGGCTCGCGAGGCCCTGACCCGCCCCGCCTGTCGCCAAGTTCGAAGTCGTGAACCCAGTGAAATCGCTCCGGGACTCTATTGTACCGGGGAGATTCCCCGCTCCGAGTCGTCGGCTGAACCGACCGACACCTTTCATCTCGATCCCCAGGGCAAGGAGGTGGACCCGCTGCGGGACGATCAATCGTTGTTTTTTGACACCCCGGACGGCGTGGTGGTGCTGCTCGGCTGCGCCCATGCCGGAATCATGGCAATCCTGGATCATGTCCGCCACCTCACCCCCAACCGCCCGATTCACGCGATACTAGGCGGTATGCACCTGGGCCACGCATCGGTCCTCCAACTCCAAGGCGTGATAGAAAAGTTGCAACCCACGATGCCACGACTTATTGTTCCCATGCATTGCACCGGCCCCCGTGCCACAGCGGCGCTATGGGCCGCCTTCCCCGAGGCATGCCAAGCGGGGGGCGCGGGCGCTGTTTTTGACTTTAACGTTAACCAAGGATCGTTCTGATGACCCCATCTCCAGACACCCCCGCCTGCGATAAAAGTGCGTGCGGCTCCTGCACCGCCTGCTCCGACATCCCCGGCGTTGCCGCGCCGCCGCCCCCGCCCCCCCCTACAGAGGCTGTTACAGACGATGAGCGCCTGGCGAATCGCCTTAGCAAAATTAAGCGCAAAATCCTGGTTATGTCCGGCAAGGGCGGCGTTGGAAAAAGCACTGTCGCCACGAACTTGGCTGTCCATTTAATGCTGTCCGGCCAGCGCGTTGGGCTGCTCGATGTGGACATCCACGGACC
This sequence comes from Kiritimatiellia bacterium, assembly GCA_028681135.1. Lineage (GTDB taxonomy): Bacteria > Verrucomicrobiota > Kiritimatiellia > CAIQIC01 > Lenti-01 > JAAZFE01. The sequence goes on along the minus strand of JAQUJC010000064.1, from coordinate 1,014 downwards.
CAGCGTACCTGGAATGCTCCATCTGAATGACGCCCGTGTCCAAGGCGATGGCGAATCCCTGTTGCCGCTGGACTACTCCACGCTCAAGGTCATGTCCATCGGGTTCCTACTCCCCGCCAGCGACGATGCCGTCATTTGGCGCGGCCCCATGAAAATGACCCTCATTCGTCAATTTTTGCAAGATGTGGCTTGGGGCGAATTGGATTGCCTGGTGGTCGATCTGCCACCGGGCACCGGCGACGAACCCCTCTCGATCTGCCAATTGGCCACCCCGGTGGATGGCGCAGTGATCGTGACAACACCCCAGCAAGTATCCACGGCCGACGTGCGCCGTTCGATTCGTTTCTGCCAAAAGCTCAAGATTCCAGTCCTGGGCGTAGTGGAAAACATGAGTGGGTTTGTCTGCCCTGGCTGCGGGGAGGTCACCCACATCTTTAAGACCGGCGGCGGCGAGCGCATGGCGACTGAGATGGCCGTCCCGTTTTTTGGCCGCATTCCACTGGCACCAAGCATCGGTGCCGCCAGTGACGACGGCGTCCCATTCATCTGCAATCAGCCCCCGGCTGAATCCGTCCAAACCTTTAACAACATGGCCCAGGCCATCCAATCCCTGCCCCCCCAAAAAGGAGACCCCTCATGAAAATAGCCATTCCCGTTGTTGATGAAAAGCTGTGCCTGCACTTTGGTCACTGCGCTCAGTTTGCCATGGTCGACGTGGACGACCAAGAGAAGACGATTACCTCGACGGAGTTCATGGTGCCCCCGGCCCACGAGCCAGGGGCCCTGCCCAAGTGGCTGAACGAGCAAGGCGTCAATGTCATCCTGGCCGGCGGGATGGGCTCCCGTGCCCAACAATTATTTGAACAGAACGGCATCCAGGTTGTCGTTGGCTGTGCCCCCGCCACGCCGGAAACCCTGGTCGAAACCTACCTGGCCGGCGAACTGGAACCCGGCGATAACGTCTGCGACCACTAACGCCGCAGCCAAGCGGCAGGGGTAGTGGTTGGTGCTGAA
>JAQUJC010000099.1 GCA_028681135.1 Kiritimatiellia bacterium | reverse complement strand
ACTACTGGATGGACTTGCGGAATGACCGCAGAATATAACGGACATACCTACAAAATCGCGTCGTGCGATTTCGGCGAGCGGACCGTTGGCCTTCTCTGTGGCGGACCCGGCACGGATGGCGACGGCATAACGTGGCTACCGTGCGAAAGCGTGGTGGTTAATCAGCCCAACAGTCTCATCGGCCCAAGTCAGACTTAAAAAGCCCAACTGGTTGCTCGTATGCTAGCGCGTGGGATTGGGGGTGTCAATGGGTATAATTTGGTTTGATGCAAGCGATTCAGGCCAAGGCGATAAGGCGAGGGATGGCCCAGTTTTGGCGGCATTTCACTGCAAGGGACTTGGGCTTTTGACTTGCGTCTATTGGCCAATATGCGCAAGATGTAAACACCAACTCAAGGAGGGGCCATATGGACCTGGAAAGGGCAGTTTCATTTCCTGATTGGACACGTGTACTGGACGCGGAAACGGGTTTGGACCGGGCGGTTCGGAACCGGTATCGCTGGGCGATTGGGGAGTATCTGGGGTACTTGAAAGCGACGAAGCAACGGGCATCGCTGGCAACAGCAAAGGCGTATTTCGAGGGGAAAGGGGGAAGGAGTCAGAATTCAGAAGTCAGAAGTCAGCATGGGGAGGGCGGAATCCAGCGGGCGGGGTCAGCCATTTCCCGTGATCAAGTGAAGGCGGATGAGGAGGCGCGGGAAGCCGTGCGATGGTTTTTCCGGGCGGAGAAAAGAACCAGGCCCCATGAGCGGATGAAAAGTAATGGCCTGTCTGGAAACCCGAAGGACCAGGAAAGCAAGAAGGCGGAACGGGTTGATGTGGAGGGAGCGGCGACGGCGATTGTGCCGGAGCAGATGGATCGGGGAAAGGAGGGCTGGGAACGGCAACTGGTGGATCGGTTACGGGTTGGGCATTATCAGTGGCGGACGGAACAGACCTATCGGGAATGGGCGTGGAGGTTTGCGGGATGGTTGGGAAAGAAGCGGATGGAGGAGGCGACCGGGGAGGATGTGAAGCAGTACCTGACGCATCTGGCGGCCGAGAAGAACGTGGCGGCCAGCACGCAACGGCAGGCGTTAAATGCGCTGGTGTTTTTCTTCCGCAACGTGTTGGGACGAGAGCCCGGAGACCTGACGGGTTTTCAGGCTTCAAGGCGTCCGCCCCGGGTTCCCACGGTTCTGACGTCGGCGGAGTGCATCCGGTTGTTTGAGCAACTGGAGGGGACGACGAAGCTGATGGCTCAATTGATGTATGGGGCGGGGCTGCGGCTGATGGAACTGCTTCGGCTTCGGGTGATGGACATTGATCTGGAGCGGGGGATACTGACGGTGAGGGCGGGAAAAGGCGGCAAGGATCGGGTGACCGTCCTGCCGGATTCGCTAAAGGGAACGCTGGCACTGCATTTGGAGCGGCTGCGGCAACTCTTCGAAGAGGACCGGGCGGCAGATGTGGCGGGGACATGGTTGCCGCCGCCAGTGGAACACAAGATTCCCAAGGCCGGGGAGACTTGGCCCTGGCAATGGCTGTTTCCATCGCGACAGATGGCGGTGGATCCCCGTTCCGGGATTCGGCGGCGGCACCATGTGCAGGAGTCTGCCTTCCAGACGGCGATTCGCACTGGTGCGAAAGAAGCCAAGATCGCGAAGCGGGTAACTCCGCATACATTGAGACATAGTTTTGCAACGCATCTGTTGCAGGCGGGGCACGACATCCGGACGGTGCAAGAGCTGCTGGGGCACTCGAACGTGGAGACGACGATGATCTACACGCATGTGCTGAACAAGCCGGGGGTGTCGGTAAGGAGTCCGCTGGATTGAGGGGAGGGCGTTAACAGTTTTTTAGACAGGATTTACAGGATTTTCAGGATTAGACAGGATTGGAAATGGTAGGGGGGAGATGAGACTAGAGACGGTAGACTAAAGACGATGGAAAATGGGATGGGGGGGGGGAGTCAATATCCAATGTCCAATGTCCAATATCCAATGACCAAGTGGGGGCATTTGTAGGCCGGGGTTACATCCCCGGCGGGGTCCGCGCCAGCCGTATAAGGCTGGCCTACAATGGGAGGGAGGGATATCAATATTCAATATCCAATGTCCAAGTGAACCTAACAATTTTACCACAGAGGGCCGCAGAGGTTCACAGAGGGGGGCGGGGGGGGGGAAGAGACTAGAGACGGTAGACTGTAGACTGTAGACTAGATACAATGGGGAATGGGAGGGGGGGGGGGGGAGAAGAGACTAGAGACTAAAGACGATGGGGAATGGGTAGACTTCTACCAGCAGCCGACAATCAATATTTTTTTAGCCGAGGTGGGCGGTGGCGTGGTGGGGGTGGCCGTCGTCGATGAGGTGGATTTTGTGGTCGGGTTGTTCGATGTCGTCGACCCATAGTTGTTGGGTATTCCAGGTGTCGGGGCCGACTTTTTTAAGGGTGACGTGGTAGAAGGTATTGCGATAGCGGTAGGTGACGTTGAATTGGGTCCAGTCGGCGGGGAAGAGGGGGGCGAAGGAGAGGGTGTCGGCCTGAATCCGAATGCCGAGGAGATGTTCGATATAGAATTGGTAGAGCCAGGCGGCGGACCCGGTATACCAGCTCCATCCGCCTTCGCCTTCGTGGCCGGCGGCGGTATAGATGTCGGCGGCGAGGACGTAGGGTTCGATCTTGTAGTGGGCGGTGGCGTCGGGGGTGTCGGCCTGGCGGATGGGGTTGAGCAGGTCGGCGAGTTCCCAGGCGCGGTCGACCTGGCGGAGTTGGGCGCATGCCATGGCGAACCAAACGGCGGCATGGGTGTACTGGGCGCCGTTTTCGCGGACGCCGGGGACATACCCCTTGATGTAGCCGGGGTCCCAGGGGGCGGTGTCGAAGGGGGGGGTGAAGAGGCGGATGAGGCGGTGGTCGTGGTCGACGAGGCGGTCAAAGGCGGATTGCATGGCGGTGAGGGCGCGCTGGGGATCGGTGCCGCCGGCGAGGACGGACCAGCTTTGGGGGAGAGAGTCGATCTGGCATTCGGGGCTTTGGGAGGAGCCGAGGGGGGTGCCGTCGTCAAAGAAGGCGCGTTGGTACCACTGGCCGTCCCAGGCGTGGGTGTCGATGGCGGTGGCGAGTTGGTCGGCGAGCGTGGTGCAGTGGGAGGCGAGGTCGTGATCGTCGCGGGCGGTGGCGAGGGGAGCGAAATCGAGTAGGACGCGGCGCAGGAAGAAGCCGAGCCAGACACTTTCGCCTTGGCCGTGGTGGCCGACGCGGTTCATGCCGTCATTCCAGTCGCCGCCGCCAATGAGGGGGAGTCCGTGGGGGCCGGCGGTGGAGGCGCGGCGGATGGCCCGGACGCAGTGTTCGTAGAGGGAGGCGGACTCGTCGGAGACACGGGGTTGGTCATAGACGGATTCTTCGTCATCTGCGAGAGGGCGGGCTTCGAGGAAGGGGACGGATTCGTCGAGGACGCCGGTATCGCCGGTGGCGGTGACATAGCGGCAGGCGACGAAGGGCAGCCAGAGGAGGTCATCGGTGATTTTGGTGCGTACGCCGCGACCGACGGGGGGGTGCCACCAGTGCTGGACGTCGCCTTCGCGGAATTGGCGGGCGGCGGAGCGAAGCAGGTGTTCGCGGGTGTGCCAGGGGCATTCGTGGAGGAAGGCGAGAGAGTCCTGGAGCTGGTCGCGGAAGCCGAAGGCACCGCCGGACTGATAGAAGCCGGTGCGCCCCCAGTAGCGGGAGGACAGGACCTGATAGAGAAGCCAGTGATTGACGAGGAAGTTGAGGGAGGAATCGGGGGTTTCAACATAGATGCCGCCGAGCTGCCGCTGCCAGAACTGCCAAATTTCTTCGAGGGACTGGTGGGCGCCGTTGACGCCGCCATGGCGGCGGAGGAGGTCGCGGGCGTCGCTTTCGGTGTTGGCAGCGCCGAGGGTGAAGGTGATTTGAATCTGGTCGCCGGGAGGAATCTCGAAGGGGGCGAGGAAGGCGGCGCAGGGGTCGAGGCCGGCACCGACGCGATTGGACAGGAGGAGGCGGTGCAGGGCCTCGGGGTCGGCGAGAGAGCCATTGCGGCCGATGAATTCAAGGCGGTTGGCGGTGAGGGAGCGGTCGGCTGCGCTGCAATGGAAGAAGGCGATGCGGTCGGCAAAGTCGAGGCTGAAGGCGTTTTGGGCGAAGAGAGCGCCGCTTTGCGGGTCGAGATGGCTGACGACGTGCATGGCGTTTTGTTCGCGGCGTTCCCCGAGGACCCACTCGACATAGGCGGCGATGGAGACGTGGCGCGGGCGGGCGCTGATATTCTTCAGGACGATGGTGGTGAATTTGAGGGGGGCGTCGAGGGCGACGTGCACAGTGGCGGTGGTGGCGAGGCCTTCTTCGGTGCGTTCAAAGACGCTATAGCCGTGGCCGTGGCGGCAGGTGGTGGCGCCGCGGCCGGTGGCGGGGCCGGGCATGGGCGACCAGAGGCGGCCGGTTTCGTCGTCGCGGATATAGAAGGCTTCGCCGGTGGGGTCGGAGACGGGGTCGTTATGCCAGGGGGTGAGGCGGAACTGGTGAGCGTTCTCTTTCCAGGTATAGGCGGAGCCGGCTTCGCTGATGACGGTGCCGAAGTCGGCATTGGCCAAAACGTTGACCCAGGGGGCGGGGGTGGGCGTGCTGGGCTCGGTCTGGATGATGTATTCGCGTCCGTCGTGGGTAAAGCCGCCGAGTCCATTGAAGTATTCGAGCTGGCGAGCAG
>JAQUJC010000063.1 GCA_028681135.1 Kiritimatiellia bacterium | reverse complement strand
CCAACTCGCGATGCTTCATGCGCATCTCCAGGATATGGAGTTTCGCCTCAAAGCGTTCCGTCACTAGCTGACGCGTTCGCTCGCTCAGGTCGGGCGTCGCCTCGAGCAGCTTCTGTCCGGCGGGGGAGGTATAGAAATCGATCAACGCTTGAATGTCCGCGTCGGTGAACAGTTGCGCGTACAGCGCGACGATCCGGGGGTGCAGGGCCTCCCAGCCGACTTGCTCTTCGGTGTAATCGAGCAGAATGTCATCGTGCACCCGCCACTCGGGGGTGGTGGCAATCAGATCGGCCAGGATGCTTACCATGGCGGCGGTCATGGTTTCCTCCACGCGCGTGATAATGAGCAGTTCATTGATTTTGCCCAGGTCCTGCGCCGGAGGCTCCGCAGATTTCGCCGCAGACACGGACAGCAGGGGGCCTGCCAACAGGCTCAACAGTATAAGTGCCAAAGTGCTGTGTTTGATGAGTTGCATGATCGTTCTCCTGTGTATTATTCGACGGCCCGAAGTTGAATCCGGCCTGCACTGATATCGAGGACTTGAATGCGCAGCCCTTCCGGCGGCGCCAAAACCAATGCCTCCGCCAATTCCTCCGAGGGCAGCCTGGATTCCACGCTGAATTCGGCCATGCCGGAGGTATAGGCCCGTTGCACCACATTCTGCAAATCCCGGTTCCGCGCGCGCAGAGAATCACGAATCGCCTTGAGTTTCCATAACTGGTCAACCCCGCCGACCGTGATGTCCATCCGGTGTGCGGTGGCACCGCCGCCCGCGGGCGCGCTGGGTGTCCAGCGCGCCAGAAGCTCGGGCAGTAGTTTGTCGATGGCCGCTTCGCCGGCGGCGCGCAGTACCTTGGCGCTGGCGCTGACGTCCTCCAGCCCGACCTGCGTGGAGTCCTCGGACGCGGCCGCCAACGTGGCGGCCGTATCGGTGCGGACCGCGCGCAAGGTCGCCACGGCCTGATAGGAGCGCAAATTCGTATCCCCGATCCGTCGCGCGGACGGTTTGGCCACCGCTTCGCCCACGATCACCACATCCGCGCCGAATTGGGCACCCAGCGCCGCCGCGCCCCGATTGTCGCCCGCTGCCTTGAGCATTTGCTGGCTGCGGGCCACATTAGCGCGCACCACATCCTGATCCACCACCGGAATATTCATGGCCACCAGCTTCTTGATCGCCATGCCCTCGACTTCTGCTGTCGCGATTGTGCCCAGGCTCTGCTCGTCGATCATGATCATGACGCGGGGCAGAATGGCCGGTAGCACCATTTGTTGCGCGGCGCGCTGCCGGGCGGGGGCGGTCCGCCGTACCGGGCGCGCCGTCGGCGCGGTGCCATACGGCGACGGGGAGGCGCATCCCAGCAGCAGTGCAAAAAGGGCGAGACCCGCGGCGATGCGGGACCAGGTGAAGCGGGGTGTGGTGGTCATGGCTTGCTTCCTTTAGGGGAGTTGACGGGTGAGGGCAGTTACCATTTGTTGCACAACGGAGCGGGCATGTTGGGACAGGGTGGCATTTCTGCCGCCGCGTTTAGCGTAGTCCACGCTCCAGATGATTTGTCCGGTGCCAGAATGGATGAGGCGGATGCTGATGCCCACCACGGGATACGCGCGGCCGCTCAGGGCCACTTTTTCATATTCCGACACGGTGCCAATAATGACCCCCTGGGCCCCGATCATCTGGCCGAGTTGAGCGGCCTGGCCGGAGCTGAGGCCCGACAGCGCCACCTCGGTTTCGCCTAGTACCCCGGACATCTGGGAGCGTTCCACGAGGTCATAACGCCCCATTTTCATGAATTCTGTCACGAACATATCCGAGACCGAGGCCCCGATCAGCTCGGTGCTTGCCTTGAACGGGAGGATGCCGACTTTTTGAATGTCGGCCGCGTCCCAGGACACAAAGACATTCGGTTGATTGATATTGCCACCGCCGCTGGACGATCCATAGGGGGAGGCGCAACCGGTCAACAGGCCGATCAGCAGTAAAAGCAGAATGTGTGTGGGCTTCATCGGCAGTTTCTCCATGGGGGTAGGGGATCAGTGGCTGGATTCCGTAGGGTCAGGGCAGCGAATGATAAATTGTGCTTCGAGGCCTGCGGGGCTGCGGTGGGGCTGGCCGTTGCGGCTCGCATTGGATGGGGAGACGGCATTCACCATGCCACCTCATCAGTGGGGCGCGCCCGTGCGGGGGCCCGGGACCCCCGCGGCGCATAGGGTTGGACTTTCCACTTTTGCTTCAACGCGATCACCGTGCTACGCACCACACACCGCGCCTGGCTGGAAAGCGGCGTATGGGCGACATCCGCGCAATCAGACAAACTGGCGCTCCACATCACCCGTCCGCTGTTGCAATCGATCAACCGGACGGATAGCCCCACCACCGCCAAAGCCTTGCCCTTTATGGCGATGGTCCCATATTCATCCACAGAGCCGATGATGACCCCGTCGGCCCCCAGCATGTTGCCCAATTCAATGGCGCGCGCTTCCGTCAGGCCGGACAGCGCCACCTCTGCCTCGCCTAGAACCCGGGAAAGCTGGCTGCGTTCCACGAGCTGGTAGCGGCCGGTCCGCAGCAATTCGGTGACAAACAAATCGGATATAGAAATGCCGATCAGTTCGGTTGACGCCCGGAACGGCATCACGGCCACGCTCCTGATGGAGCTGGGTACGGGGTCGACATACACATTCATGCCTTCCGGAATGGGCTCGGGGGCGCTGCGTTTTTTCGGTGCGCGCCGCGAGCCGCCCCCGGCACAGCAACAGCCCGCCAGCAGACCCGCCAACGGAAGGGCAATGAACAGTTTCCATTGATGATGCAGCATATATTTCATGGTCATGCTTCCCTATCGCGGAACTTTAACTTCCAGCACATTGGATGTCGAGCTTTCAAGCCCGTCGGCATCGACGGCAGTAATCATCATGACCTTCTTTTTGGCCAGCTCTGCCATCGGGAAAAAATACTCGGCGTCCTCACTGACGGCCAGTTCGTCCTGGCCCATGAATCGCCGGTTTAGAATCCGGTAGTGCACAATGTCGTCCTGTGGCGGAGGACTCCAGCGGACCCAGGCGCCATCGGCTCCCCATTCCACGGTCACATCTGTGGGGGCCTCCGGCAGGGGCTTGGTTGTGCCTTCCTCGGGCTCCGTCCAGTCGCTTTGCAGCCCGTCGATATCGACGGCCTGCACGCGGTAGAAGCGGCTCAGGCCGGGGGGGAGATTGTCCTGGGTGAGGTGGAGTTGGCCCTCTGCAGGGACCCGGCCGGCGTCCGTAAAGGGGCCCTCCTCAATGGCCGCCATTTCCACCACATACGCGATAATATCTTTCTCGCGGTTCGTGTTCCACGCCGCGTCGATCACACGGGCATGGCCTGTCGACACCCGCAGACCGGTGGGGGGCTGGGGCACGATCTTCGTGACGGCGTCGATAGCCTCACACCAGTCCGAGGCCGCCTCGGCGGTATTGATGGCGCGGATGCGATAAGCATAGGCTGTGCCATCTTTCAGCGGGGTGTGGTCCCTGATGCCGAGAAAGCGGCGGGCGTCATCCCCCGTATCGGTATAGGCGGTAGCGTCCAGGCCCTCCACACGCGCCAGAAACTGAAAGGTGCCGTCCGCTTCCGCCCGCTCCAGCTCATAGGCGATGACGGCATCGTCGGGCGAAGGCCGCCAGCTCAACTCGACCCGACGCGGCAGCCCGGTGATGGCGGTGAGCCCCTCCACCACGGGGGGAGGGGGGCGGGTGGTGGCGTGGGCCCCCTCGGACGCCGCGCTTTCCGCCAACACCCTATTGATGGCGCGAATGCGGTAGAAGTACGGCTGGTCATCCTCCAGGCTGCCGGGATTGTGGCCCCCGTCGAGGTAGGTGGTGGTGGCGCGACCCTCGACCGTGTCCAGACGGGAGAACGGGCCCTCAGCGCCGTCCGCGCGATAGATGGCGTAGCGGATGATATCCGGCGCGGGATGGATGGCCCAGGTCAGCGGGACGCAGCGAACTCCCAGGCTTTGCGCGGTCAGGCCGGTCGGCGGCTTGGGCGGGGGCAGGGTTTTGACCTCAACCACCGCCGAGGCGTCGCCCACCGCGCCAACGCGGTTGATCGACCGCACGCGATAACGATAGATGCTGGAATCGCGCAGAGGGGAGGCGGATGTGCCGCCCTCACTGAACGTGGGGCTGGAGACGTCGCCGACATCGACAAAGTCGTCGGTGCCACCATCGGCGCGCTCAACACGATAGCGCGTGACGCCCTCGGAGGGGGGCGGCGTCCACTCGAGACTCACGGCCCGAGCCGACGGGGCGTTCGCCGCCAGGTCCACCGGAGGGACGGGGGGGGGCGCGGTCATGCTTTCTAGGACCGGCGAGGCCGCACTTTCCAGTTCGGCGCGGTCGATGGCGACCAGGCGGTAATAATAGGTAGCGGCATCGTTGAGTGGTTTGCGGCGCGTCCCGGCGTCGGCATAACTGCCGCGGGTGGCCGCCAGCGTGGTAATGGCCTCAAAGGGGCCTTCGGGCTGCGCGGCGCGCTCAATACGGTAATGTAGGGAGCGATCCGCAGGCGGGGGCCATTGCAGCGTGACTTCGCGCAGGCCGAAATCGGACACCGTTACGCCGACGGGGGGGGCGGGGGGCACAGCCTCGGGCGGGGCGAAACGGCGGTGGGGGGGGGCGGAGGCACCTGCGGTATCGTCACTGGCCGTCGCGATCTGGCGCTGGACATTCCAGTTCTGCACAACGGCAGAAACCATTTCATGCACCACCTCGCGGGCATGGCCCGAGAGAGTATCGCGGGGCGAATGCGCGCGGCGCGCATGGTCCACGCTCCACATCACACGCCCGCTGTCGCAATCGATCAGTCGGATGGAGGCCCCGACAACCGGATAGGCCCGGCCGCGATGGGCCACCGTTGCATATTCATCCACCGTCCCCAAAATAACCCCCTCGGCACCCAGCATTTTGCCCACTTCGATGGCGGCGGATTCCGATAGCCCCGAGAGGGCAAATTCCGTTTCAGCCAGGACGCTATCCATTTGATTGCGCTCGACAAGCGTATAACGATGCGCCCGCAGCAGTTCGGCCACCAGAATATCGGACATCGATGAGCCGATCAGTTCCGTGGGGGCTTGGAAGGGCAAAATGGCGACTTTGGAGATGGACGACGCCACCGGCGCGACATAGACATTGGCATCCGTTTTAGTTTTAGCAAAATAGCGCCCCTGCGCGCTGCCTGGGAATACCCCCCCCCCCGACGCTGACCATTGCCAACAACGCCAGCAGCCTACACCCCCCCCCATGCGGCCACCCAACCCTCATGGTTCGTCTTGTGTGCAAAATCACTCCAAACCCTATCTGCCACTATGAGCCGTCTGTCGTGAAAGACAAGGGAAAATCATGCCCAAAAATGACACGCGAAATGACACGGGGCGAGAAGAGCAATGCACCACCCAATCTACGTTTTCCATAGCGTGGAAAAATCGCAAAAAAATCTTCCATAGCGTGGAAAAATCACGAAAAAGTTTTCCATACCGTGGAAAACGAAGAAGAAAATGCTAAATTACGGGACCCCTTTACGGTGGGGGGCAGTGCGGGACGCGGAGCCGGGACGATATTTGGAGTACGGCGGCTTGACGCCGTTTTCGTCCGCTTCAATCAAGCGGGGCGCAACGTCGTCCAAGACGGCGACGCGGTCTGTTTTGAACGGCTGGCTGGTCTTGTAGAAAGCCGCATGGGCCTGGTGCTCGAACCAGCCGGCTGAACACCAGCGATACTGGACCGCTTGCGACACGATTCCGTGGTGAACCGGATTGCTGTGCACATATTTCAACCGGGCATAATACGAAGCCGGATATGTGATGTGGGTGTCGAAGACCCCTTTTCCCGAATGGAGCCGGGACGACCCCGTCCCGGTAGAGGCCCGACGGGGTCGTCGGGTCTCCAAAGAATCGGAATGGAGCTGGGGTGACTGGATTTCTCGCCGTTGGCGAGCCCGCCCCTGGCGGGGAACTCGCAACAGTTATGGAATCAATATATTGCGGTTCTCACCCCATTCTGACCCCTCTCTCGGATTTTGGGGTCATGGGGAGTCTCCTTGAGGGTCGGCGGCCGGCAGGCCGAGAAATTCGGTGACAGCGGTATTCCATTCAACGGGATGGGCGGCCGCGTAGGAGGCGTGGCCGACGCCATCGAAGGTGACGAATGTCTTGCGGTTGCCGGGGACGTTCTCGAAGACGCGGCGGGCCTGGTCGACGGGCGCGCGAGGGTCGTCGGAGCCATGGAGAAAGAGGGCGGGGCAGCGGAGAGAGACGGCGTAGTCCACGGGATTATGCGCGAAGGCATTGAAGCCGAATTGGTGACCGCCCCAGAAGGCGAGGAGATTGGCGGAAGGAAAGACGGGCAGACGCATGGCGCGGAATCGGGCGCGAATGGCATTGAGCATGGTGTCGAAGACGGATTCGAGCACGACGGCATCGGGGGCGACGCCGTGAGCGGATACGGCGCGGAGGATGGCGGCGGAGCCCATGCTCTGGCCGTAGAGGATAAGGCGCGAGTGGGGAATGCGGGCCTGGGCGTATTGAACGGCGGCGGCGACGTCTTCGGCCTCCAGCCAGCCGAGGGTGGTGATGGATTCGGAGGATTGACCCGAGCCGCGGAAATCGACAAGCAGGATGGAGGCACCGAGGGCATGCCATTCGCGGGCCTCGAGCAGGAGGCGGTTTTTTTCGGTGGAGTAGCCATGGAACAGGATGACAAGGGGGGCACCGGGACCGCGGTCGGCGACCCAAGCACAAAGGGCGACACCGCCGGAAACCAGGATGCCTACGGAACGGGCGTCCGGGGCGAGGGCGGTGGGTGGCCGGTTGTCTTCGGGGCGCGGGATTTGTACGCCCGCCAACAGGACACGGCTCTTGGCGAGGAGGGACAGGGTTTCGGGGGGCGCGGTACGGGTGCCGCCGCTGGCGTAGTGGAGCATGGCGCGGGCGTGACGATACGCGAGGACATGCAACATAACGAAAGCGGTTAAAAGGGCGGCGATTCCCCACGCAACATAATGTCGTCTTAGCGGGTTGGGTGGCGGCATATTGGGCATGGGTGGTTTCAATCTAGTGGAATCAATCTGTGGCGCGATCAAATGGTTGCCTCTTGCTAAAGGAAGACTGTACTGGGCGTGGAGGTGGCAGAGCAAGGCGGATTGCCTAAGCCGATATCCCCAGCGCATCGAGAATACCCGGGAGGGTCGCTTGCTGGAGTTGCGGGGCTATCTGAAAAAATTACTATATTACGGGACTGACCACTTTTCGCCTCCGATCCGCGCCTTCCGAGACCATTTTCCGGTCAAAATCGGTCGCTATGGGGCTCGAAATGCCCCCCGCGCCTCAATTTTGCCCAAAAAACAGTCTCCGAAGGCGCTGCAAGGCCGCCTGCAACTCGTCCCGAGTGTCCCGCAAGGCGGAAAACTCAGGGCCACTTGCTTTTCGGCGTCCTCCTGCCAGGCGCGGACTCTGGACCGCGCCCGGCACCGTCCCGCCCGCGCAAGCGCGTCGGGACTGGGGTCGTGCCTGTCGGCACTCCGCGGCTATGATCTCTCAATCTCTGGATTATTTTTTTAATTCCCTAAGTAAATCCTCGCTCCACACGCAACGCCCCCGTTTCGCCTGAGAGCGCGAACAATCCCCGACCTCACGGCCAGAAAATGGCCGCGCCACTACGCCGCACCCGAGGCGACTGCGGCTAAGGGCGCTGCCCGACTTCGTCGGGCACCATTTTCCCGGCCGCTTCGGTCGGTCGCGCTCTACGGCTCACAAGGGGCGACGCGTGCTCCGCTCAACAGCTCCGGAAAACAGCCTGAAAAGCTCGTAAGACCGACCTTTTCGTTGAGTTTTCCATACTGTGGAAAACCATCCCCCCTTCGAATCCTGCACCCCTCTTATATGCCGTAAGATTAACTTACGGCCCCGCATTTGGCTTCCAATTATCAACTAGGCATCAACAACCTGCTTCACCTTCAACGCCTGATCTTGATATGAGCATACTAGAATATGGACATTGTCTGGCATGAACGCTTCCACCTCAAGCTCTTCGATAATCCTGTCATAAGTCATTACATCAATCGACTTAGGCAATAGCGAAGCCTCTGCCGACCATCGCTCACGCCGGGCTCGCGTATTCAGCTCTGAACGCCTCCCCATTATGAGAATGCTGTGCATCGTCAACGCGGTGAAATCTTCGGTCAAGTATTTGCCAAGCCGCCCGAAATATTTCACCATTGCCCGCATGTTATGTTGAGCCCAGTGGTTCCAGTCGACTACCTGCTGTCTGGCCTTCGCATAGTCGGAAGTGAAATGGTTGTCTTTTCGAAATAGCAATTTTCCTGGCCGTTCGATCTCGACGCAAAATATGCGCACCTCTTGAGAGTTTTTAGTCATGTAGGCAAAATCCGTGACGAAATCATTGTGCAAGGGCAGCTTTGAAACAACTATGTCGCCCCTTAAACCATGATGGAACAAACCTGCCCGGGGCAAGCATCTGGGATGCGCCTCGAAAAACTCCTGCACGACTTCCTCTTTAGGGTCTGAATCGATTAGCGTCTGCAACATGTCGGCAAGTTGTTTGCCGGTCAGGCGCGGGAGGCCGGGTGTGCGGTTCTTGTATTGTTCCAATAAGGCGTAGTTATCAAATTCCGCAAACATGTTTTCCCGTGTGCTCATGATTTCTACCGCGTCGGAACAAAGGCCTCTTTGATAGCGGAGAAATTCCGGCTAGAGGGCATCAGGAAGAGGCAGCGGCCGTTGCTTCGGGATTGCCAGACGGTGCCGACGGCAAGTTTGTTTTGCGAATCCTCGTTGCTGATCCGATCTCCGCCCTTGTATTCAATGGCGGCGACGCGGCCATCATTTAGCTTGCAAACAAAATCCGGATAGAACCAATCGGTGGATGTTTGCAGGCGGACGGAGCCGGGCTTTCCTGCCAAATTCCGCGCCCAGAATTCCACTTCTTCGAGGTTATCGAGATATTGGGCGCAGAGGAATTCTTCGGTGAGGGCACCCGACGGGGTTTTTTCGGCCAGCTCCCCGGGCTTTGAACCGAAGTAGTGTTTTTTGAAAACATAGGCGCTTTCGCAATACCAGCTTGGCGCGTAGGGTTCTTCCAGGAAATCAAAGACCACTTTTTCGTCAACGGTCAGCGGCGAGTCGGGGAGCAGCAGGTCCTGGAACGCCTTTTTGCGTTCGGTGTCGCGGTGCTGCTGGATGCGCTGTCTAATCTGGTCGCGCAACCGGAAACGGTCGAGGGCGAGGGCATCCACCGAATCGATTGAGCATTTTGCCATGAGTCCATTCAACACCCGGTTAATGAATGCCGCAGACTCGCCGTAGGGGATGTCGGAATGTTCAATTTCCCGATCCAGCCAAGCGATCAGTTTCGGGGGCGACCAATCGTCCTGCAGGCCAAAATCCATGACTTGCTGATGCAGGCTGGCGACAAAATTACCCTGCGGGTCGCATGCTTCCCTGATGTTAGCGGTGATATCCCCGGTCTTGGATACATCCACAGTTCCGGATTGGGCCAGCGGGCGTTCAAGGGGATTGTAGTTTGCCGGAAGGTCGGCCGATTTGTCGGCCAGGCTCCAACGGCGTTCAAGCAAGATGGTCTTCTCGAATTCCATCACGCGCTGGCCTTCCCGAATGCACAGGCGTGGAATGGCAAAGGAAATGCCTCGGCCATAGGGCGAGGCCGGAGCTGCATAGGACGCTCCCGCCGCTTCGGCGACGGTGCGGACCTCCTCGGCGGCCTGAATGATCTTGCCCCGTGCCTCTAGCGTGGCGCCGCACGAAGCGGCTGCTTCGGTTTCCTTTTCGTCGAGGGGCATATGGATGACAACCGTGTTTTGTGTTGCGTTGAAGGTGACCTTGCCTTCCAAGGCTTTGGTCTGCTTTGCGGCAGCCGCTGCATCCAGTTCGCCGGGTGCCAAAGTCACGGTTCGATGCTGGGCAAAAATGCTGGATTGTTGAAGCGTGATAATGGCGCTTTGCGCTTCTTGCCTGCTGAAGCCGTGCGATTCAAGCGCGGTGGTGAGCTCATGGAGCACCGAGGGCAAATCCTCTGAAACCGAAAACGCATAGCCTTGGTTCAGTTCGGCGCACTGCTTGGGCGTCGCGTTTGGCAAACGGAGAATGCGCCCGACTATTTGCTCGATGGCCGTTGCGGATCGAGTCGTCTTTAGGCTGCACAACACATAGGCAAACGGGCAATCCCAACCCTCGCGCAGTTTTTCGACGGTTAGAATGAAGCGCACGGGACAGGATGGCTTGGCAAAATCCTTAATCTTGCCCAATTCCTCGATTGCCCCCGTAGAAATGACTACCTGCTCCTTGGGGATTCCGAAGTGTTCGACAAGCTGTTCCCGGAGCGGTTCGCATTCGGCCACGGAGGGGGCTTGGATCAGCATGACCGGGCGGATATATTCGCGGGTTTGCTGGGCCTCAAGAAGTGCGATTTTCTCGATGTCGGAACGGCAGGCAATGGCATCGGCCAGTAGTTCGTTGCGCTGGGCCGGAATGCGCTGTTCCACGCGCAGGGGCAGCTTGATCATGTTTTCGATCTTCAATTCGTTGGCCCGGACAGAATGCAGCACATTCGACGGATGCTTTTTCATCGCGGGCGTGGCCGTGAATTCCACAATGCAGGCGGGCGCAATTTTGCCCAGCATCGAGAAAGAAAGGTCGGTGCGGGCATTGTGTGCTTCATCCACAATCACCACCGGGCGGCGCAAGCGCAGGACATTGGCGAGAGACGGCACCGGATTCCCGTCGGGTCCTTTTTCCAGATCGGCTAGAATGGCGGGGGTAAGGTGCTGGAAAAATTCAGGAAAGCATCCATTATCCCCGTACACTTTGCGGGCATCTGTGTTTTCCACACGGAAGGATTGAATGGTGGAGACAATCACTACGGTCTTGCCATCGGCCTCGGCCCGTCGCATTTGAAGAGCGTCGTCGATGGTTTTGATTTCGACGGGGCCGCACGCGGACACGAGCGCCTGATGGTAAGGATGCTGCACATCGCGCAAGGCGTCGGCGGTTTGATTCAGTATGGTGTTGCTGGGAACGAGCCAGAGGATCATTCCGCTGTCTTCGCGGACAAAATCGCGCAGGGCGATGCCGGCCGCATGGCAGGCCAGCAGGGTTTTGCCGCCGCCGGTTGGTACGCGTATGCAGACATACGGCATTTGCGGGTGTAGCCCTGGATCCAGCACGGGAATATAAGACCGTATCCGCTGTTGGTTTTGGGCAAGGGATGACTGGAAGGCCTCGGCCGGATTCCGGCTGGATGCGCTTTCTCGGAAAAAACAGCGCAGGGAGTCGAGCACGCGGTTCTGATAATCCTTTAGAACAAGCATGGCGGCCTCAGCTCACTTTGATTTCATAGGGGGTTTGACGGATGGTAATGGAAGCGGCCCGGAGTCGATCCGGCCCGAGCAGGTTGCCCGCGCAAAAGATGATCTTCGGCCCATCATATTGCGGCAACCGTTCAAGGATGGCGCGGGTCAGGATATTGCCGCCGTTGCTGGACTTGTCGCCCAGGATTCCATTGTATAGCAGGTACAGCCCCACACCGTTGCATTCGCCGAGGAACGGGGAATTTGGAACCCGCTCACGGGGTAGCGGCTCGAGGAATTCCGTGAACCACACATGGCGGGCCAGTTCGCCAAAGGTGACTTCATCATGGATTTGCCCATATTCATTGAAAAGCTCACCGCCCAATTCGCAATACCGAAAGCCTCCACCCAATGCGCTTATAACATCACCTTTGTTTGTTGTGTATCCCTGTGCCATCCGCTTTATTCGTTCGGCCGTTGTATGTTGGGCGATTGCTGACTCCATTTCGATCATTATAAACCTAAGGGGGGTTGCTTCTGGATTAGCTTTATTTAACATCAACACAGCATGTCCCGTTGTCCCAGAACCGGCAAATGAGTCTATTATTATATCTCCGGGATTTGAATATAGAGATATAATATAGGCAATCAACTCAACGGGTTTTGGATATGCGAATTCGATACCCATTCCCTCTAACATATACTTATTTTTCTCTGTTGTTCCCAGATTGGTAAGCACGCTTTCCACATAGTGCAATTGACGGTCTTCCCGTTTGTAATAGACAACCCCATTCTTAGAAAGATAGAAAAACAGATTGCTGCCATCTTTGTCTTCAAGTGTCTGGCAGTTGTTATTGATATATTTTTTCAATTTATCGGCTGACATCCAACCGGTAAAAACACGGCAAGGGGCCGTTAACCGCCCGGAGTCGACTTTCATTTCGTCAAGCCGTACTGGATAGGTGGCTTTGTACCGACCAGTTAATTCTCTTGTTATATAGCCAACCTCATCAATTGCCGCCTTGAAATCATCCCAACGGGGAAACGGCGGAAGTTCCAAATTGTCAACCTCGCACGGGAATCCAACGGGTAATTCAATAATAGTAGGTGGATTCTTTGCGCCATTCTTTGTTATAGAGTTTTCCGCGAAATCACGTCTTATCTTCGAGTCAGCCGGGACAGATGGTGCGACCACATTATTTATTTTTGCATGTATTTTATTCCGAGCATAAACAAGAATATACTCATGAACACCTGTAATATCCTCTTGGTTCTCGGTATGGCCGTGTGTGTTCCATATCAATACCTCAATAAGATTTGTAACCCCATAAATTGAGTCACATATATTTTTTAGGTATGCGATTTCATCCTTTCCTATTGAAATCATGATAACCCCATCATCGCGAAGCATCATTTTCAGCAATTCTAATCGCGGATACATCATACAAAGCCAGCGGTCGTGACGGTCGAGGGTTTCGCCTTCCTTGCCGACGACTTCACCGAGCCATTTTTGGATGACGGGGGATTTTACATTGTCGTTATAGACCCAGCCCTCGTTGCCGGTGTTGTAGGGTGGGTCAATATAGATGCACTTTACCTGCCCCCCATAGAATGGCAGCAGAGCTTTCAGGGCGAGAAGGTTATCCCCTTGGACAATGAGATTCCCTGTGCCGGGGTCGCCACAGGAGAGGGCCGGGACATCTTTAAGAAGTCGATACGGCACCCGCAGGTGGTGGTTCACCACGGCTTTTTTCCCGATCCAATCCAGTGTAGGCATGGGGGATAGATTAGCCCCAGTCCTAGGGTTCTGGCAAGTTTTTAGCGTGGAACCTGCAGGCAGGCAGGAATCTTGACAGGTTGGCGTTTCCCGCCCATCCTACCGATATAGGGCTTTGCCACTAGACTAGAAAGGATCACTATGGGCCGGAATTTGCTGGTGTGCTGCGATGGGACTTGGAACGACGCTGAAAATACAAAGGAATCGGACCGCCTCAATGTGTGGCGCTTCCTGGAGATAGCAGCGCCGGTCCGAGGCGAAACCAACAGGTATTTTCGAGGAGTCGGGACCGGCGACCTAAAAGATCGGCTGAAGGGCGGCATTTGGGGCTTTGGCATTTGCCGCTCAATTTGCGAGGCCTACGGGTGGCTTGCCAAGCAATACCAAACGGGCGATCGAATATTTCTCGTGGGGTTCAGCCGTGGTGCGTTTACCGTGCGTTCCCTCGCCGGGATGATCGGATGTCGAGGGCTGAATACCCATCTTTCTGATATGAACGCGGATGCCTATTGAAAGGGTGTGGCGGCTGAATATGAGGCATACCGTGCGGGAACCTCCGTAGCGAAATCCATGCCAAACATCCATTTTGTAGGAGTATTCGATACAGTCGGCAAACTGGGGGTTCCCGACAGCCATAAGATTGCAAACCTGTTTGATAAGCCGGAAAACTGGGCCTTCCACAACACCCAACTTGGCTCACATGTTATCCATGGCCGCCATGCACTAGCGATTGACGAGCGCCGGGCAGAATTCATGCCAACCCTTTGGGTGACAAACACAGGCCAGCCCATCTATGACTCGAAGAAAGACGGCCGCACCGTCAAACAGTTGTGGTTTTGTGGCCAGCACTCCGATATCGGAGGCGGCATCAATCAACCCGCAACGAACATGGCTTTACACTGGATGCTCAAAGAGGCCCGGGATTGCGGGCTGGAGATCGAAGCAATCGCCATAGACAATCTCAATCTGGATGTTATGGCCAAGTTGTCCAACAGCTCAGGGCGTCCATTGACCGTTATGCCAAGGGGAGGGCCTCTGTTGGAGCCGGTCAATGTGGGCATAATCATCCATGAGAGCGTGCCTGCGCGGCGGCTCAAGGATGCTTCCTACTGGCCCACTCGACTTTTGAGAACCGCTCCGATCCCGTTTGTCGTCTTGTCTGGAAAAGGGCAAGTCTGGCAGTCTGCAGGGGTTTGGGTAGAAAACGGACAGAAGCTAATTGCCAAAACCGCAGGTCGGCGTGGCGGCAGTTTCATTTCGTGTTATGTGGCGAACGGCGGCAATCCCAAGATCGACGGTACATGGCCAGAGCATGATGAATTTGCTTTGAACGAAGCGTTCACGGTCAAGAACGGCGGCGGCTATGTCTATTTCCGAGTCCTCCGGCAACCTGTCTCGCACGGGAAAGGCGGAAACAGACCGATGTGGAGAAGGCTAACAGTGTCACTAGAAAGAGCGTAGATCTATCCCGCCTCTTAGCCTTATTTCGTCATGATCTCTTTTAGAATGAAAAACGCCATTATGTCTGTCGCGGCCACGGTGATACTCACCAGCAAGGCTGTTATCAGCAGTTGCCCCAATGTCGTAACTTGAAGATCAGAGCTGAATACCATGGTCACAACTCCTGCCACTGCTGCCGCGAGTGCCCATGTCAACGAGACAAGAATTCTGTTCTTCAGCGTCCAAAACAACTTCCAATCATATAGCTCCCGGTTCGTCTCTTCAACAGGCGCATGCATTTGAAAGCTCAAATAAACCACGAACGCGAGCACTCCAGAGGGGATTAATGGCACATATTCCCAAAGCTTTTCATTGGTGAGGAGTTTGTTCCCGATTATGTCTAGCCATAATGGAAAAAATGTGCGCACCGCGACGCCAATCATAACGATGGCCATTTCCGGAGAAATTACAACCACCCTTATCAGCTCGATTGCCCGTCGCAACATGTTTAATGCTCCAGATGTCTTTCATTCCGGATATTTTCAAAAATCTCAAATGTAATAACAAACAGCTCCTCGGCTATCGGGTCCTTATCAAAGCTGAAATTTCGGTTTGTGTCTGTTGTCCGGATCATTACTACGACTCCATCACGGACGCCTTTAATATGTCCCGTGCCGTACCCATCAGCGGCCATCAACACAGCGGCGTCGCCTATTGGAACTTCTTCGTTAGGAACAAAGGGCTCATTTTCTGGTTGTGCGGCAGCGCGCGCGACTAACTGTGGAAGATTTGTATTAAGAGGTTCAGTTGACTTAGAATCCTCGCGCAAGACCATTTGGCCTGAGCGACGCATTTTGATGTAGTCGCGGAGAGACTTCCAAATCGGACTGAAACACGGGTTTGGAAGGCGGATTTTTGTAGCAATCCTATAGATGCCAGAGAGGTTGCTGAGCTTGGCCGAAAATGACTTCAGGTCGGCAATTAAATTCAACTCGCATTCAACAAGCAAATGCGTTTCCTCTATTATTCGGGCAAATCTCTCCGTGAAATGCCATTCCTCAATTTGTCCCGCCACGCGAAGGAACGCAACGCCGGCCAGGCTCGGTATATACACAAACGGACTAGATGCAATTCTAAGATTTGGTTCTTGCTGAACGAAGTCGGTTCGACGAGCTGGATCGACTACAATAACTTCCGCGTCAGGCCTATATTTTACGAGTCGGCCGACAACATATTTTGTGCCGCCTGTTTCATATTCTTTTGCATCAACGAACGACCAGGCGTTTCCAAACATGACCACAGGAGAGGGACTAAGCAGGGCCTGAACGATCAGTTCAGGTGTTAGCGCTCCCATTTTAGAAACCCGTGCCAGGTAATATGTGCCTTGTCTCGCCATGATTTGTCCTATTTGGTTACGCCAACAATATACGGACAGTGTCTTGCGTATTCTTTCGTTTGACGAGAGGAATTATAGGCCTGGGGCGGAAGCATATCAAGAAAAGACGCGCGCCCCCACCCGAAGCCCGCAGGGCCAAAGAGCGCGGCTGAACACCGCGATGAACCACGCTGGAAGCGTGGTGAACCCCGCCGATCTTCACGCGGGCCGCTTTGCCCGCAGGGCACAGGCCCGCGTGGCGCAACGCGCCGCGAGGGGGCGGAAGCGATGGCGCGTGGAAGGAGCGCGGGCATCGCGTATCCCGAGCGACGCGAAGCGGAGCGAGGATCAGCGTAGCGGCGCGAAGCGCCGCGCGCAAAGGGGGCTTGAAGGGTTCGGCGCAAGGGGTGCTTGATTGATTCGCTATGCCTCAAAGTAGGTTCGGATTCTGTCCAAGGAGCGCGACCATCTTAGATTCGGTTCTACTTAGGCCCATGGAAAACATGGGCCTAAGTAGAACCGAATCTAAGATGGTCGGGGCGACTGGATTTGAACCAGCGACATCGTGCTCCCAAAGCACGCACTCTACCAGGCTGAGTTACGCCCCGTTATTCAAATGGACGAGATCCCGCGGGGAGACCCCGTTATGATTGTGGAGCCCTTAAAGAAAAACCTCCGATTGCTCGGAGGCCTTCAGTTTTCAAGTGGCGGGGTCGACGGGACTCGAACCCGCAACACCCAGATCGACAGTCTGGTACTCTAACCAATTGAGCTACGACCCCGTGCTCAAAAAATCATGCGTGGCACCATAGCGTAATCCACGATTCATGCAAGCCCAAAGTGAAATGGTAGTGGGGCGCAATAGGAAAAGGGGCTTAATCGGGGATGAAAAGGGTTTGGCCGACAAAGATTGTGTCGGCGCTTTTCAGGTTATTGGCCTTCACAATGGCGGAAATGGTGGCCTTGTAGGCGGCGGCGATGGCGGAGAGACTTTCGCCGGCCTGGACGACATGCTCATAGCCGGATTGGGAGGCGGAGCGGGACGAGGGGGGGGGGGCTGTCTTCAGGAGGCTGGCGACTTTTTTGGAAATATCGTCGTAGATTTGCTTTTTATCTTGTCCGCGGGCGGCATCCAGGGCGCGAATCTGGCGCTGCTGGTCGTCGATCTGGGCTTGCATGGCTTGGACCTGGCTGGCAGAGGCGGTGGCGGGCTGGCCGGAACGGGAGGAGCGGATTTCGCTGGCCATGCGGCCGACTTCGCCCTCGGTGGCGTCCAGGCGAGCGGACAGGCGGCGGAGTTCTTCGCGCAAGTACTGGACATCGGCCTGCGACGCGGGGGGCGGGTCCATTGCTTGTTGGGTGGTGACGCAGCCGGCGGAAGCCAGGGCCAGTCCGGCGGCCAGGGGGAATAGAAGATGGGGTTTCATAGGGGCTACGATACGAATTCTGGGTGGGGCGCGCAAGCTTGCCGTGGGGAGGGGGGCGGCGTTCGCGAGCGCGCGAAACCAATTCAAGCGTTGTCCATGCGGTTCATGAGGGCGGCGGAGGCGCAGTCGGGGTTGCGCATGAGGCGGGCACCGCGGGTGACATTGCAAAGCGAGCCGCCGATGTGGCGGGCGATTTCGCGCTGGGGAATGCCATCGCGCAGCATACAGAGGATGGCCCAGCGTTTGTGGACGGCAGCGACTTCCGAGCGGGTGAGCAGCTCGGAGAGCACCCGGCGCATTTCGTCGGGGTCCCGGATTTCGCAGAGGGCTTGGAGCAGATGGGCTTCGTGGGGTTTCATGTGGAGGGGGGCGCTTGGTTTTCGAATTGCATATGATAGAGGCGCTGGTAGATGCCGCTCTGGTCGAGGAGTTCCTGGTGGCGACCGCGTTCGACGATGTGGCCCCGGTCCAGAACCAGAATCTGATCGGCGCGCTGGATGGTGGAGAGGCGGTGGGCGATGGCAAAGACGGTACGGCCTTCCATGGCGGCGTTCAGGGCGAGCTGGACCGCGCGTTCGGATTCGGTATCCAGCGCGCTTGTGGCTTCGTCGAGAATCAGGATGGGGGGGTTGCGCATAAGGGCACGGGCAATGGCGAGCCGTTGGCGCTGGCCGCCGGAGAGCAGGAGGCCGCGTTCGGCGATGACCGTGTCATAGCCCTGGGGCATGGCCATGATGAAGTCGTGGGCGTGGGCCTTTTGGGCGGCGGCCTCGACTTGCTCGCGGGTGGCCGCGGGTTCGCCGTAGGCGATGTTGTGGAAGACGGTGTCGTTGAAGAGAATGGTGTCCTGGGTGACGAGGCCAATGTGGCGGCGGAGGGAGATGAGGGTGAAGTCGCGCAGGTCGTGGCCGTTGAGGCGGACATGGCCGTTGACGGGGTCAAAGAACCGGGGGAGCATGTTGACCAGGGTGGTTTTGCCGGAGCCGGAGCTGCCGACGAGTGCGACCAACTCGCCGGAGCGGGCGTTGATGTTGATGTGTTCCACGACCGGTGGGCCGTCGGGGCCATAGGAGAAGCCGACATCCTCGTAGCGGATGTCGGTAATGGGACCGGTGAGGGGGACGGCGCCGGGGTGATTGGCGACGGTGTCCTCGGTGTCCAGAATCTGGTAAATGCGTTCGGCGGCGGCGGTGCTTTGCTGGATGGCGAGGTGGACGCGGGAGAGCTTCTTGACCGGATCATACATGACGACCATCGAGATGAGAAACACGGTCAGGCTGGGCAAATCCAGGCCGGTTTTTCGCGCATACAGAAAGATGGCAATCGCGGCCACGGCCGAGAAGGTTTCCATGAGCGGGTTGATCGCAGCCTTGGAGGCAACAATTTTGATTTGGCGCCGGAAGAAGTCGAGATTGTGTTTCTCGAAGCGGTCTTGTTCGTGGTCCTCGTTGCCGTAGGCTTTGACGATGGCGGCCCCCTGGATGGCTTCTTGCTGGATGCTGGAAAGATCGGCGATGCGCTCTTGGCCGACTTTGGCGTGGCGGCGGACGCGCTTACCCGCGATGGCAATGGGCACAATGCACACGGGGAAGACCGCGAGGCCGATCAGCGCCAAGCGCCAGTCGGTCAGCAGCAGAGTGGCGGCGGCAGCAAGCAGGACGAAGGGCTGCTGGACGAAATCGCAGATGACTTCGGTGATGCCGCGTTCAATCATATAGGTGTCGTTGAGGGTGCGCGACATGAGTTCGCCGGTGCGCGAGCTGGTAAAATAGAGCAAGGGCAGATGCAGGATTTTGCCGAAGACTTCGTTGCGCAGGCGCATGATGACATTCTGGGCAATCCATTCGATGAGATATTTGCTAAGGAAGAAGCCCAGGCCGCGCAGAATAACGAGCAGCAGCAGCCCGGCGAGCAGAAACACGGTCAGGATGCCATCGTGGGCCAGGTCGCCCGCGTACCATTGGCCGACCCACTGCGAGGCGGCTTCGTTCAGCCGGGTTTCCGCGCCGCCAAAAATTTGCACCATGCTGCTGCGGGCGGTGCCGAGGATGCCGAACACGGACCCGCCGAAGAGCATACCAAAGAGGATGGCGAGCGCCAGGCGGACAGGATAGCGGCGGGTGCGGGCAAGCAGCCGGAGATAAATCTGTTTCTGGCGAGGGGTGAGCCTGGCTTTATGTGTACTCATTCGCCGAGAGATTCCAGGTAGTGCATGGCCTCGATGGCGGCCCGGCAACCCGCCCCGGCGGCGGTCACGGCCTGGCGGTAGCGGGAGTCGGCGACATCACCAGCGACAAAGACCCCGGGCAGGGCGGTACGGGGGGGGGCCTCGGTCACCAGATAGCCGTTGGCATCGCAGAGCAATACGTCCTCGAAGGGGCTGGTGGCGGGCACCAGGCCAATCGCGACGAAGAGTGCGCCGACCTCGAGGGTGCTTTCGGCGCCGGTGAGCGTGTCCTTGAGCCGCAGCCCGGTCAATTGATCTTGCTCAGGGTCGAGGAGGGCGGTGATGACGGCATTCCAGCGGACCTCGATCTTGGGATTTTCGAGGACGCGGTTGGCCATGATCTTGGAGGCGCGGAAAGCATCGCGGCGGTGAATGACGGTGACTTTGGAGGCAAAGCGTGTCAGGAAGAGCGCTTCTTCCATGGCGGTGTCGCCGCCGCCAACGACGGCGATGTGCTGATCGCGGTGGAATGCGCCATCGCAGGTTGCGCAATAGGAGAGGCCTCGGCCAGAGAATTTATCTTCGCCGGGGAGTCCGAGCCGCCGATGGTTGGCGCCAGTGGCAATGATGACCGCGTCGGCGTGGAGCGTCGTGTCATCGGTGAGGTGCACCGTGCCGCCCCCGGTATCTGCGGGAGTGAACTTTTTGACCGCGGAGCTTTGGAAGCGAGCCCCGAAGCGTTTGGCCTGTGTACGCAAGAGTTCGATGAAATCATAGCCGCCGATGCCCTCAGGGAAGCCGGGGATATTTTCAATGAGGGGGGTGGTGATGAGGGGGCCGCCTGGGGTGGGCCCATCCAGGATGAGGGGGGCGAGGTCGGCGCGGGCGGCGTAGATGGCGGCTGTGAGTCCGGCGGGGCCGGAACCGAGAATGATGAGCTGTTTCATAGATGGAAAGATACCAGCGGCGGGAAAGGGCGGCAAGCGTAGAGGGGGGAGGGGGGGGGGGGGGGGGATTCAATATTCAATATTCAATGTTCAATATTCAATGTTCAAGTGGGGG
>JAQUJC010000062.1 GCA_028681135.1 Kiritimatiellia bacterium | reverse complement strand
GGAGCTTTTCTCGACGTAAATGGTGGCGCGAATGGTCACAAGCTCGTCGGTGTCGTCAATCTGGTCAACGGCGACTGCAATGGCGTGGGGCAGTTCAGCTTTGAGCCGGAAATTGATCTGGGCGCGAATGACATCGGCGATAAAAAAGGGCTGCGGATCGTCTGTTAGCATGTCCGTTGGGAAGAGTGCCGGGGACTCGGGCATGGCCTGGCGGAGCGCCGTGTGGAGTTCGGGCAGGCCCTGGGCGGTGGCGGCGGAGGTCTCGAACCAGCGCAGGGGGGGGGGGGAGAAGTCGGGGGTGTGGGTGCGATTCTTGGCGATGACGTCGGCCCAGGCCTCTTCGTAGGCGCGGCGGCGCAGGCCCAGATCAATCTTGTTAAGCACGGCGAAGATGGGGTCGGTTTCGCGGGCGAGTTTCTGCATCCAGCCGCGGTCTTCCGCCTGGGGGGGGAGCGAGGCATCGAGCAGCAGCACCACGACATCGGAGCCGGTAACGAGCCCGCGGGCGGTGCGGTTGAGCATGGAACTGAGCGAATGGGAGGCCTGGCGGATGCCGGGGGTGTCAAGGAAGACAATTTGGAGGTGATCGTCATTGAGGATACCCCGAACGGGTCGGCGGGTGGTCTGGGCAACAGATGACACGACCGCAACCTGTTCGCCAAGGAGGGCATTGAGTAGTGAGGATTTACCGGTGTTGGCGCGGCCAACCAGGGTCGCGATGCCGGCGCGGAATGGGGGGGCGGTCATGGAATGAGCAGCTTTTCAAAATTGACCACGTCGCCATTGGCGGGCAGATGAACATCGATGTTGAGTTCATGCCGCAAAAGATCGCCCAGCGATTCGCGTTGGTCCTGTTCGCCGTGGACCAGGAAAACGTGGCGCGGGGCCGCTTCGCGGACATAGCGCAAGAGGTCGGTGCGGTCCGCGTGGGCACTGAAGGAGCGGAGTGATTCTACCTCGGCCCTGACCGTAAATTCATCGCCGAAAATACGAACGGTTTTATCTCCGTTATGCAGACGGCGGCCCAGCGTGTGAGCCGCCTGGTAGCCGACCAGAAGAACGCTGTTGAGTTCGTTTTCGATGCCATGCTTGAGATGATGGAGGATGCGGCCATGTTCGCACATGCCGGACGCGGCCAGGACAATGGAGGGTTTGCTGGAGGAGGTGATGGCCTTGGATTCCGCGACGGATTCGGTAAAGATAAGCCATTTGGCGCTCATGATGGGGCCCATGAGCTTGTACAGGGCGTGGAAATCTTCGTCGAGGTACGATTTGTTCTTTCCGAAGACGCGTGAGACGGCCTGTGCCATCGGGCTGTCGAGGTAGACGGGGACCTCAGGAATTTCGCCGCGTTGGCGGAGCTGAGCAATGAGATAAATAATTTCCTGAGCCCGGCCGAGGGCGAACGTGGGGATGATGACCTTGCCGCCGCGGCCGAGGGTGCGGGTGATGGCCTCGCGGAGGTCTTCGCCCTCGTTGAGGGCATCCTCGTGATGCCGATTGCCATAGGTGCTTTCGCAAATGAGGATATCGACATCCTTCATCTGGACGGGGTCGTTAAGGAGCGGCAGATTATAGCGGCCGAGGTCGAAGGCCAGGCCGACGCGCAGGGGAGTCGTGCCGGGGCGCGGGATTTCAATGCGCGTGACGGCGGAACCGAGGATATGGCCGGCATCCATCTGGACGAACGAGACGCCCCCGGGGAGGGCAACGGGCTCGAGATACTTATGAGGCTGGATCAAGCGGATGGCCGCGTCAGCATCTTCTTTGGTGTAGAGGGGTATGATGGGGGGCAAGCCGCGGCGGTTAGTCTTTTGGTTCAGGTAGGCGGCATCGGATTCATGGATGTGGGCGGAATCGAGCAGCATAATGGGCAACAGATCGGCCGTGGCGGTGGTGGTGTGGATCGGGTTGCGATAGCCCTGCTGAGCGAGGGTGGGAATGTTGCCGCAGTGATCGATGTGCGCATGTGACAGCACCATGGCGTCGATCGAGCCGGGGGCGAAGCCCAGGTTGCGGTTGATCTCGTTGGCTTCCTTGCGGCGGCCCTGAAAGAGGCCGCAATCAAACAAAAGGGAGGTCTCACCGGTTTCAAGAATATGTTTGGAGCCCGTGACTTGGCTCGCGCCGCCGAGGAAATGCCATTTCATGCTGTGCCTGTGGGTTAGGATTGTGGATTGCTGTTAGTGCGAGTGGCTTAACGGTATCAATTGGCTCCAGTTGGCGCAAGAGAAAGCGCGGGAAGCGCGGGAAGGCATAGCGTGACATAACCGCAACTAAAGAAGATCAGACCACCACGGATGGACACCCACCTTCGCCTTGGCGAAGGCTGGAGCTTGTCGAGGGATCTCGGCGGTATCCCGCAGGCGGGCCGTTGGGGTGGAGCCGAGATGGTTCGACTGCGCTCACCATGACCGGAAGGGGGGGGCAACAGTCAACATTCAGGACCCGTCTTGTCTGTCATCCCGACTTGTCCACCGTAGCCTTGGCGAAGGCTGGAGCTTGTCGAGGGATCTCGGCGGTAACCCGCAGGCGGGCCGTTGGGGTGGAGCCGAGATGGTTCGACTGCGCTCACCATGACCGGAAGGGGGGGGGGGCTCGGGGTCAGGCAAGGTCCTGGACAAGGATACCGCGGGCTTCAATGGCGGTGCGTTGTTCGCAGACGTCGTGGGCGGCATCAC
The DNA here is from genome assembly GCA_028681135.1 of Kiritimatiellia bacterium. Lineage (GTDB taxonomy): Bacteria > Verrucomicrobiota > Kiritimatiellia > CAIQIC01 > Lenti-01 > JAAZFE01. The sequence goes on along the minus strand of JAQUJC010000062.1, from coordinate 18,009 downwards.
GGTCGAGAACATAGATCATGTCGTTACCGCGCTGGGCATGGATTTGGCCGTAGGAGATGGGGGTGGCGGGGGAGGGCTCATCGAGCAGCGATGCGGCGACGGAGCCGGCTTTGCGCGGTCCGGATGCGAGCATGATGACGCAGGGCGCTTGATAGATCAATTCGGCACCCATGGAAATGGCGTAGCGGGGTTTCTCCGGGCGGGCTAAAAAATGGCCGTCCGTTAGGGCATTTTCTAGGGTGTTGTCGTCGAGCCGGACCAGGAGCATGCGGTTGCCCTCGAACGGAATACCCACTTCGTGGAAGGCAGCGTGCCCCCGGCCGCCGACGCCGATCAGGTGCAGATCAATGCCCCCGAGATCGTGAATCAGGCGTTCATAGGCGTCGAGAATGTCGGTGCGTACCCAGCGCAGATAGTCCGAGGCGGCGTCGGGACGGATGACGATGGCCTGGCCCTTGTCGGTGCCTTGCGCCTGCCAGTCGTCGGGATGGGCGTCGAGTTCGCGCACGAGGCGGTCTTCGTCGATCAGGCAGCCCCAGGGCACATGCGTGGCCGCAAACTTGGGGTGCAACAGGCCGAAGAATTCCTGGATCATAAAGAAGGTATAGCTTTCGGAATGCAGGGCGCGCTCCTGGGCATTGCAGCCGGGCAGGCCGACATATTCATCGAGGTTGATGGAGCGGATTTTTTCAGCTTCGAGCGTACGATCATTAAAGGCCTGGGCGAGGTGGCGGTAGACACCGGTGGGGGAATGGCCGGTGGCCAGGCCGAGGGTAAAGGTGTCCTGGACGCGTAGGGTTTGCGCGATGCGGGTCTGGATGAGGTCGGCGGCGACGCAGCTCATGTGCTCGAAATCGCGCGTAATGATGACGGTCTGGGGCATGGGATGACTTTCTGTTGTTGCCGAAGTGTTGTTGGCAGAATGAGCTGGCTTCGGCGGCAAATCAATACAGAATTAATAAAAGTAACGAAGTCCCCGCGGCAAGCGACAACAGCATCATGCGGATATCAGGTCAACAGGGGGGCGAAGAGCCGCCGCGCGGTGGCGGTCGTTTCTGCGGCGATCTGAGCGGGGGTGGTTCCGCGCAGATCGGCCAAAAGTTGGCCAATATAGGGAATATAGGCCGGTTCGGAGAGAATTTTGCCGTTTTCGTCCCGAAAATAGGCCTTTTGGCCTTCTGCGAGCGTCGGAGGCAGGTCCGGGGCGTCAGATTCGACCAAAAATCGGTTTTTAAGCGCTTTTTTGGCGTTTTTGAGTGCTTTTTTGGCGTTGGGGCGGGTGAGGGTGCCGCCAAAGGAAATATGGACGTTTTTAGCGGCGAGGGCGGGAAGCGCATCGGGCGGGCCGGCATAGGCATGGAGGAGGAGGCCGGCGGGGTGGGGGGGGCGGGCAAGGAGGATATCCAGCATCCGTCCCCAGGCTCCGCGGCAGTGGATGGAGGCGGGGAGGGCGAGTTCAAAGGACAGATCGAGCTGGGCAAGAAAAACGGCGTCGCGGTCGGCCTCGAGCCCATCATCCATGCCTCCATCCAGGCCGATTTCGCCGATGCCGGCGGGGCGGCCGGCGAGAGTGTCGCGGAGATGGTCCAACCAATGGGGATGACGATCATGGATAAACCAGGGATGCAGCCCAAAGGAGCACAGCACGAACTCGGGATGAGCATCGGCCAGTGCTGCGACCGCAGGCCAGTCAGATTCGGACGTGGCGGCAACATGGACCAGGCCAACCCCGGCCTCGGCAGCGCGTTCGAGAACCTGAGGGCGGTGCGGGTCAAGGCGGGGGTCTTGCAGGTGGCAGTGGGCATCCACCCAGTGCAGTTTTTGAGTGTCGGGCGCAGACGAAGGTGGTAGGGTCATATCCGCATGGTGAAAGGCTGCCCCATTTCAGTCAATGCACAAAGCGCCGCCTCCCGATACCGGGTTGGAGTGGTGCTGGCGTTAACGTTGACCTTATTCGGGGCGGGGTGCGGAACCTTCAGCCATTATCCAGCCGGCATGGAGCGGACAACGCTGGAGCCGCTGCGGACGGGGCGCCGGCCGGACTACGAGCGGATATTCGGCGCGCGCACGACGGGGCGTGACGGCCCATTGTTTGCGATGGAAATGGGGCGGGTGGCGCAATTGGAGGGGGATTTGGGGCCGTCGCGCACCGCGTTTGAGCAGGCGATTGCCGCCTGGGAGGCACAGGAGGATCAAGCCGTGATATCGGCGTCGGGGGCGGGGGCGCAGGTCAGCGCCGTGCTGGTGAACGACAAGGCGATTCCGTACCGGGCCCCGAGCTACGAGCGGACCCTGGTGCATCACTACCAGACCCTGAATTATCTGGCGACTAACGACCTGATCGGGGCCGGGGTGGAGGTGCGCCGCGCCAATCAGGTGCAGGAAGCGGCGCGCGAGCGCCATGAGCGCGAGATCGACCGGGCGCGGTCCGACACGTCCAACATGCCGGCGGGGACCGAGCGCGATCCTCACCTGCTGCCGGTCTATGCGGGGTTGGATGAGATGGCGGGAGGGGTGAAGGTTTCGTTCCAAAACGCGGCGACGTTCTATCTCTCGGGCGTGGTGTGGGAGATGCTGGGGGAACGCAACGACGCCTACATCGACTACAAGCGGGCGCTGGAGATTTTCCCCGACAACCTCTATCTGCAACAGGATTTGATGCGCCTGGGCAAGCGCCTGGGCCTGCGCGAGGATGTGGACGACTTCAAGCGGCGCTTCCCGCAGGCGCAGGATACACCGGCGGATGGCACGGGGGCCCTGGCGGGCAAGGCGCGGTTGGTGGTCCTCTACGAAGAGGGGCTGGCGCCGGCCAAATCAGAGATGTCGGTGGCCTATCCGCTGCCGTCGGCGGATTCGATCGGCGTGGTGGCTCTGCCGGTGTATGCGGCGGCGTTTCCAGGGCCGGTGCCGGTGAGCGTGATGGTCAGTGGCCGGCGGGTGGGAGCAACCGCGCCCATTTGCAGCGTGGGGGCCTTGGCGGCGCGGGCGTTGGCGGAGAGGATGCCGGGGATTTTGACGCGGCAGGTCGCGCGGGCAGTTGCCAAAGGGGTGGGGGCCAAGGCCGCCAAGGATTCCGGCGAAGAGTGGGTGGAGTTAGGGGTGGTCCTGTACAACCTGTTTTCTGAGCAGGCGGATTTGCGGAGTTGGTTGACGTTGCCGGCACATATCCATGTGCTGAGCGCGTGGGTGGAGCCGGGCTGCCGCCGAGTCGCCCTGCGGGCCCCTGTGGGCGGTGATCTCTGGGGGGGGGAGGTAACCCTGAAGGCGGGCACGACGACGTTAGTGATTGTGACTAGGATCGATTTGGCTGTATATTCTCACGTAATCGTGTCACCTTGAAACTGGAGCTATGGAAAAGGAGCGCAACATGAAGACGATAGCAATGGCCCTGATGGCGAGTCTGGTGTTGAGTGCGGGGATGGTCGAGGCATCATCACGCGCGGCGCTGTTTGTTCAGAACCGGGCGGGGGCGTCGCTGGAGGGATCGTTGGATGCCTTTAACGATTTGGTTGCAACCCGCTTGGGGGATGCGGGGTTCGAGGTCGTTCGGGTGCAGGATGTGCTGGACCGGTTTGTGGAATCGCGCCGGGCGGAGGAAGAACAAGCATTGCGCCAGGCGGTAGAGGTCTTGCAGACCGCGAAATCTGAAGGGACGGTGGACGGGCCCTCACGGGAAGCGTCGGCGTTGCGTATTGCGCAAATGATGGAGGCGGATGTCCTGGTGCTGGCCTCCCTGGTGTCGCTGGGGGAGAACACGGTACGCACGCAGAGCTATGGGGTGCCGCAGGAAGCAACCATTACGACCTTGCGGGTGGCGCTGCGGGTGCTGGAAGGCCAAAGCGGCGCGCAGGTGTATGGCGATACGATCGCCGTGAGCGAAAAAGTGATGCAGACGGCCTTTGTCCAGACGGATATGGGCGACCAGTTGAATGCGCTCTTGGATCGGGGGGCGGGGGACTTGGCCGCGCGCGTGATCTCCAGTCAAGAGGCGCTGGCGCGAGTGGCTGCCGCAGAGCCGACCTGGGCGACCGTCACGGTGACGACGCCGGTGGCGGGGGCCGCGGTGGAAATTGATGGCGTGGTGGCGGGCACCGCGCCCGGAACGATTCAGGTCCGGCCGGGCGTGCATGAGGTGCGCGTCACCCGCGAAGGCTATGCGACGTGGGAAAAGAGCGTGGCGTTTGCGGATGGCCAGGTGCTGAACGTGCCGCTGGAACTCTCGGCGGTGGGCCTGGCGCGCAAGGGTGAGTTGGAAGCGCAGGAGCGTATCGATGATATCGCCCGCGAACAGAGCGCGGCTGAGGCGCAGGCGACGACCGCAATTGCTGAGGGGGCCGGCAAGCAGATGAGCGAAAGCTATATTCGGCTCGAAGGGATGCCGGACGAATCGCTGTCCCTTGGCGATGAGCGTCGGCCGGATGCAACTCTGATCAATGTGATCCAACAGGATGGCAATTAAGCGATGGGAGCAGACACATGAAAACAATGGCGATGATTTTGGCGGCGGCCCTGGCTGTCGTGTTGGCGGCAGGCTGTGCCGCGCCCAATACCGCGGGCTTTACCGTAGGCGCGGAAACGGATATGGACGGCAATTTGCAAGAGGTGTTGCAGGTGGACAACGCCAAAGTCGCCCGCCAGTTGGCGGTGGAGGACCTGATCGTGGGCCAGACCAAGAACGGGCTCATGAAGGCAAACGTTAAGGTGATGTCACGGTTGAACAAAACCACGACTGCGCAGTCCAAGTTTGCCTGGTTTGACGAAGACGGTGCAGAAATTGATCCCGATGGCGACGCCTGGCGGCCGCTGGTGTTGCATGGCAAGGAGACCAAGAGCATTCATGGCGTGGCCCCCAATGCCCGGGCGGTGTCCTTCAAACTGCGTATCCGCACCGGAGAACGCACACGCTGGATCATCGATTAGGCGGACAACGCTCGGCGGGATAGGGTGCTGTGAACAAGAGGATAGAAAATCAGTGAGAGAAATACGGGCGCTCCGCCGCCCGCTCAAGGAGACGGATATGAAAACAATGTGGACAGGTTCAGTGGTTGTGGTTTTGGCGCTCCTGATGGCCCTGATGACGGGCTGCATGAGTACGATGGAATATGGCGATGCAACCTCGATGAAGCCGATGTCTACCAGCTTCGGCTCGTCGGATTTGCAGCAGATCGCGGCCACGATGGTTGATTCGCTGCTGGGCGACGAATTGCTGATGGACGATATTGGCGGGGACGGACCCCCGCTGTTGATTGTGGACAAGGTCAAGAACAAGACGGACCAGCACATCGACACGGAATCCCTGACCGATAGTATTCGCACCAAGTTGATCCGGTCGCGCAAGTTCAGCTTCCAGGATCGCACGACCGAGGCGGCGTTGGCAGAAGAACTGGCCTACCAGCAGACGGCCGCAAAGGACGCGATTGCAATGGGACAGCAAGACGCTCCCCGCTATATGCTGACGGCCAACTTGTCGAGTATTCGCCAGACCGCCGGCCGAGTTCGCGACGTCTATTATAAGTTTACCATGAACATGCGTGATTTGAAGAGTGGCCGGTTGCTGTGGGCGGATGAAAAGGAAATCCGCAAGGTCAAAACCCGCGCCATTATCGGAGGATAAAAAATGAAAGCGATAACACGAAAGGCGACGATGAAAAAAATAATGGTAGGTTTGTGCCTGGCCGCCGTGATGGCGGGTCCAGCGTTGGCACTGGATATGACACCCTTGCAGATCGGCTTTGGCGGCGCCAATGCCCAGTTGTTCCCGCCGGAGACCACGGTCATCGGCTTGCGGCTGAACCTGGTGGCCAGCGAAAACCATGACATGATGGGTATCGACGTGGGCATTTGGAGCAAAGCGATTCAGATGGATGCATTCCAAGTCAACCTGGTCAACCTGGTCGAGACGGAATTTGACGGGATCAGCGTTGGGTTGTTGAGCCAAATGGGGGCGGCATCTGGTGTGCAGGTGGGGCTCGTCAATCTGGTCCGCTATGACATCAATGGTGTACAGGCGGGACTCTTCAATCGCGCGGACGACGTCAACGGGATTCAGATTGGATTAATCAACCGGACGGTCTCGCTGCGCGGGATTCAGGTGGGACTGGTGAATCTGCTGGTGGAAGGGCCGTTGACGTTCTTCCCGATTATCAACGCAGCATTTTAACCTGAATTATTCAGGGTCGACCAGGGCGGCCAGATCGAAAGAAGGAGCAGCGCATGAGACGCAAGGGAGTTAGTTGGATAGCCGCGGCGGGAGTGGCCGCGGCCGTCATGATGGTTGTAGCGAGTTCGGCGGCCGAGCCGAGCCCCTCCGTGGCGGTCTTGCGTCAAGCGGTGTTCTGTCCGCCTTTCAAGGGCCCGGCCGAACTGGCCGAGCTCTACCATTCCCATCTGGTGGCCATGCTGCAGAAAGCAGAGAATGTGGAGTATCTCGAAGGATTGCGCATGCGTCTGCGAGCGCCGGAGTTTTCCTATCGCATCGAAGGCGAAGTGGTTGTGGACGAGGAGGAGCAGGCCTTTGTGACGGTGGTGCTGATCGATACTGCGCGCAAGGAACAGATCGCCTCCTACGTGGCGCCTGCCTCGAGCGAACCATCCACGCTGGAGGCCTGGAAGCGCACCCTGCAGCAGGAGATTCAACGGCGCGCCTCCAAGCTGCCGTTTGAGTGCCGTATTCGTCGCAAGATGGGCCAGAATTCGTACTCACTGGACCGGGGACTCGGGTCGGGGTTGCAGCCGGGGATGGTGTTGCATGTGGCATTGGACGAAGAACCGTTGCTTTCTCCGGTGACGGGTGAGGTGGTCGGCCGGGATTCCCCGCGGGCCGTGGGCCAGATTAAGGTCTTTCGCGTCATGGAACGCACTGCCTATGCGCGTCCGCTGGGGGGCACCCAATTGCCCCGTTCCCGCAAGCTTTACGCTCGGACATTTTAATCTCCCAGAGGCGATTTCCCTCTCGGCGGGCGGTTGCACGGCCCGCCTGCAGAATCCTTGGCGCAGGAACACTGCGAACACGTTTTGCATGGCGTGGAACCTGAGAGAAAAAGGGGGCCCATCGTCACTATCTGTCAAGCCGTCGGCATGGTTTAATGTTTAAGGGGGGGGGGGCGTATACTGCCAGCGCTCCAAGGTCGCGCGGTGGCCGCCACCACAAGAGGGGTCTTGATTCCGGGGCCGGGTTAGCGCAGGATACAAGCACAACAGGAGAGAGATCATGCCCTACACAAAGCGGATGGGATTCACATTGGTAGAAGTGCTCACAGTGATCGCGATCATCGCCTTGCTGGCGATGCTGATTCTGGGGCTGGCGGGCAATGCCCAGAAGAAGGCGGCGCGCAGTAAGGCTGAGGCCGAAGTCGGCCAGTTGGAGAGCTTCGTCACCGACTATCGATTGCAGTATGGCCAGGTGCCCGGCACGGTGGACGGGAGCGAAGATGGTGAGGACCTGAAAATTGCGTTGGAGAACGCAAACCATTCCCTGACTAATTTTACCGATCCGTGGGGGCAGGACTATCACTACTTCAAGAGTTCAAAAGTCACCTTTTATCTGTGGTCGCTGGGTGGGGATTTGTCCAATCCGCCCACCAACCGGGCGGTGTGGATCGGGAATCCCAAGCCATAGGGGTGTAGTTTAGCGAGGGGGGCGTTTGATGCCACAGCCCCATCCAAGCGCGGCAAATCAGAACGGTTGCTGGGGGGGCGGGGGCGGCGGCAGAATGGGATCGAGTTCCTGCAGCATGTCCTGGAATTCGGGCAGTTCGCGGATCGGCGCAAGATCGGGGTCATTGAGATAGCGCCGAAATTCCGCGGGATTGGTTTGGTCCATGGCGCGACGGAGCCAGGGGATAGCGGCGGGAGCATTGGTTTCCGCGGCATGGAGGGCCCCCATGTTGAAGAGAGCTGAGAAGTTGTCGGGGTCCCGTTCCAGGAGCAGGGCCAGTTGTTCCCGGGCCCCGGCACGATCGCCGGTGCGCGCGAGGGCGACGGCCAAATTATTACGCGGACCGGGCAACCGGGGAAAGGCCGCGACGGCTTCGCGGAGCACTTCGACCGCCTCGGTGGAGCCGGGGTCGGCCAGCAGCATCAGGCCATGTTGCAGGAGGGCGGGTTGGTAATCTGGATGGAGGCGCCGACAGGTCTCAATGAGTTCGAGCGCAAGTCCGGGATTCTGGGCTTGAAGATAGGCGAAGGCCAGGTTGGTGAGGGCTTCGGGCTGAAAGGGTTCATTGCGCAGGGAGGCTTCCAGCACAGAGATCGCCCGGTCAATGCGGCCCTGCTGGAGATAGATCAAGCCGAGGATGCGTTGGGCGGCGGCCATGTTGGGGTAGAGCCGCAGGGCTTCGAGCGCATGGTCTTCGGCCTGATCAAAGCGTTGGGCGTTCAGATGCGCACCGGCCTCGCGGAAGGCGACCAACGCGCGTTCCATTTTCACGGATTCTTTTAATGCGGGCGAGGCGGGTAGAGCAGGGGCGGGGCGCTCGGGGCGGGGCGGGGCGGGGTCGGCGACCGGAACGGGGCGCGGGGCAGGGGCGGACTCCGGCGGAGTGGGGGTGGGCGGGATCAGGATACCCCGGCGCTTTTCTTCCCGCAGCACCAAGGCCAGCGACCCGGCGAGCAGGAGGATGAAAACGGTAACAAAGACACCCATGCGCCGATTGGCGGCTGCGCGCTGGGGATCGACAGGGCCGGATGGAGGCGCGGGGGAAGACATTCAGGGGTCCAGATTGACGAGGTGCCCAGTGGTGAAATCAAGCCGCCGATAGTAGCAGTTGCGGGGGGCGCCTTGTTGATTGCGGGTGTGGCAAATGCCGCCCCGGCGGGGACGGACAATATAGACGAGCGAATTTTGCTCGCAGTTGACCCGGACGTCGAGGAGCTCGAACGTTTCGCCGGAGGTCTTGCCTTTTTCCCATAGCTCGTTGCGCGAGGTGCTCCAGAAAATGGCCGTACGGTCCGCGATGGCTTTGGTTAAGGCCTGTTCATTGACATAGGCGACGAGGATGATTTCATGCGTATCGGCATTCTGGACGGCGACAGGAATCACGCCGGGGCAGGCGGCGACGGCCTTGCTCAGTTTGTTGAAATCGAGGTTGAGGGTGGTGCCTTCTTCACGTTCGTTCATGCGAGGACTCCTTGCGGGGGGGGGGGGTGGTCATTACGAGGTGTCTCAGGGCCAATATTGGACAATTTGGTTGACGATACGGCGGCCGAGATCTTCCGCGGTGGGGCGTAAGGCAACGGCCTTGGAGGAGGTCATGTCGCCGGCAAAATCGAAATCGTACCAGCCGGTGATGGAGGGGGATTGGGCGACGACGGACCGGTCGGCACGTCGATAGAGCACAAAGGCCGCGCTGATGTTCATGCGATATTGGTTGGCGGTCGAACTTTCGCCGGACACATAGGCCACCGGGTCGAGCCAGAACCGGGTGAGCTTGATGCGGAGGAGGGTATCCGCCCCCTCCTCGGGCGCAAGGCGTAGTGAGCCGTCCATCTGGATTTGCGAGAGGATGGCTTGAGTGACGTCTTGCTCAATCAGCGGTTCGTTGGTCTGGTTGTCACACGTCGGCATGTAGACGGTGCGCACGTCAGCGGGCAGCATGGAGCCGAGGCGGTAGGAGGCGCACCCGGTCGATACCAGTAGAATCACGACAAATGGGGTGAGCAGGCGTTTCATGCTAATGCTCCTGTGGGGGAGGGGGGGGGGCGTCGGAATCGAGTTGGCGGGAGAGGATTTGGATGCGCTGGCGGGCGTCGGCGGCTTGTTCCGCGTTGGCATGGTCAGCCAGAAATGCGCGATATTCAATGAGGGCGGCAGCGGGCTGCTTGAGGATGTGGTCATAATAGTGGGCGCGGGCAAAGGCGTTGCGGGCCTGGCGGTGGAGGAGAACCTGGCGGGCAGCGCGGATGTCATCGGCCCGGGGCTGGTCCAGGTAGCGCTGGAGATAGAAGTCGCAGGCGGCAATAGCGGTTTCAACAGCCCGGTTGTCCTGGGGCGAATCCTCGGCAATCCGAATCTGGCAACTGGCCTGGCCATAGGCCGCCGGTTCGGCGAAGGGACTCGTCGGAAACCGATTCAACGTGGTAAAATAGGCATCAATGGCTTGCGGGTACTCATAGATGCGTTCATGGGCTTGGCCGATGAGATAATAGGCCTCGGCCGCGACGGCGCCTTCCGGAGCGTTTTGAACGATTTTTTCAAAGAGGGGAATGGCGCGTTCCGGGGCAGTGAAGCCGGGCAGGAACAAAAATTTCCCTTTCCGGTGTTTCATCACGGCCTTGGCCAGGTACATTTGGCGGGTCAGGACCTCGTTGAAATCGAATCGTCCCGGATAGGTCTCGACCAGGTGCTGATAGGCATCGAAGGCCTGCTGGGAACGGTTGCGCCGGTCGAGACTGCGGGCGTAGAACTGCTGTGCCTGGGGGGCTTCATCGGCATAGGGCCAGAACAGGCGCAGGGCATAAGCTTGGCGGGCGGCCGCGCGAGCCTGGTGGGCGCGGTCCAGCGACTGGACATAATCCCATTGGGCCGTCGGGTCTTTCTTTCGCGGACGGGTGAACAGATGGAAGCCGCGAACAGGCACGGATTCCACATACGGTTTGCTGTCGGCCAGAGTGGTGGCCGCCAACACACCGCTCAGGCATAGGAGGCGCAGAATCCGGCCTCCAACCGAAGGTGCAGAGGAACTCGACATGGACGGAACATTACGCAACGGGCGGATGGCGGTCAAGGCGCGTTCTGGGCGCGTAGACGGCGTGGGGCCGACGGAAAGACAGCATAAATCGGATGAATGGATGACGGGGGGGGCGTCGTTCTGGGGTTGCGATGGCGGCGAGGTATGGCATAGTGGCCGCAATGGCGACTTTACAACAGCAAAACTGGAAACGTATGGCGATCGCGCTGGTCCTCTGGGCCACAGTTGCCGCAGGTTCACCCTTTCAGTTTCAAGTGGACCCATTTTATGCCGAAACCATGCTGACGGGGCGATTTGGCGACAAACCGGTCTATTTTTTTCTGGGGCCGTCCCCTACGATGGAGAAGGCGCTGGTGGCATTCATCGAGTCGGCAGGGAAAACACTGGATGTGTGCGTCTTTGACTTGAATCTGCCGCAGGTGGCGCAGGCGTTGCTGGCGGCGGAGGCGCGCGGGGTCAAGGTGCGGGTCATCCTTGATCGCGACAATGCGCAGCGCGCCTATGACATCGAAGATGAATTGGTCGAGATGGAGAAGCGCGGGATGCTGACCCGGGCCCATAACCGCTCGGGACTGATGCATAATAAATTCATGATTGCCGATGGCGAGCGGGTATGGACGGGCTCGTATAACTTCACCCGCAACGGATCGAATTTCAATGATAACCATGTCATTGTGCTTGAAAGTGAGGAGTTGGCGGAAAATTACTCGCGGGAATGGACGGAAATCTTTGAAAAGCGGCATGGCAAGCGGTTTGCCTATCCCACGCCGCATCCGCAGGTCACCATTGGGGGCACGGTCATCCAAAACTATTTCACGCCGGAAGACGACACCCGCGAGGCGCTGGTGGCAGAGCTGGGCAAGGCGACGAACGAAATTGCCATAATGGCGTTTTCGTTTACGGATGGGGACCTGACTGCCGCGATTCGTCAGGCCCTGGGCCGGGGCGTACAGGCGATCATTTTGCTGGATTCGGGTATGGCCAAGCATCCGGGCGCCAACACGAAGGAATTGGAGGAGATGGGCGCTCATGTGCGGCGGTCACCGGGGGTGCGGCTGCATCATAAGGTGATCGTGATCGACCGCGAGACGGTGGTGCTGGGCTCCGCCAATTTTTCCAAGTCGGCGTTTGACCGCAATGACGAGAACGTCCTCATTGTGAAAGCGCCCAACTTTGCACAAGCCATGCTGCGCGAGGCCATTCGCTGTTGGCGGGCCGACCCGTATTGGATTACGAAGTGGCGGACTGCGTTGCCGGGGGGAATGTGAGGGGATGGCGGGGGCCGGAACCGGCGGATTCACATCTGCGATTGGGTGGTTTTCGTCCCGGGGTCAGACTGCGTGCATGGTGGCTGTCATCCCGAGCTTGTCGAGGGATCTCGGTCCGGATGCAACCAGCCAGCCATAGCAGCGAAACCGAGATGTTTCGACTTCGGCGCGGTGCGCCTCCACTCAACATGACCAGGGCTTGCACAATATCGTAGATTCGCCCTGGATTCACCGGCGGGGTATTTCCCGTTTTGCCGCCGGGCGGGGGTGTGGTAAACTACGGCTTTGATTTTTGGAAGGCGGAGGGCAGATGCCAGACCCATTCATTCTGATTGAGGGTGCCCGCGAGCATAACCTCAAGAATATCACCGTGCGGATACCGCGCGGTTCGTTGTGTGTAGTGACGGGCCTCAGCGGCAGTGGCAAGTCATCGCTGGCGTTTGACACCCTCTATGCCGAGGGGCAGCGCAAGTATGTTGAAAGTCTCTCGTCGTATGCGCGGATGTTTCTGGAACAATTGCAAAAGCCGGATGTGGACCGCATCGAGGGGCTGTCGCCGGCCATTGCCATTGAACAGCGCACCGCGGGATCGAATCCACGATCGATTGTAGCAACGACGACGGAGATCCACGATTACCTGCGGCTGCTGTATGCGAGCATTGGCCAACAGCATTGCCACCAGTGCGGGCGGCCAATCGCGGGGCAAAGCGCCGAGGAAATCGTCAACCAAATCTTGAAAAAGCCCGCCGGTACCAAGGTACAGTTGCTCGCGCCGCTGGTGGAGGGGCGCAAGGGCGAGCATGTGGACATTTTTGACTCGGCGCGCCGCCAAGGCTTTACCCGCGTCCAGGTCGATGGCGAGATGCATGAGCTGGAACATCCGCCCAAGCTGGATAAGAAACGCAAGCATTCCATTGCGGTGGTGGTGGATCGGTTGGTGCTCAATGCCAAGGTGCGGGGGCGACTGGCCGATTCGGTGGAGCTGGCGCTGAAAGAAGGCGAGAGTGTCATGACGGCGCTGTTCCAGAACAAGGGGGGCACGGACTGGACGCCCCAGTTGTTCTCTGAAAAAAATGCCTGCGCCGACTGCGGGATCAGCTTCGAGGCGCTGCAGGCGCGCAACTTTTCGTTTAACAGTCCCTATGGGGCCTGTCCCACCTGCGATGGCCTGGGCCAAATGCTGGTGTTCGACGAGGAATTGGTGGTGCCCGACGGGACAAAGTCCCTGGATTCGGGTGCCATTGCCGCGTGGCGGCCGGCGGGGCGGCGCGAGGCGATCTATCGCAAAGGGCTGTTGCGGGCCCTGGCAAAGCATTATGACGTTGATATGGGCACGCCATGGGATGAGCTGCCAGCCACAATCCGCGAGATCATCCTGCATGGATCAGGAGAAGAAAAAATTACGCGGGGGCTGTGGATGCGCGGTGCCTGGCGCAAATACAGCAAGCCCTTCGAAGGCGTCATACCGAACTTGAACCGGCGCTATACGGAGACGGAGAGCGACTATATTCGCAGCAAACTGACGGCCTACATGAACCGCCTGCCGTGTACCACCTGCCACGGCCAGCGCTTGCGGCCGGAAAGCCTGGCGTGCCGAGTGGCGGGCAAGGGCATTATGGAGGTGATGAAGCTGTCGGCCACAGACGCAGCGGCATTTTTCGAGACGCTGCCCCTGACCGGGCAGCAGAGCAAAATCGCGGCGGAAATCCTGAAGGAAATCCGGAAGCGGTTGCGTTTCTTGTGCGATGTGGGACTGGGATATCTGAATCTGGACCGCGAGAGCGGAACGCTCTCCGGCGGTGAAGCCCAGCGCATTCGACTGGCGACGCAGGTGGGGGCTGGGTTGGTCGGGGTTCTTTATGTTCTCGACGAGCCGAGCATTGGACTGCATCAGCGCGACAATGCAAAACTGCTGCGAACCTTGAAGGGATTGCGCGACCTGGGCAACACAGTCGTGGTGGTCGAGCACGATGAACAGACCATCCGCGAAGCCGATTACGTAATTGATCTGGGCCCCGCCGCGGGGGTGCATGGCGGTGAGGTGGTGTATGCCGGCCCCGTTGCGGACTTGCTCAAATCCACCAATTCCCTCACAGCACAATTTCTCAATGGTGTACAAAAAATCGATATTCCCCATCAGCGCCAGGTTCCGGGTGACGCCTGGCTCGAAATTACCGGCGCGTCCGAAAACAATCTCAAAAGCATCACCGTTCGCATTCCGCTGGGACGGATGACCTGCGTGACGGGGATGAGCGGCAGCGGCAAAAGTACGTTGGTGGATGATATTCTGCGCCGAGCGCTGTTCCGCCGGTTTTACGGATCAAAAGAAAAGCCCGGCCGGCACAGCACAATCAGTGGCTTGCAGCATCTGGACAAGGTGATCGTGATCGACCAGTCGCCGATTGGGCGCACCCCGCGCTCGAACCCGGCCACCTACACCGGGGCCTTTACCGGCATTCGTGACCTGTTTGCGCAGTTGCCGGGCTCGAAACTGCGTGGCTACAAGCCCGGACGGTTCAGCTTTAATGTTAAGGGCGGTCGCTGCGAAACCTGCAAGGGCGACGGCGTGCTGAAGATCGAGATGAACTTTCTGCCGGACGTATATGTGACGTGTGAACAGTGCCGCGGGCGGCGCTATAATCAGGAAACCCTGGAGGTGACCTGGCGGGGCAAGACCATTGCCGATGTGTTGGACATGACCATCGATGAAGCCCTGGAGTTCTTTGCCCCCGTGCCGACCATTGCTCGCAAATTCAAGACGATGAGCGAGGTGGGCCTGGGGTATCTCAAGGTCGGCCAGCCGGCCACGACGCTTTCCGGCGGTGAGGCCCAGCGGATGAAGCTCAGCGCGGAACTGGCGCGACGCGATACCGGCCGGACGCTGTACCTGCTCGACGAGCCTACCACCGGACTGCATTTTGCCGATGTGGACCGCTTGCTCAAGGTGCTGCTGCGCCTGAGGGATGCCGGCAACTCGCTCATTGTCATTGAACATAATCTCGACGTTATCAAGACGGCCGACTACATTGTGGACTTGGGCCCCGAGGGCGGCGATGCCGGCGGACGCGTGGTGGCCTATGGGTCGCCCGAAGAAGTCGCGGTCAATCCGGCATCGCATACCGGCGCTTACCTGCGGGAGGTGCTGGGTCTTGCCGCGGTACCGGTGCCCCGGAAACGCCGAACAGTGAAGAAAAAGAAATGAAGTGGATGTGGACCATCGGGGTGGCTGTTGTGCTGGCTGCAGCGGCAGCCGGACCGGGGCGCGCGCAGTCGCCATCGGTGGCAGCCAAGCCTACACAAAAGCTGACCGGCAAGGAAGCGGACCGCCTGCTGACGACCGGACGTGCCGCCCTTGAGGATGGCCTGCACGGATTGGCCAGCCGCCGCCTGGAGGAATTAGTGGACGGTGCGCCCGACCGGCGAACCCAGGCCGCCGGTGCGCTGTGGCTGGCGCGCGTACGCCTGGCACAGGCCCTGCCGACCGAGGCCTTGGCGCTGCTGGAGGCGCATGCGGCGGCGGTCCGCTCGGCTGCGATGAAAGCCGACTATGATCTAACCCGGGCTCATGCGTTGCTGAAACTCGATCGGCTACCCGAGGCCGCGGCCCTGCTGGAGGATTTCCCCGAGCAACCGGCGGCCCAGGATACCGCTCCCTTGGCCCTGCGGCTGCTGGCCAGCATTCGGATGGCCCAGGGCAACCGGGATGCGGCCCGGATAGCGTGCCAAAAATTAGAAATCCGCTATCCAGACCATTCAGAAACACCCGCGGCCTGGCTGGAGTTGGCGGCCGCCTTGCTCGACGCGGGAGAGTCCACCGAAGCACGATCGGTGCTCGAACAGGTTGAAGCGGCTCACGCCGACGATATCTGGGGAGAACGGGCCGCGCTCAAGCTGCTGGAATGGCAAGTGGCTCACGGAACGCAGGCGGAAGCCCTCCGCCGCCTCGACCGGCTGGCGACCAATCAGAACCGGCGGGTCGAAACCCGCGCCCAGGGCTATCGGATAGTGGCTCAAGCCCTCGGCTCGGAGTCTAACTATCCCGCCGCGCTCGACCTGATCGAAAAAGGTATTCTCGCTGCGGCCGACCCCGTCCAACTCCTGGAAACACAAGTGGCCAAGGCCCGCTTGTTAATGGATGCTGGGCGCGTGGACGAGGGTGCCGAATCGATGCGTACCCTAGCCGCCCGGATACCGGATGCGTCGCGCTCGGCTCTGGTGCAGATGGAATTGGCCGATCACATGGCGCGACTGGAGCGCTGGAATGATGCCGCCGCCGAGTACCAGGTTTGGCTGGATGCCTTTGAGGGCACCCCTGGCTCCGCCCATGGATTGGCGCGCTACGGGTGGGTCTTGTGGCAGGCGGGACGCTATGCGGAAGCAGCGAACCGCTTCGAGCGCGCGCTGGCCGTGGAAACCAATCAAGTGCAGCGCCTGGAGCTGCAGCAGCAACTGGCGGATGCACAGTTTGCCGGCGGGCAGTTTCAGCAGGCCCAAACGACCTATGCCACCGTGCTGGCCGGCCTGCCGACCGCGGCGGATGCCGCAGAACGCATCCAGCTCCAATTGGCCGAAACAGAACTCGCCTTGGGCGACATCGATGCTGGCGAAATCCGCTTGCTGGAGTTGAGCCGCGCCCAAAGCGAATCCGCGCATGTTCGCGCCGCCGTGATGCGGCTCGGGGCGCTTTATGAAGAGCGCGGCGCGCTGGAGATGGCCAGCGAACAGTATGGGCGCTTGATCGACACCGGTCCCGACTCGCCCCCCTGCGCGGACGCCCTGCTGGCGCGCGGACTGGTGCGCTATCGCATGGGGGCCTTCCAAACCGCATTAGATGATTTTACGCGCATTCGGGAGGCGTACCCCCAGACGGCACCGGCGGCCCGGGCCATGTTCATGCGCGGTTGGTGCCTGTATGTGCTGGAACGCGATGCCGAAGCACTCCAGGTGTGCGAGCAGTTCTTACTGGATTTTCCCGACTCAACATTTGTCCCCGATGTCCATTTCTGGCTGGGCGAACACGCGTTCAACCGTGGCGATTATGAAAAGGCCGAACAGCGATTTGCGCGCATGGCCCGCGAGTATCCCGACAGTCCGCGGGCGGCCGATGCCTGGTTTTGGGCCGGCCGCGCGGCCACGGCGCGCCAGGCCTACCTCGCCGCCAATGAACATTTTAACGCCTTGATGGCCCAGCATCCCGACAGTCCGCGCCTGCCGGAAACGCTGCTGGCGCAGGGCGATGTCCTGAGCGAACTGGGCCAATTCCCGGCCGCCATCCTGGCTTTCAATGAAGTGATTACGCGCTTCCCACGCTCGCCCGAGGCCATGGCTGCCTGGGGCCGCAAAGGGGATTGCCAATACACCCTCGGACCCGACAATGCCGCGCGCTACGAAGAGGCGTTGCTGTCCTATCGTACCCTGCTGGATTTTGCCGGGGCCCCCGCCGACTTGCGCCTGCAGGCTGGCTACAAAGTCGGCCGCTGCTTGGAGAAAATGAACCGCGCTGCCGCCGCGCTCGATCGCTACATGGAAGTGGCTTACGCCTATTTGCAGGAATCCGACCCGCCGCCGGAGGCCACCGTATGGTTTACGCGGGCGGCCTTTGCCGCGGCCGCCCTGCAAGAGCGCGTCGGCAACTGGAAGGAAGCCGTCGGTATCTATCGCCGCGTCGCGGACTCGGGCGTGCCGTCCGCCGTGGAAGCCCGCGGACGGATGGAGCGCATCCGCCGCGATCACGGCGTCGCATTTTGAAGTGGATAGCCAGACCCGCGCCAAGACGCAGAGACCCGAAAGGGCAGATAATAGGCTTTAGGCAGTAGGCTGTGGGCTGTGGAAAATCCCCCGGGCTTGTCCCGGGGATGGTTAGGTTGGCCTCACAAGGTAGTAGGCAGTAGGCTGTGGGAAATCCCCCGGGCTTGTCCCGGGGATGGTTAGCCTGAATAATTCATCAAGTTAAGCTAAAAAAAGAGTTGGCATTCTTATCCCATTCTTGCAGAATAGGATGTGTCTAAACAAAAGAAAGCCAACTCATGAATACACTTACCACATCCGACCTG
>JAQUJC010000061.1 GCA_028681135.1 Kiritimatiellia bacterium | reverse complement strand
GGATGAAGCCGGGTGCAATGAATGCGGAGAGGCCCGACATAGAGGGAAGCCGTTGCAAGCGTTACGCGGTTATGTTCTACTGCATATCGATGGCGGTGCTTCTAATTTGGTGCCAAACACACCGCCAACTTTTTATGCGCCGATTTCGGGCTACGATTCCCCACAGGCGTGTGAACTGAATGTGGAGGATCGGGTCGGTTTTCGAGCCGAGCGAGCGAAAGATTTTTGCGGCGGGGAGGTACGCGGCGACATCTTGCGGCAGGATCGGGACAAACGGGGCCTCGGGATCGGCGACGCACGAAAAGGGTCCGTTTTGGGGGGGATTCGGGCAGGCCGAGCGTGCGGCAGAGCCGCCGCGAGGCACGGGGATCGGGGGGGGCAACCCTTCCGAACCGCATCCGTCGGGCGGCGGGGCCGCCTGCGGCGCTCCGCTGGCCTCCGCCAGATTCCAACCCTCCGGAGCCCCCAAGCGCTTCTGGCGGCTCGTGACCTCGCCACGCCAGCGCTTGCGGGCGGACACTGGCGGAATTATTTATCTCCAAAACATTGACCGCGCCCCCTCCCTTGCGGTATATTATTCCAATCTCGTAAGAGTCGCTTACGGCACGGAGGAAAAACAATGCACTTCGACATCGCGCGGCTTTCATCCAAGGGGCAGTTCGTCATTCCCGAAAAGGTCCGCAAATCGCTGGGCCTCCGCACGGGCACGAAACTGGCGCTGTTCACCGACGGCGAAAACATCCTGCTGCGGCCCATCCCCGCGCTGGACCTTTCCGCCTTTCGCAAGCTGGCGAGGGAAGCCAAGAAAACCGCTTTGAATGCAAAGGCGAAGAAGGGGGCCAAGAAATGAAATACTTCATCTATGCGCGGAAGAGCACGGACGACGAGGAGCGCCAAATCCTCTCGATTGATGCGCAGTTGGACGAGCTTCGGATGATGGCGGCGCGGGAAAAACTGGAAGTCGTCCGCGAATATATCGAATCTCAGACGGCGAAGAAGCCGGGCCGACCGATCTTCAATGAAATGCTCAAGGCGATCAAACGGGGCGAGGCGCAAGCGATTCTGGCTTGGCATCCCGACCGCTTGGCGCGCAACTCGGTCGACGGCGGGCGCTTGATCTACGACCTCGACACGGGACAGCTCGCCACCTTGAAATTTCCCACGACTTGGTTTGAGAACACGCCGCAGGGAAAGTTCATGCTTTCCATCGCGTTCGGCCAGTCGAAATACTATGTGGACAGCCTCTCCGAGAACATCAAGCGCGGCCTCCGCAAGAAACTCCGCGAAGGCATTTACCCGAACAAACCGCCCATCGGGTATTTGAACGACCCCAAGACGCGGGCGGTTTACATCGATCCCGAGCGCGGGCCGCTGGTGCGCAGGATGTTCGAGGAGTACGCCACTGGACGCTATACGGCGGCGGCGCTGCTGGACCTGGTGACGGCTTGGGGGTTGCGGTCGTTCAACGGCCTGACCCTGCCGCTGAGCAAGATGCTCTGGACGCTGGACCATATTTTCTACACGGGCGTTTTCCGCTTCAACGGCGAGGTGTACGAGGGCAAGCACCCGCCGTTGATTTCGCGCGAGTTGTTCGAGCGGGTTCAGGCTGTCCGCAAGAAGGCGGGCCGGGGCCGCTACGCCAAGCACAGCCGCTTTCCCCTCCGCGCGACGGCGCATTGCTGGCATTGCGGCTGCCAGTTCACCGCCGAATTGAAAAAGGGGCATGAGTATTACCGTTGCGGGAAGCGGCGCGGCCCCTGCGATTCCAAGACGATCCGTGAGGAGGCTTTCGCGCAGGCTATCCGCACGGGGATGTGCATGGCCTCGCTGCGGGACGATTTTGCGGAGAAGATGCTGGCCGAGGCGGAAAGGGAGAAGGTGGCCGACCGCGCGAAGCAAGCGGCTCTGGTCGAGCAGCAGAAAGCGCGGCTGGCCGAGCTTGGCACTCTCTTGGATCGGCTTTTGGATGTCTTCCTCGCGGGCGACATCGAGCGGGAAGAATTCACCGCCCGCAAAGAAAGATATATTCAGGAGAAAGTGGCGCTGGCCGATGAGGTCGCAAAATTCGAGACGAAAAACGCGAGTCGGTTAGAACCTGTGATGGACTTTCTAAGGGCGTCGCGTCAGGCGAAATACGACGCGCAAACGGAGAATTCCGAGGATTTGCGGAATTTCTGCAAAAAAGTCGGTTGGAACCTTGTGTTTGCGGGTTGGAATCTGGCGGAGGCCAGCGGAGCGCCGCAGGCGGCCCCGCCGCCCGACGGATGCGGTTCGGAAGGGTTGCCCCCCCCGATCCCCGTGCCTCGCGGCGGCTCTGCCGCACGCTCGGCCTGCCCGAATCCCCCCCAAAACGGACCCTTTTCGTGCGTCGCCGATCCCGAGGCCCCGTTTGTCCCGATCCTGCCGCAAGATGTCGCCGCGTACCTCCCCGCCGCAAAAATCTTTCGCTCGCTCGGCTCGAAAACCGACCCGATCCTCCACATTCAGTTCACACGCCTGTGGGGAATCGTAGCCCGAAATCGGCGCATAAAAAGTTGGCGGAGAGAGAGGGATTCGAACCCTCGGTACCAGTATTACCGGTACGACGGTTTAGCAAACCGTTGCTTTCGGCCACTCAGCCATCTCTCCGAACCAAGGTGGGCATAAGGTAGGGGATGAAGGGGGGAAGGTCAAATGGGAATTCAGTCGAGGGCCAACGCCGGGGGGGGCTGATTCCATGGCTTCGCCTGATCTGACGGGTTTGCCTATTTCCCGACCAACAACCAACGGGCCATCCATCAGCCATCTTCACCCGTAACCTTTTCAATCCCCGGCACGACCGTTGGGGGTGAAGCGAAAACAGGAGAACCCGATATGAACTCATCCTTGACCACCAACATCCTGGCCGTGGGCGTCGCGGCAGCCCTGGCCATACCGCTGAGCGCCTCGGCCCGTCATCACCGTTCGGGCGACGTGGTCGCCGGTATCGTGGTGGGGGCTCTGGTCGGCACCGCCATTGCGGCCTCGTCGTCGAGCATTCACTATGTGCCGGTGTGCCCCGCCCCGGGCTACTATCCCGCGCCGCCGCCGCCGCCACCGGTGTATTATTACACCCCCGCGCCGCCGCCGCCGGTGTACTATTATGGGCCATCCTGCGCGCCCCAGCCCGTCCATTACCGGCGCCGTCCTCCGCGTGTTCATCCGAGCCGGCGTCCCCACCCCCACCCCCACCGCCGCCGCTATCGCTGAGGAATGAGCGAAATGACCGGAATGAGCGGCACGACAGATTTCTTGCTGCGGGGCTTGTTTTGATCGCTCTGCTGCGTTACGCTGGAGTCGTGGCAACTCAAATCATAGTGGCCGGTGCGGTCGCGCCACGCATGGTTGGGGAGGCGACACGAAAGTGAGGTCGGGCATGGCTGATGACAACTGGGCACCGGGAATGAGGTGCAACACTACCGTGACGCTCCTTGACCGAACCGCCACAATGGCGGGGGTGATTGTCAAAACCGATCCGGTCAAAAATCGCCTGTTGGTGCGTTATGACACGCCG
Source organism: Kiritimatiellia bacterium (assembly GCA_028681135.1). Classification (GTDB taxonomy): domain Bacteria; phylum Verrucomicrobiota; class Kiritimatiellia; order CAIQIC01; family Lenti-01; genus JAAZFE01. The sequence continues at coordinate 17,175 of JAQUJC010000061.1, read as the reverse complement.
CAACTGTTACCCACCTACCGGATGGTCGGGGGGGCCCGCCAGCCGCGGCAGCTCCAGCGCATCAGTATTGCTTGGGTCGATGCCAACAAAGTCGTGCCGGAATCCCCGCCGCCGCCGCCGCCCGCCGCCGAATAGCCCGGGGCGCTCAAGCAGGTGGCCGGGGGCACCGTTCCCGGCCACAGACGACAGGGACCCGAATGCCTCATGGTGTTCTTACCTCTTTGGGTTACGGCTATGCCGTGCAGTGCCTGGTGCGTCTTTCGGGGTGGTGTCTCCTGGTGCGCTTCCCGCTGCCCCACCCTTGCGACGAGTGCCGGTCTTGCGTTAGGATGCCCCATATGCATATCGATCCCCATCGTTCCTTTCCCACACGAGAATGCCCCGGGTGCGGGATGAATGTCCCCGCCAACGAAAATCGCTGCCCGGTTTGCCTGTATGAGTTTCCTGTGCGTGGATCGCTGCATCGAAATTTGTGGTGGATCGCCCTGGCGGTGATTCTGCTGCTGCTGTTGCCGCTGCTTAGACTGCTCTGATACGCGGCGGCGCGGGGCGCGGGGCCGGTTTATGTCAACAGCGACGAGATGAGATCGCACACCAGCGGGGGGGTATCTTCTGTGGGCAGAAATTCATCAAACGGGGCGCTCGCATTGAGGGTGTCGGACGCAAGCGGGCCATCCACCCAGGCAAAGGGCACCGGATCGGAGGTGTGACCGCGTTTCGCCAGAGGAGTGCGATGGTCCGTGCAGACAATCAGGCGATACGGTTCGCCGGCCGCCTCCAGGGCCGCCCAGACAGGAGCCACGACCGCGTGGTCAAAGTTTTCGATGGCCCGGACCTTTTCCTGGGCTAATCCCTTGTGCCCGCATTCGTCGGGGGCTTCTACGTGGACATAGACAAAATCGGACCGCTGCAAACAGTCGATGGCCGCCTGCGCCTTGCCGTGGTAGTCGGTATCGATCCAGCCGGTGGCGCCGGGCACGCGGATCACCTCGAGGCCGCACAGTTCGGCCAGGCCGCGAATCAAGTCCACCGCAGTGATGACGCCGCCGTTCAAGCCGTAGCGCTCGGGATAGGGCTGGAGGGACATCGCCTTGCCGTGGCCCCACAGCCAAATCTGAGTGGCGGGGCGCAGTCCTTTTTTTACGCGGGCCTGATTGACCGGATGGTCGGCAAATACGCGTTTTGACAACTCCATCAGATCGTGGGCCTCGGTGGCGCGTGGGCCCACCGGTAGATAATCCGCCACGGATTGACCGGAAATTTCGTGGGGTGGCGTCAGCGCCAGCTTGGGCGGGCCGTCGGACCACACCAGCAAATGGCGATAGCTGACCCCGCCATGAAAGGTCACACCGGGACGAGTCACCTCCTCATTCAGGGCCGCAATCAATTCATGCGCCTCGGCACTGGAAATGTCACCGGCCGAATAATCGATCATCTCGTCGTCTTCGACGGTGACCAGATTGGTACGATAGGCAATATCATCCGGTTGCAGCGGAATGCGTGCGCCGGCCGCCTCGATGGCCGCCCGCCCGGTATAGTTATCCAGAGCGTTGTAGCCCAGCAACCCCATGTTGGCCACGTCGCTTCCCGGCGCCATGCCCTCCGGCACCGTATGCACCAGCAGCACCTGCCCCAGTGCAGCCACGCGGCGAATGGATGGGATATCCGCCACCTGAAGGGGTGTTTTATCCCCCAGCTCCTGCACCGGCTCGTCGCCCATGCCATCGCCCACTAATACCGCAATTTTCCGCCGTGTATTCATAAGGGGTCTGACGGTACCCGACCCATCTGCAAAAATCAACCACGCGCCCATGTATTGCCGATCATTTTACACAACAATCCCCCGCCCACATTACGGCACGCGATGCGTTTGGCCCGGATGCACGGCCCCTACAATGAAGCGGTATCCACCTGCCGCGCCCCCCACTCGAGACGAATCTACACGCAATCACTTATTGCAATAAGTAACCCTCAGTTATTGCAATAAGTAACCTTCACTTATTACAATAGGTGGACGTGAACAAAATGGCGACAAGACCCGTGCTGGGGTTCAGATTCCCTGGGAAAGGGCTTCGATGCTAACCTCGCCCCACCCTGGCAGGGCGAGGCAATATTCTAGCACCAGGGCACTGGCAAAGGCATCGAAGAGGGCATCGTGCCACTCGCGCCCGCCACACAACTCATTTGCGCGGGGCACGAGATCGAGCGCCTCGCACACCTCCGCCAGCGCGTGGCAGGCCAGATCGGGTCGAACGCGGCGGGCCAGCCGCAGCGTATCGATCCAAGGTCCAAATTCGTGCATGGGCGCGGCCCCGCGCAACAGTTTGCGTTCGGTGCCGATATTGTGAGCGGCCAGGGGCCGATTTTCCAGCCACGGCCTCCAGACCGGCCAGAGTTCGGGCACCGAGGGGGCGCAGGCAAGTACGTCGCGGAGTTCGGCATGGCGCCCGGGGGCATAGGGATTGAACGGGCGTCCGGCGGCCACGCGCAAATACCTTTCGTAGTAGCGACCCGTCACGCGTCCGTGGCGCATCTCCACCATACCGACCTGCCAGGGCTCGTCGGGGTATCCGCGCACCGTGCCGGTCGACTCGAAGTCGAGCACCGTCAGAATGGCGGCGCACGCCTTCATTTCTGCGGCAAGGCCAGGGCGGATTCCAGTTCGTCGATGACGGTGGCGAATTCTGCGAAGGCCTCGCGGAACACGTTGGGATCGCGCAGGTCCACGCCGGCAGCCGCCACGGTATCGAGCGGATCGCGGCTGCTGCCCGCCCGCAGCAGCTCGAGATAAGCCTCGCGGCCCTCCCCCGCTCGCAGGCGCCGGGCAAAAATCAGCGCGGCACAAAAACTGGTGGCGTACTTGTAGACGTAGAAGTTGTAGTAGAAGTGGGGAATACGGGCCCACTCGAAGGCGATGGATGGGTGACTGGAAACACCGGAGCCGTAATACGTTTGGTTCAATTTGTAATACTGCTTGCAGAGGAATTCCGCGGTCAGCGGTGTGTGGGTTTCCTCCCAGCGATAGAGATTACGCTCAAATTCGGCAAACATCACCTGACGAAACACGGTGCCCTTGAAAGAATCGCACAGATGATTCAGCAAATGGGCGTGGAACCCCTTGCCGGTTTGACGTTCAAGCAAGTGGTGAATCAGCAGCAATTCATTGACGGTGGAGGCGATTTCAGCGAGAAAGATTGGATAGTGTGCCAACCGATGAGGCTGGGCGCGATTGGCCATCCACGTATGGAGAGAATGGCCCAGCTCGTGCGCCAGCGTAAAGGCGTCATCCAGCCGGTCGTGATGATTCAGCAGCAGATAAGGTGGGCTGTCGTAACAGCCACTCGAATAGGCCCCTGAGCGCTTGCCCTTGTTCTCGGGCCAATCGATCCAGCGCGACTGAAAGGCCGTCTGTAGCGCCGCGCCGTACTCGTCACCCAGGGGCTGGCAGGCTGCCATCACCCAGTCGCGCGCTTCTTCCCTCGGTACGCTGGCCGCGCACGACGGCACCAGCGGCACATACAGGTCGTACATATCCAAAGAGGGCAACTCCAACGCCCGTTTGCGCACATCCAAATAGCGATGAAAGAGCGGCAAGGCTTCGTGCGTTGCTGAAATCAATCCGTCGTAGACTGTCGTTGGCACCTGATCGTCAAACAGCGCGGCTTCAAGCGCCGACGGGAAGTGCCGCACCTGCGCCATGAACACGTTCGACTTGACCGTGGCTGACAGGGTCGAGGCGATCGTATTTTGCAATTGGCCATAGCCGCCCAGCAAGGTTTCGAACGCAGCTTTGCGCACCCCGCGGTCGGGATTCTCCAAATGGATACGATACGTCCCCTCGGTTAGCTGCAGCGGCTCACCATCCGCCCCCGCGATATCCGAGAACGACATATCGGCGTTGGTTAAAAGCCCGAAGGTCTGTTGGGAAGCCGCCAGCACCTCGGCACTGCGCGCCAGCAGCGTTTCCTCCGCGGTGGAGAGCACATGCGGCTTGTTGCGCAGCACCTTCAGCAGGGTGCGCCGGCAGTCTTTCAGCTCGGGGGCGTCCATCCACGCGCGCAATTCTTCCTCGGGATGGGTCAGGAGTTCAGGCGTGATCCAGGCACATTGCGCGGCAATGTCGGCATAGCGGGCGCGGATACGCGCTTCCCGCACCTGACTGGTGTCGTCGGCTGTATCTTCGTCGTGGCGCAGATGGGCATAGGTGTAGAGCTTCTCCAGCAGGCGGTCCAGCACCGTTTCCGCATCGAGCAGCCTCGCCACCGCGGCGGCAGAATCCAAGCGGCCCTGCATCTCCAGCACGGGGGTGGTGATTTCATCGAGACGGTCAAAGTCCGCTTCCCACGCCTCGGGCGTGGCATAGAGCGGGGTGAGATCCCACGTCAGCTCCGAGGGGACTTCATGGCGGGAGGGAACGGTCGCGTGTTCGGGGGATGTATTCATGCGCCCTACCGTCTACAAAATTGAGTCGTTCTTCAAGAACAGAACCCACATGCAAAATACCCGGAATGGTTCTGGTCTCCATGGCCGCTGCGCCCCCCCCCCAGCGTTGGCGCGCCTGGCAGGGATCGAACCTGCGACCCTGGGATTAGAAATCCCATGCTCTATCCGACTGAGCTACAGGCGCGCACTGCCGGGAAGAATAGCGCAACCGCTTCACCGCCGCAACGGTCATCCATGGAATGGGCGGTTTCCGGTTTCCGGTTTCCTGTTTCCTCTTTGTCGTTCAGCCTCCAGGCAAGCCTCCAGCACTTGACTCATCGATATGCCAGGGGATGCGCCGTGGGATGCGCTGTGGGATACGCCAGGGGATACGCCAGGGCGCCTTTTCCATTGCCGACAGCGCCCCCGCCCCGCTATTCTGCGCCTTGTGAAAAGGTATTTTCATGGCAGCGTCCTGCTCCTGGCAGGTCTGATAGCGTTACCGGCTCAGGCCTGGGATGCCGATCGTCTTTTGATTTGGATCAATGGGGACAAGGGCTATCGCGGCATCGAAGAGATCGGACAAATCTTCGAACACCACACGGGCATTCCTGTCGTGGTGGAGCATCCCGAAGGTGCGACCGACAAGTTTTTTCACGCGGCCAAGAGCGGCAAGGGACCCGACATCATGATCTGGGCCCATGACCGCCTGGGCGAATGGGCCGATGCCGGGCTGCTGTTGCCCATCGATCCCGACCCCGCCATCCTGCCGCGTCTGTTCCCGAAGGCGCTGGAAGCCTTTACCCACCGCGGCCGCCTCTGGGGCTATCCGCTTGCCATGGAATCCACGGGCCTGATCTACAACAAGGCGCTGATTGCCGAACACGACATCCCCCGTACTCTGGCCGATTGCGCCCGCCTCGCCCCCGGTCTCAGGGCGCAGGGTGCCCAGGTCATCATGTGGGACTACAACAACACCTATTTCACCTTTGGGCTGCTGGCCTCCGCCGGTGGCTATGTGTTTGGACGGCATGACGACGGCTCCTGGGATGTGCGCGATGTCGGGGTCAACCATCCCGCCGCGGTCAGGGCAATGGATGACGTTGTCGGCCTGATCCGCGAGGGCATTCTGCCCTCGAGTCTCTCGTATTCGATCGCGGAATCGCATATGAATCAAGGCCAGTTGGCCATGTTCATCTCCGGCCCTTTCGCGTGGGAGAATCTAAAAAAGAGCGGCATTGATTTTGGTGTCACGACCCTTCCGGGCATCGATGGCCAACCCGGGCGTCCCTTCGTCGGCGTGGTGGGCGCCGTTTTCAACCGCTCCAGCCCCAACCTCGATCTGGCGCAAGAATTTCTCGAGCACTATCTGCTCACGCCCTCCGGCCTGGACGCGATGGATCGCCATGTTCCCCTCGGCGTCCCCGCCCTCATCAATGCCTACAACGCGCGCGCCTCCGACCCGCTCATGGCTGGTTCCATGGCCAACATCGAGGCCGGGGTGCTCATGCCCGGCATTCCTCAAATGGGCGTGTTCTGGAGCGCCATGGAGTCCGCCCTCTCCACCATCACCTCACAGCGGGCCACGCCACAAGCCGCGCTCGACAATGCCCGCGAGCGAATGTTGCGAGCCCCCTGATGACGGCACGCGTGTTCAACAGGATACTCTGGGGTCTGCTGCTGGCCGGAGCCGTGGTGTTGGCCCTCCGAATGGGCAGCCGCGGCGCCCCGGTGCTCGGCGCCGGTGTGCTGGCCGTCACGGCCCTCATCGCGTGGATCTATGTTTCCCCCCGCGCCCGCGCCTCCCGCTACTTGCTCCCCGGGCTGGCCACCTTTGCCCTCTTTGTCCTGCTGCCGCTGATTTACACGGTGTATATCGCCTTCACCAACTACAGCGGCGAGCATCTCCTGACGCACGAACGAGTTCGCGCCTGGTTTGCACAGGACACCTATGCCCCCGACGATACGCGCTATCCCTTCCGCCTCTATCGCACGGCGGAGGGCGAGACCTATCAGGTTGTCGCCACCGTGGAACGAAATGGCGCGGAGCGCCGCCTGCTCATCTCGCGTCCGTTTACCCCCGAGGAAGCCGCCGCCAGCCACCCCGTGCTACTCGGCCTCAACATCGTGCCCCCCTCCGGCGAGCCCCTCCCCATTCGCGAGATCATCGCCGCGCGCCCCTGGCTCAACCAGGCCCGCTTCACCCCGCCCGGCTCGCCTGTCCCGCTTCGCCTCGTCAGCCTGCGCGCGCTGGGATTTCGTCTGCCCATGTGGAACGCGCAAGGTGAGACGCTCGTCCATGCGGTCACCGGCCAGGTCCTGGCGCCCGACCCGCAGCGCGGCAACTATGTAGACACGGCCACCCGGGAGCCGGTGGGCCCCGGCTGGCGTGTCTGGATTGGCCTGGATAACTTCCGCCACCTCTTCAGCGACCCGGCCATCCGCCGTCCTTTTCTCCAGATTTTCATCTGGAACGTAGTCTTCGCGTTTCTGTCGGTCGTCATCACGTTTGCCATCGGCGTGCTGCTGGCCAGCCTGCTGCAATGGAAAGCGCTTCGGGGACGCGCCATCTACCGCACGCTACTCATTTTGCCCTATGCCATCCCCGCCTTCATCCCGATCCTGGTGTTCAAGGGGCTATTCAATGAAGGCTACGGCGAGATCAACCTCATCCTAACCTCCCTGTTCGGCATCGCCCCCAAGTGGTTCACCGATCCGGCCCTCGCCCGCGCCATGCTGTTGATCGTCAACACCTGGCTGGGCTATCCCTATATGATGATCATTTCTTCCGGGATGTTGCAGGCTGTCCCCGACGAACTCTACGAAGCCACCGCCATCGATGGCGCCGGTGCCTGGACCAACTTCTGGAAGATCACCCTGCCCCAAATCCTGCCCCCGCTCTTTCCGTTGCTCATCGCTAGTTTTGCCTTCAATTTCAACAATTTCGCCCTCATCTACCTGCTGACCGGCGGCAAGCCCGACATTGTGGGCTCTGCCACCGTCGCCGGCACAACCGATCTTCTGGTGTCGTATACCTTCCGAATGGCCTTCAAGGATTCCGCGGCCCGCTTCGGCTTTGCCTCGGCCGTGGCCACGCTGCTATTTCTGGTCGTCGCCGTGCTGGCCTGGCAACAGCTCCGGTTTTCCCGCCGCTCGCCCCCGGCGCAGATAAAAGGAGCCACCTGATGGTCGCCGGCAAGGCCTATCGCGGACGCCTCCTGCTTGCCCACGCCGCGCTGATCGGCTTCATCGCGCTGGTGGCGATACCGTTATTCATGGTCATCTCGATTTCCCTGCGCAAAGGCAATTTTGCCACGGGCGGCATTCTGCCCACAGCGGACACCTTCAGCCTGGAGCACTGGCGCATGGTGCTGGGTCTTCCCGTCCAGCAAGCCGACGGCACCTGGCTGGCGCCCTCCGCCCCCGTTCTACGCTGGCTCTGGAACTCCGTCGTCATCGCCGCTACCAGCGCTGGGCTGATCCTAGCGCTCGCCTCCACCTGCGCCTACGCGTTTGCCCGCATGAAATTCCGCGGACGCGAAACCCTGCTGGGCAGCCTACTGATTTTACAAATGTTCCCCATGGTGCTGGCCATCATCGCCATCTATTCCATTCTAGAAACCCTGGGCCACTGGGTGCCCGCCATCGGCCTCGATACCCATCCCGGCCTGATCCTCGCGTATCTCGGCGGCATCGCGACCCACATCTGGATGATCAAGGGATATTTCGAATCGCTGCCGATTGCCCTAGAAGAATCCGCCGCCATCGATGGCGCCACCCCCTGGCAGACCTTCCGCCTGATCATGCTCCCCGCGTCGCTGCCCATCTTCGCCGTGGTCTTTATTCTGGCCTTCATCGGTCTGATCGGTGAATACCCACTCGCCAGCGTCATGCTCCAACGCACCCACCAGTGGACCCTGGCCGTCGGCGCCAACAGCTTTCTCTACGAACAAAATTATCTCTGGGGCGATTTCGCCGCCACCGCCGTGCTCGCCGGTCTCCCGATCACCCTCCTATTTCTCGCCTGCCAGCGCCTGCTCGTCTCCGGCCTCACCGCCGGGGGAGTCAAGGAGTGAGCACATTGGGGCAGGCCGCCATGGCCTGGCTCGCAGCGGGGGGGAGCATCCTTGCCTGGACCGTCTGTGTTCTGCTGTGCCTGGGCGGCCTGATCCTCTCGGCCCTATCGATTTCCGGCACGTGGCTGGTCCTCGCGGCCGCGGTCATTGCCGCCCTGCTCACCGGCAGCGAGGCATTCCCCCACGGACTCACCCTGCTGGCCATGGCCGCCCTATGCGCCAGCGTGGAACTCATGGAATGGTCTGCCGCCAGTTGGGGCGTCCGACGCCGAGGCGGCTCTCGCGCCGCCGGATGGCTGGCCCTGCTCGGCAGCATCTCCGGCATGATCCTCGGCAGCCTCCTGATTCCCATTCCCATCGCGGGGGGACTGATCGGCATGATGATCGGCAGCTTCAGCCTGGTCTATTGGGCAGAAAAACGCCGATTGCAACAGACGACCCAGGCCGCCCACATTGCCACGGGTGCTGTTCTCGCCGGCATATCCGTTCTATTTCTCAAAGTCGCCGTCACCACCACCCTCGTCCTCTGGCTTGCCCTCGGCCTCCTTATTTGAGGATTCAGACGTCAGGAATCAGGAGTCAGAATAGAATCTGTCCGATCTTCTGCCTTTCCTGAGTTTCCCTCTCCCCAACTTCACTCCCCTCCCAGACCCCCGCGGGCTTGCCCCGTGGGTGAATCAGGCCAGACTCAAGCCCGCCTCCTCCGCCTCGGCTGTATCATTTATGACTCGTCACAATCAACAATCCACAACCAACGATTCCTCACCCCCGCAGGAAGTGCCGCAGAATTTCCACACCGGTCCGCAGAGATTCGTCGGCAATGAATTCATCGGTGGTATGCGCCTGGGCAATAGTCCCCGGCCCCCAGACAAGGGTTTGGCCACACACCGGCGCCAACACGCCGGCATCGCTGCACCAGGCCGCCGCTTCGATGACCGGCTCCACACCCGCAGCAACCAGTGCCGCACTCAACCGCCGCGGGAGGTCCGCGTCCGCCGCGGTATGGAATGCGCGTCCTTCCTTCAACAGGGTGAACTCGACCCCGCCGGGGATATCGGACACCCGCTGCCGCAGGTCCTCCAGAATAGCGACACAACTTTCGCCGGGCAGAAAACGGCGGTCCACCTGAATCTCGCAGTGGTCAGGGACGACGTTCGTGCCCGTCCCCCCCTCGATTGTGCCCAACGAGACTGTCGGCGCACCTAAATCGGGCATGGCATAGCGAGCGGCGGCTTGCGCCGTGGCCTCCTCAATCGCCCGCCATACCGCCGACATTTTGAGGATGGCATTGTCGCCGCGCGCCGGGTCCGACCCGTGGGCGGCGCGGCCGCGAGTGGCCGCTTTGAACCAACAGGCGCCCTTGTGAGCATGAACGATCCGCAACCCGGTGGGTTCCAACACCACACAGGCATCGGCGCGAATGCCCGCCACCACCGCCTCTTCTGCGCCCAGATTACCGGTTTCTTCGCCGATCGTTCCCAACCAGACCAGTTGGGTATCGGCTGCCTGAAGCGCAAAGAGTGTCTCATCATCCAGCGCCGCCATAAAAGCGGCCAGCGGCCCCTTTGTATCGCACGCCCCCCGCCCATAGAGCTTGCCATCGGCTTCGCGCAACTCGAAAGGATTTCCTTCGTAGCCCGTCACGCCCACTGTATCGAGATGCGACTCGAACAACACGGTCCGCGCTGCGGAGTCGGCTCCCCACCGGGCCACGAGATTGGGACGGCCATCGGTCGGTTCAATCCGTCGCGTGTGAAACCCCTTGGCCGCAAACCACGGCTCCAGCCAATCGACGATCCGTTTTTCACCGCGAATGGCGTCGTCCTCCGCCAATTCGGGATTCACGCTGGGAATCGCCACGAGGTGGCGCAACAGCTCGACAACCGTATTCGACTTCATTCCGTCCGTCCTTTCTGCTCACCTGAACCCCAACCAGAGTCCGACCACAACCATCCCCCCAAATACGAGATGGAGCGACGCGATGCCCACCACCTGCCGCTCTTGCACCGGCCCCTTCCACACCTGCCAAAACCAGCCCACCGCCCAGGGCAATGTCAGGAGGGACAGGTGCACCGCAACGGGCAGATGCCGCGTCGCCACCATCCCCGTGGTCATGGCATAGGCCGCCACCAGCATCAGCCCCGCCACCACCTTGGCTTCAACGGGGCGGAACAACATGGGCAGCGTCCGCAGACCCGCCGCGCGGTCCGATACCACATCGCGCATATTATTGGTATAGAGCAGCAAGGTCATCAGCAGGCCCGCCGGCGCGCCCGCGGCCACGGCTCCCCACGAAAACCGCCCGGTCTGGGTCATATAGCCCCCCAAGGTCATGCCTACGCCCATCAGCAAAAACACCCATATTTCGCCCAGGGCATTATGCTTGGGGCTGCGGGAACCTGCGCAATAGAATACGGCGCCCACTAGCCCGATAGCATACAAGATCAGCACGCGCCCACTGGTTTCATAGGCCAGCCACAGACCCGCCAGCAGGCTTAAAACAGCACACAGGCTGGCCGCGTGAAATACGTGGCGAGGCGAGAGTTCACCCCGAACCAGCACGCCACTGCCCTCCCCGCCACCCAGGCGATCCACGCCCGATTTGAAATCAAAATAATCGTTCCACAAATTGGCCGCGGTATGGATCAACAGTCCTGCCACCAGCGCCCCTCCCAAACGCGCCGGAGAAAACGCCTGTCCTGTCGCACGCGCATACACCCCCCCAATCGCCACCGGGATAAGACTGGCGGAATAGGCATAAGGCCGCACCGCCTTGATCCATAACCGCACGGCATTCATCACCAATTCCCGGGAAAACGCGCGTCGGTTTCCGCCTGGATGCTGACGCGCTCAATCCGCCAACCCTCGTCGCCCTTGCGCCACTGCAACTCGGCTGATCCATCGCCCACTTCAGCGGCGCCAGCCTCCGGGACAAGGCGATAGCGCGCCTTCAGGCGGATCGTCACCTCGCCCCGCCGCGATGAGAGGACCGCTACCTGCGGATCATCCAAGCCAATTTGCGCCAGCAGGGAGCGCACCTGAACAAAGAGCTGTACGATGTCCTGGCGACTCGTGGCGAGGGCGCCATGGGTCATGTCGTTCACCACGGCGTCATCCGCCAGATTCTGCCCCAACCGGCGCGCGGCCAGCCCCAACGCCAGCGGCGATTCATCTTCCGTTTTCTCGACAAGCGGCACAAGGCGCAGCGACATCCGCCGCAAGCGCGCTTCTGTTGAATAATAACTGACGGCCCACAACCCGATCAGCACCCCCAGCGTCAGCAGCAGCACACCCGACAACGCCCGCTTCTCTCTACGCGAGGGGATGCCCCCCGGCTCTGGAGCGGATACATTCATAATTCGCTGGTCTTTCATGCCCTGGAAGCTTACAACAGGATGACAAAAGTGGAAACGGCGAAAGAGAAACTATGAGCGAACTCACCCCCATCCAGGACTCTATTGACGCGGCCCAGGCCATTTTAGATGATATTCTCCGGCTGCTGGAATTTCAGGATGCCCAAGTGGAATCCACGGTTGAAAATGGACAAATCTATTTCCAGATCACCACGACCGAGGCCGGACGGCTGATCGGCCGCACCGCCCAGTCGCTGGATGCCATCCAGTTTTTGCTCAACCGCATGATGTCGCGGAAATACGATGACTCCCCCTATTGTGTTGTGGATACCGAGGGATATCGCGCCCAACGCCAGGAAAAACTGCTGGCCGATACACAGCAAGCCCTCGACCATGTGCGCCAGACAGGCCAATCCTGGCGCATGCCTTTGCTCAATTCCATGGATCGCCGCCTGGTCCATCAGGCCCTCAAAGATTGCCCGGATATCGAAACCTATTCTGAAGACGAAGAGCCTGACGGCCGTAAACGCGTCGTTATTGCGCTGGTGGATCTCGAGCCCCTGTCGGATGATCAACCGGCCGACGAGCCAAGCGGCGAACCGGCTACTGACACGACCCCGTCCGATCCCGTTTGATATTTCCGGGCTCGGGGTCGGTTGTTGGTCAACCGGATCCCGCCCCCCATCCAATGCGCCCATCGGGCGCTTCTACAACCACGCCTCTTCCGCGGCCCGCGCTGTGCATCCGGGGTTTAATGCCCCGCCTTAGTGCCGCCTGCTCGGCTCTCGGCATTTCCTGTTTACATATTTGGCTCGATCAGGTATTCAAGAGGCAACGGACGCCCGACATGAATAGCGTATCTAGCATAGCTCCCGGTTGGTTCCCGCGCGCGACGGGAATGGACGGTCTCCTTCGGCCCATCCCATGTGGGGTTTGCGAAGCCCCATCCCCGCCCCCGGTTCCCTTCACCGAACGCCATCTGCAATGTGTATGGGCCGACAGCCGCCTGCGCCCCGACGCCCTTCGCACCATGGCCGGTGAACTCGTTCAGGTGGAACATCCCGGCGAGTGGAATACCGGACCGGGCCCCGATTTTCTCAAGGCCGCCCTGCGGGTCGGCCCCGAGTTGCGCCGCATCACCGGCGATGTCGAAATCCACATCCGCCCTGCCGACTGGCAACGCCACGGGCACGCCCAGGACCCGCGCTATCGCCAGGTGTGCGCGCACGTCGCGTTCTATCCCGGCCTGCTGCCCGCCGCTGAATTGCCCCCGGGGACTCTGCAAATCGCCCTCCGGCCCGCTCTCGATGCCACCCTCGATTTCTCGTTCGACAATATCGACTTGCTGGCCTATCCAGTGGCCGCTCGTGCCACCCCGCCCCCCTGTCGCCACGCTATGTTACAGTTGACGCCACGCCAGCGGAAAGCCGCCCTGGATACGGCCGGCGAACGGCGTCTGCGCCGCCGTGCGGAATTACTTCTCGGCGCCATGCTCGACCGCGGCCCGGCCCAGATCATCTATGAAGAAGTCATGGCCGCCCTCGGCTACCGCCCCAACAAAGCGCCCTTCCGCCGTATGGCCCGGCTGCTGCCGCTGGACCGGCTACGCGAAAAATCCGCCGGGGACCCCGTCCGCGCCTATGCGCTGCTGATGGGGGTGGCCTCCTTGCTCCCCGATCCCACCACCGCCGCGCGCTCCTGGGACCCCGCTACCAAGACATTCATTCGCCGCTGCTGGGATGCCTGGTGGCCTTTGGCCGACGACTTTCTGGCGCAACGTATTCCCCGCAGCGACTGGTCCATGGCGGGCATTCGGCCGGCCAACCGCCCCGAACGGCGGCTAATGGCCGCGGCCCTGCTCTTCGCGCCTGCCACCGGTCTGCCCGAACGCATGGCCGCCATCGCCAAGCGCTCACAGGGTCTGCCGGTGGACCGGTTGCTCGCGCTCCTCGACGTGGCTGCGGCCCCCTACTGGTCGAAGCGTCTATCGTTTTCCAGCCCCCCCCGGGAGTCCCCGGTTGCGCTGATCGGCACCTCGCGGGCGCGCGCCATCCTGATCAATCTCCTGCTCCCGGCATTCGCGGCCATGGGCGCGCCCGCCAAAGCCTGGCACTCCATTCTCGAGCGCTTACCCGCCGAGCAATCCAACGAACTCATCCAGCAAACCGCCCTGCGCCTGTTTGGGCCCGACCACACCCCTCGCCTCTATTCTTCCGGTCTGCGCCGCCAGGGCCTGATCCATATCCACCACGAGTATTGCCTCGGCGATCGCTCCCTCTGCGCCACCTGCCCCTACCCGGACGACTTAGCCGCCATGGCGTGCGACTGACCGGGGCGGATGACCGCGGTTGGGTGCCGTTATGCCGCAGGGTGTCCCCCGCGTTCTTGGCGAAAATTGGCGAGAAGATGGCGAGAAAAGCTCCTCAACGGTTTTCTAACCCCGCCTCGGATGCTACACTACGCCGATGAATAACTCTCCTGTACGCATCTACTGCCATCGCTTCACATTTCCGTCTACGGCGGAAGATGAAAATCGCCACGTCAACAATGTCGAATATGTGCGCCTGTTGCAGGAATCAGCCATCGCCCATACCCGTCAGAACGGCTGGGCACCGGAGGCCCTGCGTGAACGGGGGTGGACCTGGGTTGTGCGCTCGCACTTCATCGAATATCTCCAGCCGTGTCAGGCCGGCGACGATATTGCGCTCACCACATGGGTCGCGGACTTCCGTCGAATCCGCTCTCTGCGCAAATACCGGTTTGTTCGCGTCGCCGATGGCGTTCTCTTGGCCACGGCGCAGACCGATTGGGTTTTTCTCAATTTCCATACGGGCCGCCCCGTGGCCATTCCGCCCGACATCCGCGCTGCTTATGCCATCGTCCCCGACAGCGAGGCCGAGGCAGTCCAACCTCCGGCGTAGCCCCCCCCCCAGTCCCACTGGAGCGCCCCATACGTCGCTTTCAGGCCTCGTCGTGCTCGCGAATTTCCACGCGGCGGATTTTGCCGCTGATGGTCTTGGGCAGGTCCTCCACAAATTCAACAACCCGCGGATACTTATAGGGGGCCGTGACTTTTTTCACATACGCTTGTAGTTCGTGGGCCAACTCTTGGGTTGCCACATAACCGGTCGCCACCACAATCGTCGCCTTGACCAAATGGCCTCGCTCGGGATCGGGGATGCCCGTCACTGCGCATTCCATCACAGCCGGGTGTTCCATCAGCGCGCTTTCGACCTCGAAGGGACCAATGCGATAACCGCTGCTCTTGATCAGGTCATCGTCGCGGCCCACGTACCAGAAATACCCGTCTTCGTCCTGCCAGGCCACGTCGCCGGTATGGTACATTCCCCTGCGCAGACTGTGGGCCGTCAAATCGGCATCGCGGTGATAGCCCATAAACATCCCCAGCGCCCCGACTCGGTCTGCGGGAATCACCATTTCCCCTTGTTCGCCCGGATCGCACCGCGTGCCATCTGGACGGGCCAGATAGATATTGTACAGCGGCGACGGACGTCCCATGGAGCCTGGTTTGGGGGTCATGCCGGTGAAGTTGCCCACCCCGATCGTCATTTCGGTCTGCCCGTATGCCTCCATCAATTGCAGCCCCGTGGCTTTCTTGAACTGCTCATAGACCTCCGGGTTCAGCGGTTCGCCAGCCACCACCGCATAGGCGAGCTGCGAAAAATCGTGCCGCGAGAGGTCCTCCTTGATCAGAAATCGATAGACGGTCGGCGGCGCACAAAACGTGGTGACCCCATACTGAGCACAGACCTCGAGCGTCCGCATCGGCGAAAATTTATCATAGTCGTGGACAAAAACCGCACTGCCGGCCAGCCACTGACCGTAGAGTTTGCCCCAGGCCGACTTGGCCCAGCCCGTGTCGGCCACCGTGTAGTGCAGCCCCCCATCGCTAACGTTTTGCCAGTATTTCGCCGTCACAATGTGTGCCAGTGGATAGGTGAAATCGTGCGCCACCATTTTGGGTTGTCCGGTCGTGCCGGAGGAAAAATACACCAGCATCAGGTCCCGATTCTGCGTGGCGGCCTCGCCCTCAGGCCGAGTCCACTGGCCCTCGACCGTCGCCATTTCCGTGGCGAAATCATGCCAGCCTGCCTTCGCGCCGCCCAACCGCATCTTCAGCAGCGTGCCACCGGGGGCGGCGTGTTCCGCATTCTCTACGGCCTCCTCCAGCGGGGCATCCGGCACCGCCACCACCATCCGGACCTGAGCCTGCTCAAAGCGATAGGCCAAGTCATGCGCGGTCAGCATATGCGTGGCCGGCACCCCCACCGCCCCCAACTTGTGAAGGCCCAGCAGGCACGCCCAAAATTCATAGCGACACTTCAGAATCAGCATCACTGCATCGCCCTTGCGCACGCCCAGGCGGTGGAAGACCTGAGCCGCGCGGTCGCTTGTTTCCTTTAACTCGGCAAAGGTGCCCACCCGTTCGTCACCCTGATCGTTGCACCAGACAATCGCCCGGCGCGTCGGCTCGGTCCGGGCCAGGACGTCCACCACATCATAGGCAAAATTGAAATGCGGCGGCACCCGGATGGCCAGATGCTCGCAAAAATCGTCGTAGGACGAAAATTCTGTTTGGGATAGAAATGAATTCAGCATCGACATGGGCTCTGCTCCTACTCAGATAATCATTGCCAGGAAGCGCGCCGGGCGGCCATCGAGCGCTTCCATGGAATGGTCGTGACTGGAATCAAAGTACACGCAATCGCCCACCTCCAGAATCAGCTCATTGCCATGAATCCGTACTTTCATGCGACCCTCGAGCAGATAATTGAATTCCTGGCCGGGATGGGAATTTGCGCCAGGGCCAGACGCCCCTGCATCCGCCGGGACCGTGACTTCGAAAACACTGACTTTACGCCCCGAGAAATTAGCCGCCAGATTCCGATACTGATAATCCTTGCGGCGCTCGACTTTCACGCCGCCGCCCTGGCGCGTCACGCTGAAGATTTTCATGCGCGGCTCTTCGCCGGTCAAGAGTTCGGTCAGGTCGGCGTTGAGCAGGCGTGCGGCATCGTTCAGCGCACTTGCCGAGATGTCGGCGTCGCCGGCCTCATAGCGCTGGTATTCCGCCAGCGTCACTCCCAGCGCATCGGCCAGCTCCTGCTGGGACTTACCCTCTAGACTGCGCCGCTCCTTCAGCCGCGCTGCGATCTCCTTGCGTTGCTCCGTCATCATCTGGTCCTTCCCTTTGACAAGAAATACTATGCTCTCCCCAGCCCTTCCCCTCCAGTATGAAATTTGGTGGGGGGTGGTTGGTGGTTGGTGGTCGGTGGGGGGTGGTTGGTGGTCGGTGGTTGGTG
>JAQUJC010000098.1 GCA_028681135.1 Kiritimatiellia bacterium | reverse complement strand
GCCTGTTTTGGTTTGTTCATCTGATTGTATTCGGCAGCGGGCTAGTGGGTCTGCGCCTGGGAGGTCTCTCATGAATCAACGTCCGATGGAATTATTTGAAATCATGGCGCTGGCGGACGAGCGCGGTGCTTCGGATGTGCACTTGTCTCCCGGCCGTCCGCCGGCGCTGCGAATCGACGGACAGATGGTCCGGCTGTCCGATCATCCGGATCTGACGGTGGAGGAATCCGAACGCCTGCTGTATTCCATTCTGCGGGACGAACAGCGGTTGGAACTGGACAAGACCTGGGAAATCGATTTGTCCTATCAGTTGAGCCTGGACAAGCGTCCGATCCGTTTCCGTATCAATATGCATCGCCAGCAACGGGGGCTGTCGGCCGTGTTCCGGTTGATTCCGGACCGGATTCTATCGCCCGAGCAAATCGGCCTGGAAGAGACCATTCTGCGCCTGACGACGCTGCCGCGGGGATTGATTCTGGTGACGGGCCCGACGGGATCGGGGAAAACCACCACGCTGGCCACCATGTTGGATCAAATCAACCGGCGGGAACACCTGCACATATTGACCATTGAAGATCCGATTGAATTTGTGCATCCCGAACACAGTTGCGTGGTGACACAGCGGGAACTGGGCGCGCATACTCAATCCTTTGAAAACGCGTTGCGGTCCGCCCTGCGCGAAGATCCGGATGTGATCCTGGTGGGGGAAATGCGGGACTTGGAGACGATCAGTCTGGCCCTGACGGCGGCGGAGACGGGCCATCTGGTCTTTGCCACGCTGCATACCACCGATGCGTCCCAGACGGTGGATCGCGTGGTGGATGTATTCCCCTCGGCCCAGCAGGCCATGGTGCGGACGCAATTAGGCAGTGTCTTGCAAGCCGTGATTTCGCAAACCCTGCTTCCGCTGAAGTCCGGGAAGGGACGCATTGCCGCCCGCGAAATCATGCTGGCCACGCCCGCCATCAGTACGTTGATCCGGGAAAATCAGACGCAGAAACTGTTTTCCACCATGACCACCAGCATCAATCAGGGCATGTGTCCCCTGGAATTGTCGCTGGCCCGCCAGGTGCAGGCGGGGCAGATCGAGCAGGATGCCGCCCTGGGCGCCTGCAACCGGGTCAGTGCATTCAATGATTATCTGGCCAGAAACAACGCGGGAACACCCCCCGGCAATTCTTCGGGACGATGGGGAAGGAAATCATGAAACGAATTGATGAGCTGCTGGCCTTGATGACGAACGCCGGTGCTTCGGACCTGCATCTGAAGGCCGAACGCCCTCCGATTCTGCGCGTGGATGGTCTCTTGCGCGTCACATCGGAGCCCGTAGTGTCGGTCCGGGACCTTGAATCCATTCAGGGCGACATGCTGACTCCGGCGCAGCGTGATCGGTTGGCACGCGAGCACGAGCTGGATGCGTCTTACCAGCCGGCATCGGTCCCGGATCGCTTCCGGCTGAATTGCTTCATACGGATGGGAATGCCCGGCATGGTGATGCGGCGGGTGCCCCGCCAGGTTCCTTCGCTGGAGGAGTTGGGGTTCAAGGCCACCCTGAAAACCCTGGCGCATTCCGAACACGGGCTGGTCCTGCTGACGGGGCCGACGGGATCGGGCAAATCCACCACGCTGGCGGCGATGCTGCGGGAATTGAACGAGACGGAGCCTCTGCATGTAGTCACGATCGAAGATCCCATTGAATTCGTGCAGGATGACCGGCAGTGCGTGATCAATCAGCGGGAAGTGGGCATCGATACGGAGTCGTTTACGGAAGCGCTCCGCCGGGCTCTGCGTCAGGATCCCGATGTGATCCTGGTGGGGGAAATGCGGGATGCCGAAACCATCCGGATCGCCACCATGGCGGCCGAGACCGGCCATCTGGTGTTGTCCACGCTGCATACCAACGATGCCAAGCAGAGTGTGGACCGCATCATCAACGCGTTCCCCCCGGAAGAACAGTTGCAAATGCGCTTGAAGCTGTCGGTGACGCTGCGGGGGATTGTCTGCCAGAGCCTGGTGCCGCGGCAGGATGGAAAGGGGCGGGTTTGCATTCAGGAAATTCTGGTCTGCACCCCCTATGTGCAGGAATTGATCAAAAAAGGCGATCTATCCAAGATCGATGATGCCATCCGCGATGCCCCGGCGGTCATCGGCATGCAATCCAAGAACGATTCGCTGTACACGGCGTGGGCGGCGGGAGATATTCGCGATACGGATGCCCTGGCGTTCAGCAATCGCCCGACGGATTTGGAACTGCGCATCCGTACCGCGCGGTTCGAACAGGAGCGCGCGGCTGCGGCCCCGCCGCCCCCTCCGCCCGAGTCCTCTCCTTCACCGTCGCCGGCGACTGCACCGGAACCGGCGGT
Organism: Kiritimatiellia bacterium; assembly: GCA_028681135.1. Lineage (GTDB taxonomy): Bacteria > Verrucomicrobiota > Kiritimatiellia > CAIQIC01 > Lenti-01 > JAAZFE01. The sequence goes on along the minus strand of JAQUJC010000098.1, from coordinate 2,572 downwards.
CCCGCCGGAACCGGTTTTGCCGCCGCCGGCCCCGGAGAAGCCGGCCGGAAGCAGTGCCCGCTGGCCATTCCGAAGAAAATAAACAGATCGTGGACAACTTAAGGCAACTGTTGAGTCCGGAACCCCATGTCCGGGGGTATTTTTTTCGGCGGGTGGGCTATTTCACCTCCGTCATGCTGGCGTGCGCCTTGCTGGTGGCGGGGTTGCTGGTGTACGGCCATGGCCGGTTGCGAGGGGATTTTCAGGAACGGAACCATTGGCAACAGGCCCTGCCCATGGTGGCGATGGCGTACGGGTCACTGCTGCTGCTGGCCGTGGCGATTGTGGAAATTCGCGTCAAGCATGTCCGGGCCGGTGCGCTGGTGGTCCGGAACCAGACCTTGGATGACGTGGTGGAGTATCTGGCCAGCTGCCAGGAACAGGAGCGGGCGCAGCTCAGCGGACGGCTGCATGACGATGTGGGGGGGCTCTTGGCCGCACTGAAGCTGGAGCTGGAATCGGACGAATGGGGGGAGTGCCTGAGTAAGGAATCACGCCACAGGACCCGTCGGTTATTGGATCAATTGTTTGCCGAAATCCGCGGCATGGCCGCGCTTCTGTATCCGCGCATGATTGGATTGGTCGGGGTCCAGGGCGCATTGGCGGAACTGGCCAGCCGTTTGAACTCGAAGCAGATCCATCTGGCCATGGATGTGGATCCGCAGGTGGATCAATTGGATGCCACGGTCGGGTTGTGCGTGCTGCGGGTGGTTCAGGAGGCCATTGTGAATGCCGGCCGCCATGGCCGAGCCAGTCGAATCCAGGTCAAGCTGGCGGTTGCCGCAGGACAATTGCACGGCGTGGTGGATGATGATGGCCGTGGCAAGCAAGACACAACTGAAGGAATGGGGTTGACCCTGATGCGCGAACGTCTTCGACGCCTGGGGGGGGAATTGGACTTGGATGCCTCTCCGCATGGCGGGGTGCGGCTACGGTTTGTTCTGCCCATGACTGCAGACTCCATGAAAAAAGGCTGTGCATGAGCGGTGCAAAGAACAGCAGATCTCGTCAGCCCGTACCGGGTTCCGGGAAGCCACAGGTTCGGAAATCCATTCACAACTCCTCTACTCGGAGTGGAAACCCGTTGCGGGTGTTTCTGGTGGATGACCATGTGATGCTGGTGGACACGCTGAGACGTCAATTCGAAGCCGATCCGGCTTTCCAGGTAGTGGGAACCGCCGACTCCATCGCCTCGCTTTGTCAAAGCCTTGACCATAATCGGCCCCATATTATATTGTTAGACATTCAGTTGGGTTCGGAGTCCGGGCTGGATGCCATTGGGCATATCCGGCGGGCCCTGCCTTCCGTACGAATTGTGATGGTTTCGATGTTTGATCAGGCCGTGTATCGAGATCGGGCGTTTGCGCTGGGGGCCGACGCCTATGTGACCAAGGGCGCCAGTTTTAATGCTCTGCGTCAGTTGTTGTTGTGTGGAGAACCGGGCGGCGGATCAACCGCCGGGGATCAGATTTGGGTCAAACCCCGCCAGTCCCGGCTCTGCCGGCTGACCTTAACCGAGAGAGAGTTGCAGGTGGTGCAAGGGTTGGCCGGAGGCAAACGGGAGAAAGAAGTGGCCGAAGAGCTGAATATCAGTATCTCGAGTGTAGGCACGTATTTAAAACGTTCCATGGCGAAGATCGGGGTGGAAACCCGCGCGGAATTGTTTCGCCATGCCGGCGCCCTCGGCCTGGAGGCGGTACACGAGAATGCCGAAGAGAAAGCAGCGGAATTTCGCCAGAAGGAAATGAACGAATGGATTTGATTGCCAAGCGCCACTGGTCGCTGCGGCTGCGGCGCAAAAACGTGGGCTGCGGCATCCAAGGTGAAGACTGCCTGTCTCTGGCCGTGTCGGGTCATGACAAAGCCTGGAAAATCGAGTGGGCGCTGCCAGGGCACTGGGAGGATCCGATTTATACCCGGCAATTACGGGAGCGGGTCTGGCGGCGGCCGTTCTGGACTCATCCGCTGGATCGCCGGGACGTGACCCATATGGCCGTTGGCGGCATTGATTTATCGTTCGGCACGAGAAAGAAATCCGGCTTGCCTAGCAAGGAGGAAATGCGGGCGGCTTTTCGGACCCAGTTACTGACCCGCTATACGCAAGTGGAAGGGGAACCGATGCTCTGCGGCTTGCAACTGCAGGGGCCGGATGGGGTAACCCATCTGACCGGGGCCGTGCGGCCCCGGAACTTGATTCGCCATGACTATCTCTATTGGACCGGTACCGTCGGAATTATCCACCCGCATGTGGCCTCGCCGGCGGCCGCTATCGCCAATCTGTATCTGGCGCTGTATCCCGAATCGTCCCGCCGGCAAACTCCGTTGCGCCTGGTGGTGCTGGAGGGTCGGGAAACCACCATGGCGGTTTTGCTGGACGACTGGCGGCTGCTGGATGCGCTGCAGTTTCGCATGATGGTGGATCAGCATCTGGATGGAGTTCTACTGGGGCAGTGGATCGATTTTGTCAAGGGACGCAACCCATTGAAAGGAGACCCGGTCCCGTGTGTGATCAAATATGACGAACCGGGCATCA
>JAQUJC010000006.1 GCA_028681135.1 Kiritimatiellia bacterium | reverse complement strand
GCAAAGAAGCGCCGGCAAAGCCTTCAGACGACTGACGACTTCAAATAAAATCAATATACCTCACGCCGCAAGCCCCGCACCGCCAGCCAGAATCCCACCCCCATCAAGGCCAGCCATACGCCCACCCCGAAGATCGGTACCCAAGCCCCACAGTCCATGAAGGTCACGGCGACCCCGCTTCCACGCATCGTCATCCAGATTTGCGGTGCCATTGGGTGGTGTAAAATCGTCGCACCCAGCACGGCCCGGACTTGTCCCAGCGTCGGTTCCCCGCCGCTCTCCAGCAGACCCAGCGAAAGCCCGCCGATCATGGGCAGCGCCAGTCCCCACAGAAACAGCAACGCGCCCGATGCCAGATAGGCGCTAAGCGAACGCCCGAACAGCCCCGACATCCCCAGCGCCAGCGAGCTGAGCGCCAGCCCTGCCAACAGGTTTAATCCAAAGCAGGCCAGTGTCACCCATGTGGCCAGACCGCCCCACAGCGTGGCCACCAGTACAAACGGCAGCGTCAATACACCCAGCCACATCGTAAACGCCCACGCACCCAACAGCTTGCCCCGCGCAATGGCTCCGGGCCCCAGCGGCGAGTTCACCAGTGCCGCATAGGTTCGCTGCTCCCGTTCCTGTGAAATTCGCTGCGCTGCCGCCAGCGGGGACAAGATCATCAGCAGTCCCGCCTGGCAAAAGATGGCGCACATCGCCACCAGCATGCCCACCTCGCCCGGATTCACCCGTTCCTGCCCCTTCAAGGCCGTCGCCATTGCCAACAACACAATCAGCAGCGGCATCATCAGGAAAAACAGCGGCATGCCCCACAACCGGCGTTCGCGCACCCGCACCCGCAGATCCAGCCAGAACAGCGCATTCATCACGACTCGCCTCCCTCCAGCACCCTCAGCACCACATCCGCCAACCCCGTGTCCAACTGGCGAAAATCCACCACCGTTCCGCCCGACTGCACCACCGCTTGCAATCCCCGCGACGCCTTTTCGACCGCCGGTGCCGTAAATTCTACGCCCCCTTCCACCGTCGTGCCGGCCAGCCCCACGCGCTCCAGCGCCGCCCGCGCCCCTGCTGAATCCGCGCAGCGAATACGCCAGCGCCTTCCACCCAGGCCATCTTTCAATTCCCGCCGGTCGAAAAAGGTCTGTCCCGGTGCCCTATCTACCCAGTGGCCCTCGTTCATGATCCCGAACCGATCCGCGAGTTCCTCCAGCTCTGGCAAAATATGCGATGAAATCACAACGGTTCGTCCAATACCCGACAACTCCCGCACAATCGCCAACAGTTCCGCCCGCGCCCGCACATCCAATCCCGCCGCGGGTTCATCCAGCAGCAGCAGCGGTGTATCCAGCAGCAGCATCCGCCCCAGCGCCAGCCGCCGCTGCCAACCCGCCGACAGCGATTCCACCTCCGACTCCATCCACGGCCCCAGCCCCAGCAGCTCGATGGCCGTCGCCATTTGCGCCGCCAGTTTCGCTCCCTCCAGGCGGTGGACCTTCGCGAAGAAGTGCAAATATTCCCGGCAACTAATGTCCGTATACACCCCCAGCGGGTCCGGCATCAGCCCGATCCAGTGCGCGGCCTCCGAGGGTTTACCCGTCAGCTCCCGGTCCCCCATCATCACGCGGCCCTGCTCCGGCCGCAGCAGTCCCGCGACCAGCTTCAGGAGCGTCGACTTTCCCGCCCCGTTCGGCCCCACCAGCCCGAACACCTCCCCCGCCCGCACGTCCAGCGAGAGGGACTTTACCGCTTGCACCCCATTGGGATAGCGCTTACTAAGCTGCTCCAACTGCAACATCGATTGCCCATTTGTTAGGTTCATGGCCACTGCTCCACCCAAACCGTACGCCCCTGTTTACGCCACTCGTTCCCGGCCGGATACACCCGCGGCTCCGTGTTCTTTTTCCAGGCCACCACGATCCAGTCATGCTTCGGGGCCACCCGGTCGGTCGGAACGATCGCCCGCCCCGGACAGGGACGCGGTTTGCGCCGGACCCACTGCGACCAGCCGTTGTCCAATTGTGTGGGCAAGCCCGCCACGCGGTTGGGTTTCATGGCCACCGCCTGCTGCGGATCGACCCGATCCCCCGTCTTCATCGGTCCCAGATCGCGCCATTTTCCCTCCACCAGCGCAACCACTCCATCGACATCTTCCCCCGCCACCAACCAGCGCCCGGGCGAATCCAGCCCGCCATCTTCCACCTGCACCGGCATCTGGGTCGGCTCGAACCAGCCCGCCTCCAGCTCGATGGCCATTCCGGTCGGCTTGCGGGGTGGCTGCAATCGCTTTTCACTGGCATGGGTCCAGGCATCCCGCCGCGCCCACCAACCATCCAGCGTCTCGCGGCGATTTCCAACCGTCGTCGCATTTTTCGGCAGCACCCACTCCGGCCGGCCCGGTTCAAATGTCAGTGCCGTGGCCACTGCCCGGCAATGCATATCCGGCCAGCCCGCCATCGCCAACCGGTATTCGGTCACATCGACCCGCGCCTGCCGGTCCAGCACGAGCTTTCCGCCACCCCACAGGACCATTGCAGACAGCGCCGTCCACCCCGGCAGCACCCACCACACCGCCACCCGCCGTTCACCCTTGTGGCGGAAAAATACGACGGACAAAATGGCCACCACGCCCCCTGCAAACACCAGCCAGCCCAGCCACGTCCAGATCACGAATGAGTTTAAATTCTTTGCAAATAGGTTGGCTTCGTTCTCGAATAGGCTTGTTTCCAGCCGCTTGCGTCCCTCCTCGCCTTCCTGCTGAATCCGGGCCAAATTCAGCGACCGCAGACTCAGCGGGCCGCCCGACGCCAGGCTGCCCGGCGTGGCCGCTTCCAGCCCCGCCCGCCCATCTTTTCCCGTACCCAGCGCGACTTGGATGCGTTCCACCAACCCCGTCTCCCCCGTCATCCGCACCCCCCCCAGCAATAACTGCCGCAGCAGTGCCTCCCGACCCGCCATTTGCTCCCACAAGGGCTCGGTGAACCAAATGGAACGCACCTGGCGATAGGCCTCCAACTCGTCCGGCAAATCGCCGACCAAATCGATTGTACCGCTGCGCTCCGTCAGCCGCTTCAGCGTCGCATCGTTCTCCGCCATGCCCACCAGCGCGCGGCTAGATTCCGCCAGCCGCCGTGCTGGCAGCATCCCGCGACACACTTCACGTCCCGCCTCATCCCGCACCTCATAACCGCCGAAAAGTGCTGCTGGGCGACGGCGGCGCCACGTGGCCGGCGATTGGCACGACCGCGGCCGCACCACCGGCACCCGCAGTGGAAACTCGGCAGCCAATGTCCACGTCTCCTCCGCCACGGGTCGCCCAATCACCGCTGCCGGCTGCACATCCGGCACAAAATTGGTTTCAAAAGAGTTTTCCTTCGGCCAATTCATTTGATCCGGATGCACCACTACATGCCACATGTGCACCGTCAACAGCCCGTCCGGACCATCGACACCTGGCCCCTGGCTCAACACCAGTTCCCCGTCATAGCCCCGATTCTGCTCCAGGAAAGTGTTCGGCGACGACGACGGATATTTTTGTACAGGCTCCACCACCCAGCCCGGACGGAGCTCCGCCTGCACCCTCATCTCTCCCCGCGGAGTCTGCCATTCCGCCCACGTTGCCCCTCGCGCGACCGCTGCACCCGCCAGCACCGCCACCACCCACCACCCGCTTGTTCTTTTCATTGGGGTCAGCCCTTCACAATCAACTTTACTATCATTAAAATTGAGGCCATTGAAACTTCGCCTGAATGATCCCGGTTAGATTTCATTTAGAAGTTTCCACCATTGAACCCAGTTATCCTAGTCCACCTGCGGACGAAAGAACACACCTAATCGGACTTGAACTCTTTCGACCCTTCGTTGCGCTTCGCCGCCGCCCTGCTTTTCGAGTGAGGCCGCGACCTCGGCCCGCACGCCCAGGCTCACGCCCGAGGCCAGCCCGATGCCCTCTCAGTCCGTCGTCTCTTCGGCGGCCGCTAAGGCCGCCACCACCCTCCTGCCCCCCCCCCCCCCTGCCCATCGAGTTGTTCTTGTTGGACGTGGTCCTGTTTGTGATGGATTTCATCGCGTTAGATTCCCCAGCCCAGCCAGCTCCCGGCCTGATACACGACCAAGGTCACGACATAGGCCAGCAGGGTGAGCCCCGCGAGTTGGAACAGGGCCCAGCCCCACGAGTTGCTTTCTCGCCGCGTCACCGCAATCGTCGCCATGCACGGTGCCGATATCAGCATAAACAGCATGATGCACAAGCCCACGAGCGGGGTATAATTGTTCCGCAGCTTCTCCCGCAGCGGCTCGGATTCTTCATCCGCCTCGCCCACGGAATAGACGATGCCCAACTGCGCCACGAAGACCTCTTTGGCTGCAAACGCGCCGATCATCGCGGTACCAATGCGCCAGTCGAAGCCCAACGGACGGATCACCGGCTCGAGCGCATGGCCAATCCGCCCTGCCGTTGTATGCGCCAGCACCTCCGCCTGCTGCGCCTCTGCGGAGAGGCTCTCCTCCACGTCCTTGAGTTGCGGGAAAGTCGTCAGCGCCCACAGCACGATCGAAATGGCCAAGATCACGGTACCCGCCTTCTTCAGGTACGCCCCACCCCGGTCCCACATATGGATCCAAATCCCCTTCAGTGTCGGCAGCCGATACGGCGGCAATTCCATCACGAATGGCACAGTTTCGCCCCGAAACAGCGTCACCCGGAGCAATTTGGCACACAGAATCGCCAACGCGATACCGATCACATAGATGATCCACAGCATGGGTGCCCGCCATGCCTGCGGGAAAAAGGCTGGAATGATCAGCGCATAGATGGGCAAGCGCGCCCCGCAACTCACCAGGGGCACCACGAGCATGGTTGTCAGGCGGTCGCGGCGACTCTCCAGCGTCCGGGTCGCCATGATCGCCGGAATGGAACAGCCCAACCCGGTCAGCATCGGGATGAAGCTCTTACCATGCAGTCCGATTTTGTGCATCAGCCGATCCATAATGAAAGCGGCCCGCGCCAGATAGCCCGAGTCCTCCAGGATGGCGATCGCCAAAAACAGCAGCAAGATATTGGGTAAAAAGACCAGCACCCCTCCCACGCCGGCAATCACGCCATCCACCAGCAGCGACAACAGCAGACTCTCCGATCCTGCCGGCCACAGCCTCGACACTGTTTCGCTCAGCCAGCCGAATGCCCCTTCGATCCACTCCATGGGCGGCATTCCCACAGTGAAGGTCAGCCAAAAAACGCCATACATCAGTCCCAGGAAGATTGGTAATCCCCAGAAGCGGTGGATGACGATTTCATCGATCCGGTCGGATGCCGTGTGGCGCGCCTCCACGGTAGACCGCACCGTTTCCTGGCACACCCCCGAGATAAATCCATAGCGCCCATCGGCCACCAACATCTCCGGCGAATCCCCCAGCACCGCTTCGAGGCGCGTCTGTTCTTTGCGCACCAGCGCCTGTACCGTCGCGGTCTTTACGGTCGCCAGCACCTCCGCATCGTTCTCCAGCAGTTTGATTGCTGTCCATCGCTGCTGTGGAGTTGGCATCTGAGGCATCTGCCCATTCAGTTGCGCCACGATACGTTTGATGGACTGCTCGAGATCGGCCCCGTAGCGAATTTCCGCCGGGCGGCAAGCGGTCGCGGCCGCCTTACGTGCTGCCGCCACCATCTCGTCAATTCCTTTGCCCCGGTGCCCCTCCGTCGGGACAATTGGCACCCCCATCAGCCGTGACATCGCATCGACATCAAACTCCAGCCCCCGCGACTCGGCCATATCACTCATATTGAAGGCCAGCACCACAGGCACTCCCAGTTCCATCAACTGCACGGCCAAATAGAGATTGCGTTCGAGATTAGAGGTGTCCACCACATCCACCACTACATCCGGCTTTTCTTCGATGATGAACTGACGCGCCACCCGTTCTTCCTGCGAGTACGCCGTCAGGCTGTAGGTACCGGGCAAGTCCACCACTTGAATTTCATCGCCACCCCGGGAAGAGATCCCTTCCTTCTTTTCCAACGTCACGCCCGGATAATTCCCCACCTGCTGGCGCGCGCCTGTCAACTGGTTAAAAATTGTTGTTTTGCCCGAATTCGGGTTCCCGGCCAATGCCATCACAAATCGTCTGCCCATTCGGTCCTCGTTATTTGTTGCAAAGCCCTAATTATATTTTAAGGGCCTAACATTGGGGTCAAAAAAAGCCCCCCCTTTATTCCACCGCTATTTTGTCGGCCATCCCCCGGCCCAGTATCATCCGGCACCCCTTGACCGCGACCACCAGCGGCCCAGACCGTGCGTTACACTGCACATGCAGCATTTCGCCCGGCACAAACCCCATTGCCGACAGCCGTGTTGCCAGCTCGCGTCCCGCCCGAATTCCGCGCAGCCTGACGGTAGAGCCAGGCAAAACGCAGCTCAGAGGGCGCCGCACCACATCGTGCATCATCGCCTCATTTCTCCGGCAACCGCGAGACCGCGATGCCCGCGGCCTCTTCCTTGCGCAGCGACAGGTGGTAGCCCTTGATTTTTATGTCGATCGGATCGCCCAGCGGCGCCACGCGCACCACTTCCACCAGACTGCCCTTGATCACCCCCATGTCTGCAATCCGGCGCTTGACGGGGCCGCCCCCCAACAAGCGTTCGATCTGCCCGCGCTCGCCGGGCTTCAGATCCTTCAATGTTGCACTCGCGATCGTCTTGTTCCCTTTTTGTTTCCGTTTCTTCACGTCCGTCAAACACTGCTCAATGCAACGTTCGCATGACTGCTGGCTCGGATCGGCGGCCGCCTCCTGGCAGCGATAGCCAAACCCATGCACCCACTTCGCCCCCGCCCGCGGACATGTCTCTACAAATTCTGCAAACTCCACCAGTCGATCCACCACGTTCTTGGAGACCGCGTGTTCCATACGGCAAGCGGTGGCATCGGCCTCCGCCTCGCCGATCGACAGGACCTTGACCATAAAATCCTTCAGCACCCCGTGCCGCCGCACCACCCGCTTTGCTTCCACTTCTCCCGCTGGCGTCAGCGTCACATGCCCATAGGGCTCATAGTTGACCAGTGCGCGTTCTGCCAGCGCCTGCAAGGCCCCCGTCACCGATGGCCGGCTGACCTTCAGCCGCTCGGCGATGTCCCGCGAACGCGCCACTGCTTTCTCGCGGATCAGCAGGAAGATCGTCTCCAAATAATCTTCCAGGCTCTCACTTAATGTCTCGGTTCGGGTCAACGCATTGTCCTTGGCAGTATTTATTAGACTTGCCTAACATACTTAGAAAGCCCTATTTTGTCAATCCTTGTTTCTGGATACTTTGGGCATGGGCCCGCCGCCCTGTCCCCGGAGACAGCCCACCCCATTTAGTGGCACGTACATGGCTCACCGGTTTCTACAAAAAATGTTACGAGCGGACACCCATACCTTCCAGGGCCGTATTCTGATCTGTTTACTGGGCGTCGTTCTGCTGGGCAATGCCTTTGCTGCCCGCATCCTGTTTCCCCAGGAGCCAATTTCCGATCTACTCGCCGCCCTGTCCGCCCTGCTGCTAGGCGGCCCGCTGCTCTATCAGGCCGCCATCGACCTATGGCGCGGGGCCTCCGAGATGAATGAACTGGCCGCGCTGGGCTTTCTCGCCGCCTTCAGTTCCACGCAGTACAAGACCGCCGCGGCCATTGCCTTCTTCATGCTGCTGTCCCAATTGCTCGAATACCGCTCCCAGCTCGGCGCGCGCAAAGCCATCGAAGCCCTGCTGCGCCTGGCCCCACGGACCGCCTGCCGCTTCACCCCGGACGGCCGCGAAGAAATCGTTGCCGATACCCAGTTACAGCCTGGCGACCGGGTCCGCGTACGTCCCGGCGACCGCATTCCCGCCGACGGCACCGTCACCACCGGGTCCAGCGCCGTCAATGAAGCCAGCATCACCGGCGAATCCATGCCCGTGGACAAACAACCTGGCGACTCCGTTTTTGGCGGCGCCCTCAACCTCGCCGGCGTTCTGGAACTGGAAGTCGCCAAGGCCGGCGCCGACAGCACACTGGCCAAAATCCAGCAACTGATTTTGGATGCCGAAAGCAGCCAGACCCCGACCATGCAGTTGATCCAGCGCTATCTGCACTATTACACCCCGTTCATCCTCGCCCTCGCCGCCATCACGCTGTTCTTCACCGGGGAACTCAACCGCGCCATTTCCATACTGGTCATTGCCTGCCCCTGCACCATCCTGCTATCGGTGCCCAGCGCTAAGGTCGCCGCCCTGGGCGCGGCCGCCGGGCTCGGTGTCATCATCAAGAATGTCTCCATTCTCGAACGCGCCGGCCATGTCAATACCGTCGTATTCGATAAAACCGGCACGCTGACGACCGGCGCGTTTGTTCCGGTAGAGATCGTGACCGCCCCCGGCGCCGCCCCCGAGGAGGTGCTCCGGCTTGCCGCCGGCGCGGAACACGCCTCCCGCCACCCGATTGCCCAAGCGGTGGTCCAGGAAGCCCGCGCACGCAATATCCCGCTGCCCGCCGCCACCGACTTCGAGGAAACGTCCGGCCGCGGCGTTCGCGCCCGCATTCTCGACGACACGATCTATTGCGGACGAGCCGACTGGCTACAAGACAACGGCTGCCCCGTCCCGGAAGCACAATCCAACACGGGGACCAGTGTGCTGCATGTCGGGCGCAACGGAACCTGGATCGGGGCCATTTACCTGGCAGATGCCCTGCGCCACGATGCTCCCGCCACGCTGGCCAACCTGCGGACCCGCGGCATTCAACGGCTGGTCATTCTGACCGGCGACCGCCAGGCTGTCGCCCAGCAGGTGGCCGACACGCTCCAGTGCGATGTACACGCCGAGGTACTCCCCGCCGATAAAATGGACCATGTCCAGGAGCTACGCCGACAGGGCCATGTCGTCGCGGTCGTGGGCGATGGCGTCAACGATGCGCCCGCTCTCGCTGCGGGCGATGTCTCCATCGCCATGGGGGCTGCCGGCAGCGACGTCGCCATCCATTCGGCCTCCATTGTCCTGTTGAACAACAAGCTCAACCGAATTCCGTTTGTCATCGGCCTCGCCCGCCGTGCGGTCGCCGTCATCCATCAGAATCTGCTCTTTGCCCTTTCCTCGATTGCGGCACTGATTCTCCTTTCCGCCGCAGGCGTCATCCCCCCCCTGCTGGCTGTTCTATTCCATACTGGCAGTGCCCTGGCCGTTGTCCTCAATGCGTCGCGGCTCTTCCGGGAAGGCGAGGCCCTGCCATGACCACTCCTGCTCCTGTTGCTGCTGCTCCCACTGCTCCCGCGGCCGCCATACCCCCGCCGATCACCCCCGGCATTGCCCGCCAGTTACACATCACCATCGCCTTGCTGACGGTCGGCCTGCTGGCGTTCGATATTGCCACGTCCGCTCCGCTTCTCCGGGTTCTGGCCCACCTGGCCTATGCACTGTTGCCCGTGGTCTGGCTATGCGGTAACTGGATCACCCTCGACCGCCAGGAAGCCGACGAGATGTCCCCGGAGATGCGCCGCCAGCTTCAGGCTCGCAAGCGCCGCTGGCACAGCACCTATGCCACCGCCGCCGCTGCCTGGATCGTCCTGGTGCTGGGACAAGATGCCCTCGGCCTGCGCCCCTTGCCCAGCGACGCGCTCCTGGCCATCCCGCTACAAGTCATCATCCTGCTGGCCGTCCTGGCGTCGGTCGGCCTGGTCACCTGCTTTTATTTCAACGAAGTCGTCGCCCGCTGCCCGAATCCGCATCTCGCCCTCGCCAATCGTATTCTGCGGATACTGGTGGGCGCGCTGATCCTGGCCACCCTCTCCGCCATCGCCCTTCACCTCACCATCCCCCATGCGGGCCGCATCGGTCTGATTCTACTGACCAGCCTGAACCTGGTACTGGTGGCCGAACTTCTCCTGCGGGCCGGGGCCCATTTCTTCCGCCCCCGCCGCCCCGGCCACTATCAACGCGAACGACTCGATTTCTTTGTCCTCGAAATGCTCGCGCACCCCTCGAACGCGACCCGAGTTTTCCGTGATCTGCTCCATCGCCAACTGGGGTTCGAGGCCAGCCAAAGTCAGTTTTTCAAAACCTTTGCCCGTGGGCTAGTCCCCGCTCTGCTGGCCTCCGTCCTACTGCTGTGGAGCCTTTCATCCGCTGTGCTGTTAACCCCCGGCGAACGCGCGCTGGTCCTTCGTTTCGGACGCCCCACCGGCATCCTCCTCGATGCCGGGCTCCACTGGAAAGCCCCCTGGCCCATTGACCGCATTCGAACGGTCGATGTCGGGCAGGTACGCCAAACCCGCGTCGGCTCCCACCGCCAAACCGACACCAGCGGCGCCATTTATCGCGAGGGCGAGCCCATTCTCTGGTCCAATGCCCATGGTGTCGAACACGACGAACTGCTGATTGTGGCTCCGCCGGCTGATATGCTGGCCGACTCACTCCCCGGCGAAGCCCCCCCCCCTGGGCGCACCGCCAAAACCCCCTCCATTTCCCTGGCGGGGGTTGATGTCACCGTGGATTATCGCGTACGCGATCCGCAGCGCTATCTGCTTTCGGCAACCGATCCCGACGCCTGTTTTACCGCCATCGCCATGGCGACCGCCTCCCGGGCCCTCCTCCGCCACGACATCGACACCCTTTTTTGCCAGGGCCGCATTGACCTGCCCGACATTCTCCGCTCTGAAATCCAATCCGCCAGCGACGCGTTCGGACTCGGTCTCGCGGTCTTGCATGTCGGCATCGGCGGCGTCCATCCCCCGCAGGTCGTCGCCACGGACTTCGAGGCCTTCGTCTCCGCCCAGCAAGGCCGGGAAACCGCCATTGAGACCGCCCAGCAATTTGCCATTCGCGACCTTGTCGGCGTCTCAGGTTCCATGGAACAGTCCGCCGATTTACTCGCCGCCATGACGGCATCCGCGGACACCGCGCAACTGACCGCCCACCTGGACCCATGCGAAGGCACGGTCGCTCAGATTCTGTCCGCGGCCCAGGCCTACCGCTGGCAGCGCCCCAGCACCGAACGCGGCCAAGCCGGCCGCTTTATCGCCGAGCGCCTGCTGTACCGCGCCGCCCCGCGCGCCTACCTCAATCACCGCGTCATGACCACCATCGAATCCGCTCTGGCCGACGCCCGCAAATACATGCTGGTCGGCAACCGCGACCAGCTCATCATCCGCCTGACCACCAACCCCACTGACCCTTAAGACCACACCCGGGACCCTATTGCCATGAAACGAATCCTACTCATTGCCTTCGCCATCGCCCTCGTGGCTGTGTTTATGCTCGTGCTCTGCACCTATCAAGTGGACTTCGACCAAACCGCCATCCGCACCACTTTTGGCCGCGCCACCGAGACCGATGTCATCAACGCCGACGGCCAAGGTGCCGGGCTGCATCTCAAATGGCCCTGGCCCATTCAGGATGTGCTGCTCTTTGAACGCCGCACCCACCTCTTCACCGATACCCTCGAACAGCAGGAAACCCAGGACAAGCAGGTGGTCATCCTGCGCACCTATCTGGCCTGGCGCATCGCCGCTCCCCTCGATTTTTACCGCTCCTTCAGAACCCCGGCCTATGGCGAACGCTTTCTGGCCGAACGCCTGCGCTCGGCTCGCTCCGAAATCGGCCGCTTCACCTTCGATGACTTGACCAATACCGATCCCGAACACCTGCGCATCGCAGACGCCGAACGCGCCCTCCTCGAACGCATGCGCGGCGAACTTGATGGCCAACACACCGGCATCGACGTCCTCACCGTCGGTATTTCCCGCATTATTTTGCCCGAACAAATCACCCGCTCCGTCTTTGCCCGCATGAGCCAAACCCGCCAGCGCCTCGCCCAGCAGGCGCGCTCGGAAGGCGAGGCGATGGCGCGCGGCATTCGTGCCAAAACCGACCGCGACCGCGACCGCATCCTGGCCTTCGCCGAACGCGAAGCCCAGCGCATCCGCGCCGAGGGCGATGCCGCCGCCGCTGAATCCTATGCCGTGTTTGCAGAAGATGAAGACCTCGCCATCTTCCTGCGCAATCTCGATGCCCTGCATATCTCCCTCGCCAACAATGCCACGTTCCTGCTCGATACCCGCCTGGCCCCCTTTGACCTCCTGCAATCTCTGCACTCCGCCAGCTCCGCCCCCGCCGCCATGTCCGCCCCCGCCCCCGCAGCACCCGACGCCGCCGCGATGCCCCATCCCGCACTCGTTCCCGTCCCCGCCGCACAACCGGCTCCGGACGCCATTCCCACCCCCGCCGCGCAGCCATGACCCCCGCGCCCGTTCCAACTCCCGACGTCGATTCCAGCCCGGCCCTGGATGTCGCCCTGCACAAAGGGTCCATCCTCCTGCGGGTGGTGCTGGCGGTGCTGGCCATCAGCTTCTGCTTCAGCAATATCTTCTGGGTTGAGGAAGGCACCATCGCCATTCGCTCCCGCTGGGGACGCCTCCAGGACAGCGGCGGACATTTTCTGCCGCCCGGCGGGCCCTATTTTGCCCTGCCCGCGCCCATCGACCGCGTCATTCGCATCCCCACCACCCTGCAAAACGTCGCCATCGATGACGCGTTCTATGCCACCCAGCGCCATGCCCTCGTCCCCGGCATCGATGGCTCACTCCTCACCGGCGACAAAAATCTTGTCCAGGGCCAGTGGACCGCTGATTTCCAGATCGATATCACCCAGGTCCATCAGTATCTCCTTGCGGTGGGCCATCTGGATCAGGCCGCACTACTCATCCACCGCGCCATGGAACAAGCCATTGTCAAAACCGTCGGCGGCATGACCGTGGATGATTATATTCAGGGTCGTATCGACAGCGAGGCCATTCAAACCGCCGCCCAGGACACACTCGATGCGCTGGCCTGCGGCCTGCGGCTGGTTCACGTCACCCCCAAAACCTATAATGTCCATCCCCGCCTCCTCTCCTATTTCGCCCTTGTCAACCAGGCCCAAAGTGAAAAAGCCAGTGATATCGAGGAAGCCCGCCGCTACCGCGAGGCCACCTTAAGCGAGACCGCCGGCCCCGGATATGCCGATCTCCTGGCCACCCTCGACACCCTTGGCCCCGACACCCCCCTCGATCCTGCTGCACCCCGCCCGACCATCGTCGGCACCCCGGACGGCCCCGAGCCCTCCGGCGTGTTTGCCGAAATCATCAATGCCGCCCGGACCTATCGCACCCGGACAACAGAGCAAGCCCACTCCGCCGCCGCCCGCTTCCAGCTCCTGCTCGCTCAGCATCGCCGCCATCCCGATATCCTTCGCAACCGGCTGCAACAAGATGCCATTCAGCAGATATTTTCTGGCGACGTCCAAACGTTCTATCTCCCCCCTGGCCCGCACAAAACCCTCTATCTCGAACTGGACACCACCGGCCCTACCGCCGACCGCATCCTCTTCCCCGACCCCCCCCTCCCCCCCGCCCGCTACCACCCCGACGTCATCGACGACACCGACCTCTGACCCCCAAACAGGTGCACGACAACATTCAAGCAGGATATACGCCATTGGGGTCAGCCCTTCACAAACAACTTTACTATCAATATTCTCATTGGTACCAGCCCTTGAATCTTGAATTTCATGCGGACGTCTCTGGATACAAATGGCACCACACGCGGTGGCCATCGACCTCGCGCACCGCTGGCGCTTCACGGCGGCAGATCGGCATCGCCTGGGGGCAGCGCGGATGGAACGGGCACCCCGGCGGTGGATTCGCCGCCGAGGGCGGTTCGCCGACAAGCGCCTTCCGTTGGCGGCTCGTCCCCGGCACCGGCACCGCCGCCACGAGTGCGCGGGAATACGGATGCCGGGGCGCCTCGACCATGGAATCTGCGGGTCCGACCTCCGCCAGCCGCCCCAGATACATCACGGCGATCCGATGCGAGACATGCCGCAGCACGCTCAAATCGTGTCCAATCATCAAGTAGGCCAGCCCCCGCTTCCGCCGCAAGTTTATCAGCAAGTTAATCACCTGCGCCTGCACGCTCACATCCAACGCGCTCACCACCTCGTCGCACACCACCAAGTCCGGTTCCAGCGCCACCGCCCGCGCAATACAAATCCGCTGCCGCTGCCCGCCTGAAAACTCGAACGGATATTTCCACAAGGCCCCCGCCTCCATGCCCACCTCGCTCAGCAAACGCGTAGCCGCTTCTTCGCGCGTCTCCCCTTGCAACAACCCGTGTACCACCAGCCCCTCCGCCAGCAGCTCACCGATTGTCATCCGCGGATTCAACGAGGCCAGCGGATCTTGAAACACCATTTGAATACGCCGCCGCTGATCTTGGGCCAAGCGATTGCGGCCCGAGGGAGAAAACACCGTCTGGCCGTCGAGGCGCATCTCGCCTGCCGTAGGTCGTTCCAGCCCCGCCACCACACGCCCCAGCGTGGTCTTACCGCAGCCCGATTCGCCTGCCAGCCCCAGCGTTTCCCCCCGCCGGATTTCCAGCGAGACCCCGTCCACCGCGTGGACATGCCCCCGCACCCGGGCCAGTAGGCCCTGCCGGATCGGGAAGCGCACCGCCACCTGATCCAATTCGAGCCAGGTACTTGCTGGATTCGATGTCACGCCACCAGGTTATCCCATCTCAGGCCGAAAGAAAACGGCGTAAATGATCCGCGCACGCTTCGGCAGCCGACCGCATTCGGCAGTCTGGACTCACAACTCGTTCACGAACCCATCCGGCCGCTCTCCGTCGCGCACAAATCCGTTGCGAAGAAAATACTTTGATTGTGTCGGATGCTGAGCCGTCGCGCGGAACTGTTTAATCCCCAGCTCCTTGAAATACATCCGCTTGGTCTTGTACAGATAGCGCCCCGCTTTGTTGTCGCGATATTGCGCAATCAAGAAATCAATCAGGATTTCTGCGTCTTCACCATTTTGCCGATACGAAAAGAGGCCCACCGGCTGCATATTACGAAACAGGATATTCGTCTGCGCCTCTACCAGCTCGTCAAATGTCAGACCGGGCGAATACTTCATCAATTCACGCTCGTGAAACAGAAAAAAACGCCGGAGATAATCGGTACCGATGCTCGAGGCCGGTGCCAGGTCGAAATAGGCATAATAGCGCATCATCTGCAGCAGAATCCAGATATCCACCATTGCAATCATCAGGTTCATGGCCACCACCGGCCACGCCTGAATGATATAGCCATAGAGCGCAAACAACAGCGCCCCGACCAAGTTGATTTGACGCAGGCGATAGACATTGGTCATCAGCATCGAGACCAAGATGATCACCGACGCCGTATACCCCATTGCTTCCAATAGCCAATTCCAACTCATACACAATCCCTTCTACCCCGGCATCCACCGGATAAAGAAGGACTATAACCTGCCGCCCCTCCCGCCGTCAAAGCCTATACCCCCCCTTGTGTCCTGCGGCCAGCGCCCTCCGCCCCGTCAGCCCAGCTTCATCCCCACCGCCAAGCGATGCCCGCGTAAAAACGCCGCGCCCGACATGGCCTTTTTCCCCGCCGGTTGTACTTCGACCAGCCGCACCGCCCCCGCCCCCGCCGCCATCAGTGGCCCCTCCCCCTGCGCCTCCAGCACGGTGCCAGGCACAGCACCGTCCACACCCGCCTCAACCTGTAAGCCATGAATCTTCAACAATACGCCACCGGGCAAAAACGTATAGGCACCCGGCCACGGCGCAAACCCTCGCCAGCGATTCAGGATCGCCCGTGCCGGCAACCGCCAATCGACCCGCCCATCCACCTTCACCAATTTGCGTGCAAGCGTTGCCTGATCCTCCTCCTGCGGCACCCCCTGCGTCCGCCCGGCCCGAAACTCATCCAGCACCCGCAGCAGCAACGTCGCGCCCAAGTCCGCCAGTTTGGGCTCCAAGGTGCAGAAGGTCTCCTCCGGCCCGATGGCCATCCGCTCCTGCGCCAGGATATCCCCGGCATCCATTCGAGGCGTCACGTAGAGCACACTCACCCCCGTTTCGGTGTCGCCATTGGCCAAGGCCCACTGGATCGGGCTCGCCCCCCGATAGATGGGCAGCAGCGACGGATGCACATTCACCGTCCCCAGCGTCGGCACTGCCAGCAGGTTCGGCTTCAAAAACTGCCCATAGCTGGCCACCACCACCACATCCGGAGCCAGCGCGGCCAGCCCGGCCACAACCGTCGGATCACTCGCCCGCTCCGGCGTCAGCACCGGCAAGCCGTGCGACTCCGCCAGCGCTTTCAACGCGCACGCCCTACACTGCAACCCTCGCCCTGCCGCCCGATCCGGCTGCGTCACCACCGCCATCAGATCGTCGTGTCCCGCCGCCAAAACAGCCTCCAGCAGCGGACACGCCAGCGCCCCCGATCCCATTAGAATAAGGTTCAATTTTTTCACAGCTCCCACGCTAGGCTCCCCTGCTCCCATCGTCAAGATGCTAGATGGCCGGGGGTGGCCGGGGGCTGTTCCGGTCGGATCCGCCCCCCCCCCCCATCTACAATCCTCCGGCTCGGCCACCGCAACTCCGTTCCTCTCATCTGCCCGACAAAAATCGCATGATAGTTAATTAATCATCATGCAGTTTAGAAGGAAATATTATCACAACCACTCCTTAAATCATTGATATCAGAGTGAATACGAAATAGGCGCCAAAAAACACCCCCCGGCAAACATCACATGATGATTAATTAACCATCATGCCGATCACCCCACGTCATTTCTTTCGGTTGCCCTTGACTTGACGCTGCCCCCCCCCTTGTGTCGGCGTCCCCCGCCTCAGCGCGCCAACAAATCCGGGGGCGTTTCGTTACGTCCCGGCACCACGATTTGCGAGGCTCGTTCGCGCTGCATCGTTTCCATTTCCGTACGCAAATCGGCCAACGCCTTTTTGATGGCCGCCGGGAACCCCGCCATCGCTTCGGCCATGGTTTTGGCACCGGGGATTTCGCTGCTCAGGGGCAACACACCGCCAGGCGTCATCACTTGCGCCACCGCTGTATAAATGGGGTCGCGCGTCGGGTCCAGTTCTCCCTCCGCCGTCACCGGCACCATTTTGCGCAACGAACCGGTCTTGAGATCGGTATACGTTTCCTCGCGATACACATGTGTCGCATCCATCTGGATATCCTTGCCTGCCTCATCTGCCATCGTCGTCTCCTTGGAGGGTTATGTTGCTATCGTGCGCACGCCCGTCGGGGCCCGTGCGCTACTCATCGAGCATTTTCTGCCGGAGGGTGGCCAACGCCTGATTTTGCAGTTGGCGAATTCGTTCACGGGTCACGCCCAATCGCACCCCGACTTCTTCGAGCGACTCCGGTTCGACCCCATCGAGGCCAAAGCGCCGTTTCAAGATCAACTGTTCACGCTCACCCAGTTTATGAATATGCTGCGCCACCTCTTCGGTCAGTTGCTGGTCATTGAGTTCATCAAATGGCGACCGCGCTTTGGTGTCGCCGATGGTATCGCCCAGGCTTTCGCGTCCGTCCTCGCCCAGCGGGATATCCAGCGAGGTTGGCCGCTGCGAGACCTCCTGCCAATACTTGACCGTTTTCACCGGCACCTCGAGCTGCTTTGCCAATTCGCTTGTGGTGGGCGCCCGTCCCAGTTCGTGGATCAAGGCCTCCTGTACTCGGCGCATCCGAAAGAGTTTATCGACCATATGCGACGGCAGCCGGATCGTCTTACTCTGGTTGGCCAGTGCCCGCCGGATCCCTTGCTTGATCCACCACGCCGCATACGTGCTCAGCTTGCCGCCCTTTTTCGGGTCAAAGCGGTCCACGGCCTTCATCAGCCCCAAGTTGCCCTCCGAGATCAGGTCCAGCAATGGCAGACCCAACCGGGCATAATCCCCGGCAATCTTCACCACCAGGCGCAAATTGGCACTGATCATTTTTTGACGCGCGGCCTCGTCGCCCCGCTTAATCCGTCGGGCCAGCTTGACCTCCTCCTCCGGGGTCAACAAATCCACCTGGCCAATTTCGCGCAGGTAAATTTGCATGCCATGGTCATCGCGTTCATTCATGGTCGCCATCATTTCAAGCTCATCAAAAAAATGCAAGCGCAGCGGAATGTACACCGCCGATGTGTGTTCCGCCGCCCCCCGCCCCCCCTCCGCACTTGACAACCCCCACCCCCCCCGCACAGACTAGGTTTCATGCGTTGTCCCAAGTGTGCTCATTCCGATGACAAAGTGGTGGATTCCCGTGCGATTCGCAACGGGGCCGTCATTCGCCGCCGCCGGGTCTGCACCCACTGCGGCCACCGTTTCAGCACCTATGAAGAAGTCATCAAGTCCAGCCTGATTGTCTTGAAACGCGACGGCCGCCGCGAGGACTTCGACCGCGCCAAGCTCCGCCACTCCCTCGTATTAGCGGTTATCAAACGCCCTATTTCCGATCCTCAGCTCGACCAGATCGCGGATGAAGTCGCGCATGAACTGGACGCCGAATATGCTCGGGAAGTGCCCTCGACCGTCATTGGCCGCAAGGCCCTCGACAAGCTTGAAAAGCTCGATGAAGTCGCCTTTCTGCGCTTTGCCTCCGTCTACCGTCGCTTTCGCAATGCCTCGCAATTTCTCTCCGAGATCGAAAATCTCATCGGCCGTCAATGACCCCCCCCCCTCCCGCGGCCTGCCGCAGCCTGTTGTCCCACCGCTGTTTTCCACACTGTGGAAAACTATTTTCCATAGCGTGGAAGATTGGCCCACCACTTTTCCATACCGTGGAAAAATCCGCCCCGTTTTTCCACACTGTGGAAACTTTTCTTCCACACTGTGGAAAACCTTCACCCTTCAGGCGTCCCCATGATTCCCCTGCCCACCAGCGCCACCACTCGCGCCATCCTGCGCGAGCACCTTGAAGCCCTGCTGCACGCCACGGAAAAAACGTCGCCACTGGACCCCGCCGCCGCCGAAGCCGTATCGTCCGCCGTCATCACCTATCTCGCCGACCAGCACCTGGCCCCCCCCCTGCCCGACGACTACCTCCACCTACTGATCTACCGCGCGCTGCGCACCCTGCATCAGGACCAGGCCGCTGCGCGCTGGGTAGAGGAACATCTGCCCGGTCAGGAACCGCTCCCGGTCTTCGATCCCGACGTCTGGCCCGGGCCGGTCCCGCTGCTCGTATGGCAGCTCTTCGCCTCCCGCCTCGTGCGCCCCGCACGCACCATCACCGCCGAAGGAAAAATTCTGTGGACCCTCGACTTCCGTCGCATCCGCCAGGAGCAAGCCGGCTGGTTGGAAATCACGCTGCTGCCCGGCCTGCGTGCGCTGCTCGAACAACTGGCGCCCGCGTGGGACGACACCGCCGGGCGCGGCCTGCTTGGGCTTCGCGGTCTCTACGCGGTGGGCTTCGCCCCCTCCCCCCGCCGCCGAAAAAAGGCCCGCCCCCGCTCGCGCTATGCCCCTCTCGACGCCGCCGCCATCCGCTCGTTTTGTATCCGCGTCTTTGCCAATCTACAAGTCATCCGCGGTTGGTGCGCAACCCCCGACGTCCTCTATCTCGACTTCCCCCCCCACCGTTAACCAACACAGATCTTTTTCACCTGCGGGACAAGCCCGCAGGGGTCAGCGCTAAGCGAGCCCCCCCCCACCGCTAAAAGCCCGCAGGGGTCCAGACCCCCGTGGGCTTGCCCCACGGGTGAATCAGGTCACCGCCAGCTACGGCTTGGCCGCCGCGTAGCGCGCGGCCACCTCGGGCCAGTTGATGATATTCCAAAAGGCCTCGATAAAGCTGCCGCGCAAGTTCTGATACTTCAGGTAATAGGCGTGTTCCCAGACATCCAGGGTCAGGATCGGCGTCCCGCGCTGCGCGGCCACATCCATCAGCGGGTTGATCTGGTTGGGAGTGGACGACACAAACAGCGAGCCATCTTCCGCCACGGACAGCCAAGCCCAGCCACTGGCAAAACGTGTGGCCGCCGCCTGGTTGAATTCCTTTTTGAATGCGTCAAAGGATCCGAAGGCCGCATCGATCGCCGCCGCCAGGTCGCCCTCAGGGATGCCCCCGCCATCCGGCGACATCACCCTCCAGAACAAGGTATGATTCCAATGCCCGCCGGCATTGTTAAGTACCGCGTCGGGATACTGACTGATGCGCCCGAAATAGGCCTCTGGCGACTGGCCTTCGAGGTCTGTGCCCGCCACGGCCGCGACCAGCTTATTGAAATAGCCTTGGTGGTGCTTGCCATAATGGACCTCGAGGGTCCAGGCATCAATGAAGGGCTCCAGCGCGTCAAACGCGTAGGGCAACGGCTCGAATTGCAGCGCGGGGACAGGCACCTGAGCCCACGCCAGCGATGTCAGCCCCAGAACCAATATCCCGATTGTCCATCTTCCAATGATCTTCATGTGTACCTCCGGTTTCTGTCTGGTGAGCCTATCTTTTTAATAAAATCTTTTCAACCCCACTCTCAGCGGATTCACGCCGCACTTTCCGATCCCGGCGACTTGGGCCAAGTCGCCCTACCTGCTCAACTGATCGGCATCCATCCGTGGTTGAATCGTCCGTTAGATAAACAGCGTCGGGCCGCTTTCCTTGGCGCGGGCGATAAAGGTGGCGACACCGGCGACTTCGTCGACCTCGATCAGTTCTTCTTCTGTAATGCCCATGACGCCCATAGCCATGTCGCAGGCAATGAATTTGACGCCCAGTTGTCGGGCGCTCTGAATCATGTCGGGCAGCGAGGCCACATGCTGCTGCTTCATGACATGTTTCATCATTGCGGTGCCCATGCCGGCCATGTGCATTTTGGAGAGCGCGAGTTTTGGGGCGCCCTGCGGCAGCATCCAGCCGAACATGCGGTTGATGAGCGATTTCCGGACCTGCGGCCCCGGATGCTTGCGTAGCACGCTGAGCCCCCAGAAGGTAAAGAAGATACTCACCTGCATCCCCGCCGCGGCCATACCCGTGGCGATGATTAGTGCCGCCAGGGCCTTGTCGAGATCGTTGCTGAACAGCACGAGCGCGCCCGCGGTCGCCGTGCCGGCCGCCGCCCCCGGTGCCACGGCGGTGCCTTTGCGCAGGACGGCTTCCAAGCGGTCGTCCTTCTGCGTCAGCCGGATGACCTTGTGGCCGCAGCTCTTGGCCCAGTTGGTCAAGTCCGGGGTGAAGCCCGGCGCCGCCACCACCTTGATCATCCCGCCCGCGGCCAGGGCATCGATTTCCTTTTTGATCCGGACCACGGGGCCCGGACATTGCAATCCCCTCACATCGACCACGAGCGCCGGTTCGGTCTCGTCGGACTCCAGGCGCGGCCCCCCTTCGCTGCCGGTGAGGGATACGGCGATCTCGTCGTCGGTGGGCATCCAGCGCTCGGGCTGGAACTGCTTCCAGGTCTGGTAGCCGCCGGTCAGGTTGACCACGTCATATCCCAGTTGCCGCAGAATCCGTTCAGCTACATAGCCACGCAAGCCCTGGTGGCAATAGATCACGATCATCTGATCTTTGGGCAATTCGAAGGCGCGCGCGCGCAACTGGTGCAGGGGAATATTCACTGCCCCCGGCAGCGCGCCCAGGTCGACTTCGGCGGGTTCACGCACATCCAGGAAGAGTGCATCAGGGGGCAGATCATCGGCCTGGACCACCCGGCTTGTCCCATCCAGCACATTTGTGGCAATCATGCCCGCCACGCTGATGGGGTCCTTGGCCGAGCTAAACGGGGGGGCATAACACAGCTCCAGTTCGGCGATCTGGCGCACATCCATCCCGGCGCGCATGGCGGTGGCCAATACGTCGGCGCGCTTGTCAGCCCCCTCGGCCCCGATCACCTGTCCGCCATAGATTTTGCCGTCATCGCCATATAACAACTTGATATGCAGCTCGCGAGCGCCCGGATAATACCCGGCATGGGACCCGGGGTGCAGATAGACCTTGCGATAGGGTTTTTCCAATTCCAGGAGGCGTGCCTCGGTATGTCCGCAACTGGCAGCCGTCAAGCGGCCCACCTTGACGACCGAGGCCCCGAAGGTCCCGTCATAGCTGCGTTCGCGGCCCATAATGTTGTCGGCCACAATACGCCCCTGGCGATTGGCGGGCCCGGCCAGCGGGACGGCCGTGGTGCCGCCAAACACTGGGTCCGTCACCGCCACCACATCGCCCAGCGCATAGATATCTGGATCGGATGTGCACATTTGGGCATTGGTCAGAATATGCCCCTTGGGTCCCGTCTCGAGTCCCGCGGCCTGGGCCAGCCCCGACGTGGGCGTCACGCCCACGCACATGACAACTAGGTCTGCGGTCCAGGACCGGCCATCCTTGACCGTGGCTTGCACCGAATGGTCTTGCGCGGGCGCGAATGCGGACACGGCCGCGCCCAGTTCCACCACAATGCCCGCCAGCCGCAATTCTTCGGCCAGCAGCGAACTCATTTCCTTATCCATGGTCGGGAGCAGTTGGTGGCCCATTTCCAGCAGGGTCACAGCAAGCCCGCGATGCCGCAGGCTCTCCGCCAATTCCATCCCCACAAACCCGCCACCCACCACAATGACGCTCTTCACGCCCGCATCCAATTTGCGGGCAATGCGGTCCATGTCTTGCAGCGTCCACAGCGGCAGCACCTCCGGCAGGTCCAGCCCCGGCAGGTTTAACGTCATGGGCGAGGAACCGGTGGCGATGACCAGTTTATCGTAGCGGTCGGTGCGCTCTGTACCATCCTGCCGATTTAGAACAACGACCGTCTTGTTTGCGCGGTCAATCGACACGACTTCGTGATTCACGCGCACATCCACATTGAACCGTCCGCGAAAATCCTCCGGCGTCATCACCAGCAGCCAATCGCGCTCCGGAATGATGCCCCCTAAATGATAGGGCAGCCCGCAGTTGGCATAGGAAATGTGCGGCCCGCGCTCGATCATGATAATTTCGGCCTGCTCGTCCAGCCGTCGCAGGCGCGCCGCCGTACTTGCTCCGCCCGCCACACCGCCAATTATGATTGTTTTCATTCGAGGCCTCTTCCTTTGTAAAAGCGGGTTGAAATATATCACGGCTGGGAATGGACGCCAAACCCTCGCTCCGGACCCGCCAGACGGACGTCTCGGTGAGGCATCCCGACCACCCCGATCCGAAGGTCTGAACGGACAAAAAACTCGATATTGCGCAACCCTCGGCGAAGAGCGCCAAAAGTGGGTTGCCTATATATCTTAACAGACAAACAACCAGTTAAGCTATTTTTCGTCCCATTTCCCAGGATTCAATCCGGTAGTCATGGCAGAACAATTTCCGAAATGAATTTGATAACTCCTATTATCTAGTTTATCTGTGGAAGGTATCATTTGAGAAGGAGCACGTAATGGCGGATACGAAAAAAATGTCTTTGATTTGCATGAGCGGAGAGTTCGACAAAGCGATCGCGGCCTTCACCCTGGCATCGGGGGCGGCGGCGGTGAACTATGAGGTGAATATCTTCTTCACCTTCTGGGGATTGAACATCATCAAGCAAAAGACTGGGCGGCGCTTTCTGGGCAAGGGCTTCCTGGACCGTGCGTTCAATTTCATGATGGGCGGACGGAAGACCCTGCCGCTGAGTCGACTGAACTTCGGCGGGCTGAGTCCAAAGCTGATGACCGGCCTGATGAAAAGCCGCAAGGTGGCGACGCTGAACGAGCTGTTCGATGCCTCCCTCGCGCTGGGCGTGAACCTCTACGCCTGCGAAATGGCGATGCACGTGCTCGGCCTGAAAAAAGGCGATTTCATTCCCGAAATCCGGGACGTGCTGGGCGTCGCGACATTCCTCGAGCTGTCCCACGGAGGGGAAACGTTATTCATATGAGTACAATCCATCTGGACATCACCCAGGATCGCTGCCCGATGACGTTTGTGAAGACCAAACTGGAATTGGAAAAACTGATCGCTGGCGACACGCTGGAAGTGCTGCTCTGCGAGGGCGAGCCGCTGAGCAATGTGCCCAAGACCGCCATTGAGCAAGGATTCACGGTGGTGGAGAACGTCCATGTGAAAGACAACGTCCACAAGCTGGTCATCCAAAAACGGGAAGGGAGCCCCGCATGAAACTGACCGTCAACGGAGAAACCAGGGAAATTGCGGGAACGGAATCGCTGAATATCGACGAGACCCTCGTCACGCTGAAGGTGGCCGATCCGCTCTACGTGACCGTGGAACTCAACGGCACCATTCTCGAGCGCGAAGCCTTTGGCACCACGCAAGTGAAGGACGGCGACGTGCTGGAATTCCTGTACTTCATGGGGGGTGGAGGCCAATGAGTTTGCGTGCGGACCAGATCGAGCGCTATTCCCGGCACATTCTGCTGCAGGACATCGGCGGCAAGGGCCAGGAGAAGTTGCTGGCGGGGCGTGTACTGATTATCGGTGCCGGCGGCCTCGGCGCGCCCATCGCACTCTATCTCGGCGCGGCGGGCGTCGGCACCCTCGGCATCGCCGACGCGGACATGGTCGATGTGACCAACCTGCAGCGGCAGGTCATCCACTTCACTCCGGACATCGGCAAGCCCAAGGTGGTCTCGGCCGCCGAAAAAGTCCGCGCCATCAATCCGGATGTGACGGTGCATCCTCACCAGGAATGGATCAGCGCCGAGAACATCGCCGGGTTTATCGCCGACTATGACTTCATCATCGACGGCACCGATAACTTCGCCACCAAGTTTTTGATCAACGACGCCTGCGTCCTGGGCAACAAGCCGTATTCGCATGGTGGCATTCTGCGCTTCGACGGCCAGACACTGACCGTCAAGCCGCACGAATCCGCCTGCTACCGCTGCATTTTTTCGGCCCCTCCCCCCAAGGACGCCATTCCCACCTGTTCTGAGGCCGGGGTGATCGGCGTGCTGCCCGGCGTGATCGGCACGATTCAGGCCACCGAGGCCATCAAATATCTGCTTGGCATTGGCGACCTCCTAACCGGGCGCCTGCTGACCTATAACGCGACCTCCCTGACCTTCCGCGAAATCCGCATCCAGCGCAATCCCAAGTGCCCGGTTTGCGGCAGCCAGCCGACCCTCACGGAATTGAAAGACAACTCTGACGCCCTGAACGTCTGCGAGTTGGAGACAACGTGATGCTGGTCATCCCCAAAAACATCCTAGACGCATTGATTGCCCACGGACGGGCAGGATTCCCGCTGGAAACCTGCGGAATCCTGAGCGGAAACGGTGGCGTCGTCAGCGAGTTCCATCCCATGACCAACGTGGACCAAAGCCGCGTTCACTTCTTGATGGAGCCCCGGGAGCAGTTCGCGGTTGCGAAAGAATTGCGCGTGAAGGGAAAGGAAATGCTGGCGGTCTATCACACCCATCCCGACACGCCCGCACGGCCGTCGGCAGAGGATATTCGCCTGGCCAAGGCCCCGGGCGTCTCGACCGTCATCCTGTCGCTGGCCGGGCCGGCTCCCGATTTGAAATCGTTCCGCATCTTCGACGGTGTTTCCACACCCGAGCCCATCGACGTGCCGGGGGCGGGGGAATGAATTCGGTGCATCCCGCCTCTCTTTGTTTTCCGCAGCGTGAAACAAATATTTCCACGGTGTGGGAGGCCGACGTCCGTGGCGCGCTTCGCCTGGGAATGGAGATCATCGAACTGACCCGCGGCAATCCGGCCAATTCGGCCCACCACGAGACGACCGTCGTGATACGCCCCGATTGGGCAAAGCGCTTTTTATCTACATCGCTGTTTGAGGTTCCGCGGTCATGAGTAAAAATCCATATCAGATCGAAACCCAACTAGTCCACGGCGGATTGGAATCGGGCCCTGGGGGTGCCACCGCCGTGCCCATCGTGCAATCGTCTTCCTTTGCCAAGCCCACGGCGGAGGAACTGGAGAACCTGTTTCGCGGTCGTGCCGCGGGACCGGTCTATACCCGGATGGGCAATCCGACCACGGGGGCCTTGGAAAAACGGCTGGCCCTTCTGGAAGGCGGTGGCTCGGCCATCGCCACGGCCTCCGGCATGGCGGCCATTTCCACGGCGGCGCTGACGATCCTGCGCGCGGGCGACGAGATTCTTTCGTCGTCCTCGCTCTTCGGCGGCACCTATTCGCTGTTCCGGGACACACTGCCCCAATACGGCATCAGCGCGCGATTCGTGGATCCGCTGGATCTGGATGGGTTCCGTAAGGCGATCACCGACCGCACGCGGCTGCTGTTCGTGGAAACGATCGGCAACCCGAAGCTCGACGTGCCCGATGTGCCCGCGCTGGCGCAACTCGCGCACGATGCGGGCCTGCCCTTGATGATCGACACGACGGTCACTTCGCCGGTTCTGGCCACCGGCGTCAGCCTCGGGGCCGACCTGCTGGCGTACTCCACCAGCAAATACATCAACGGCACCGGCACGACCATCGGCGGGGCCATCATCGACCGCGGTGTCTTCGACTGGAACAGTCCCGCGTTTCCGCACTTCGCGCCATTCCACCAGACATTTCGGAATTTTGCATTCACGGCGCAGGCCCGCAAGCGTGTGCACCGGGACCTGGGCGGATGCGCCGCGCCGTTCAATTCCTTTCTGCTGACCGAAGGACTCCAGACCTTGGCGCTGCGCATGGACCGGCATTGCTCGAACGCCCTGGCACTGGCCCGATTCCTGCAGGACCATCCCCGCGTGGCCCGGGTGAACTATCCGGGGCTGGAGGACTCTCCTCACCGGGCAATGATCACCCGACTCTATGGCGGGCGCGCCAGCGGATTGCTGACATTCAGCGTCGCCGACAAGGCCGCCGCTTTCCGGATCATCAACCGGCTGAAACTGGCGAAGAACCTCACCAGCATCGGCGATGCCAAGACGCTGGTCATCCATCCGGCCAGCACCATCTGCGCCGATTACTCCGACGAGGAGAAAGCGCGGCTCGGGGCCACGGACGACACCATCCGCGTATCGGTCGGCATCGAAAATGCCCGGGATATCGTGGAGGATTTCCGCCAGGCGCTGGACCGCCAAGATTGAGCAACCGGAAATGAACACCCCCCCCATTCTCGACCATAAACACCATGATCGGCCATCGGTGTTCGAACCGACGAGCCTTTTGCGCGAGGCGCGGAGGCAGAAGTCGATTCCGACGGGCAGCGTTCCGGATATTTGCGTTCTGGATCCGGATGGCGACCTGTCCCGGCACCTCCAGCAATCCGGTGCGCAGCGCAATCCGTATTGGGCCTGCTATCACACGGAACTGTACGAGCTTGATGTGGATGGAACGATTGTCGGGGTGCTCGGCTGCGCCGTTGGCGCCTCATTCGCGGTGCTCGTTGCGGAGGAGTTATTCGCATCCGGGTGCCGTTTATTAATCAGCGTGACCTCGGCGGGGCAAATCCTTCCGGCTGGCCCACCGCCGTATTTCGTGCTTGTTGACCGCGCCTTGCGCGATGAAGGGACCAGTTATCACTATCGGCCTCGTGCGTCCTATGCGCGAATCGGGGCGGAGGCGTTGGCCTTGGCACAATGCGCATTGCGCGACTCCGCTACGGTTGTGCAAGGCGGGGTCTGGACGACCGACGCGCCGTTTCGAGAGACGGCCGAGGCCATTGCGTTTGCGCGTTCCGAAACCCTGCTGGCCGTCGAAATGGAAGCGGCGGCGCTCTATGCGCTGGCAGAGGCCAAAGGGTATCCGATCATTTGTTTTGCCCACGTAACCAATCAGATGGGAGTTGTCGAAAACGATTTCGAGAAGGGCGAATCGGATGGCAACGCGGCTCTCGTGCGTTTGGTTTCAGCCATTGTGCAGACGTACAGGGCCCAACCATGAAGGCCCGGGAAAGCGGCATGCCTGACAGCGCAATGTGGCGGACTATGAGCGCCCCCGAAACCCACCTGGACACGACGGACGTAACCGGCGACGTGCGGGATGCCACAGCAAGGAACCTATGCCAACCGCAGACTCCGAGTATGAGCCGCATAAAGCCGAGACGAGTGATTGCCCTTTTTGCGGCAGTGGGCCTCGCCATCGGTATAACGATGCAAGCCGCGACGGCCGCAGCACCAGGAGAACCCATGGCCAGCGAACACCAGATGCGAATCGCGCTTCAGGCGTATATCGACCTTTTTAACCGTCACGATGGCCGCGGGCTCGCGGCGCTGTTCGCAGACCATGCCCGGATCGAGGACCCGGTAGGAGGCGCGACGATTGTCGAGGGACGCACCGCGATCAATGAATTCTATCGCAGGGCCGTCACCAAGGTCGATCGTCTCGAGCTGGTCGCCCCAATCCGCACGTCGTACGGGGCCGCCGCCGCCATGGCCTTTGACATCCATATGCAGGCCGACGGCCACCCCCTTTTGATTCGAGTCATCGACGTGATGACTTTTGACGCCCACGGCAAGATCGTGGATATGAAAGCGTACCATGGACCAAGCGATAGGGAGACGGACGATGCGGCGACACCTTAGCCTGAATAATCCAGGCTAGTTCGCGGACCCGGTCAGGCCATTTTGCCCGATCACTCAACCAGACGCACCTTACAGAAGGAACTGGCCATATCCGCTATAAAACGTAGAACAAATCCGGATCATCCGTTCCGGTCAGGGTGGAGCGCACCGGACACATCTGCGAGTCGCCGCACTTGCCTCCTGCCCCGTCCCCGCCCCACCGCCCCGTCGTCATCCTGTTCCCGCTTGACATATCGGACTAAAATGTCTTATTTGTCCCGGACGATCTGGTTCGGGCCGCGGAAGCGGCAGAATGGGACGGGCCCCCCCCTCCCTCGCAATCCCGAGCCAACCCGATGTGAATCCCCATACAGATTGCCGCAAACTCAGAAAAGGAACGCGCAGCCATGAAAACCATTGAGTATCGCAACCAGCCGGCGGACGGCCTGTCCGATTACATGTATGAAGTCGCCCGCAAGGATGGGATGACCACGATCTATGAGCGGTTCGCGGCCCAGCAGCCGCAATGCGCCTTTGGAACACTCGGCATCTGCTGCACGCTGTGCACGGACGGTCCGTGCCAGATCACCCGCAAGGCCGACCGCGGCGTGTGCGGCGCATCCGCCGACCTGATCGTGACACGCAACCTGCTGGCCAAGTGTGCTCAGGGCACCGCCGCCAACGTCTACCATGCCCGCAATGTGGCCCGCACCCTGCAGGCTGTCGGCGAAGGCCAGGCCGACTATGCCATCAAGGAACCGGAGAAATTGCGCGCACTCGCGGCCCAGTTTGACATCGGCGGCTCCGATCTGGAGATGGCGCGTGACCTCGGTGCGCTCTTTATCCAGCAGATCAACAGCAATGACTACGACCCCATGCGGCTCGTCGACGTCCTGGCACCGCCGAAACGTCTTGCGGTCTGGCGCAAGCTGGGCATCGTTCCGGGCGGTCCCAACTCGGAAGTAGCGACCGGCCTGTCGAAGACGATGACCAACGTGAACAACGATGTGCTAGACCTGCTGTCGCATTGCCTGCGCATGGGCATCGCCAACGAATATGCCGGCCTATTCTGCATCACCGTCATGCAGGAAATCTTGACCGGAACGGCCAAGCCCAACGAAGGTTCGGTCAATATCGGAGTTCTCGACCCGGACGCCGTCAACGTGATTATGCACGGGCACCAGCCCCTGCTGGCCATCAAGGTTCTGGAGGCGGCGCGCAAGCAGAACTGGCAGGAGAAGGCCCGGCAGGCCGGGGCCAAAAATGGCTTGAAAATCTACGGCTCGCTGTGCGAGGGCCAGCAAATCTTCAATATTGCCTCCGAATACAAGGACGTCTTTTACGGCCAGATCGGCAACTGGATTCAGCAGGAATTGATGCTGGCCACGGGAGCCGTGGACGTGCTGGCCTTCGACTATAACTGCGTCATGCCCAGCATCGCGGAACAGTTTGCTCCGAAATATCACACCCACCTAATTTCCACGGACAAGGTCATCCGGCAAGGCGGCGTGGAACGGTTGGAATTCGAACCGCACACGGCCGTGGACATTTCGGAGGCGATTCTCGACCGTGCTGTCACGGCCTTCGGAAAGCGCGGGGCCGTCAACGTGCCCACGACCCAGCAAACCGCCATTGCCGGTTTCACCACGGAAAGCGTAATCGGCGCGCTCGGCGGAACCGTCCAGCCGTTGATCGACGTGATTGCCAACGGCTCGGTGCAGGGCATTGCCGCCCTGGTGGGGTGCACGACGGTCCGCGAAGGCGAGTCGGGCGCGCATATCGCCACGCTGGCGAGTGAACTGATCAAGCGCAATATCCTGGTCATCGGCGCGGGCTGCTGCTCAAGCGCGATGCAAAACGCGGGACTCATGGGCACCGACTCGGTCAAACATGCGGGCCCCGGCCTCGCCTCAGTGTGTGGCGCGCTGGGCGTGCCGCCCTGCCTGTCCTACGGCAGTTGCACCGACATCGGCAAGATCATCGCCACCGTCGTGGCCGTCGCAGACGCGCTGGGCGTGGACGTGCCGGACCTGCCCGTGGTGGCATCGGCACCCGAATACATGGAACAGAAGGCGGTGGCGGACGCGTTCACAGCGGTGGCCTTCGGGATGGCGCTGCACCTCTCGCCGGCCCCACCGATCATGGGTAGTCCGCTGGTCACCCGCATTCTGACCCAGGACGTCGAAAGCCTGACCGGTGGCCGAGTTTTTGTTGAACAGGACCCCGTGAAGGCCGCAGACGCCATCGAAGCGCATATCGCCGCCAAGCGCGGAGCGCTCGGCCTCAAGAAGTCCTGAATCCAGCCCCAGGAGACATGCAATGAAAAAACTGACTGTAACAGCTGAAGACTGCACAGGTTGCCGCCGATGCGAACAAGCGTGCATCGCCGCGCATTCTCGCGCGGGCAACGCCGCCCTCGCCACGCTGGAAAAGCCGGAGCCCAAGAGCCGCATTCTGATCGAATACGACCGCGGACCCGTGCCGCTGGTGTGCCGCCATTGCGTCGAGCCGCTGTGCGTCAGCGCCTGCATGGCTGGCTGCATGCAGAAAGACCCCGAGACAGGAATCGTCAACAACGTCGGCCACGAGCAGCAGTGCGTAGGTTGCTGGATGTGCATCATGGCCTGTCCCTATGGTGTTATTTCACCGTCCTACGACGCGGGCGGCGAAGATCAATCTTCCTTTGCTGTGGCCTTGAAGTGTGACCTGTGCCCGAACCTAGACACCCCGGCGTGCGTCGCCGCCTGTCCCATGAACGTGCTGGCGGTGAGCGACGTACCCGAACCAGTTTTCAACGCCAAAGGAAATGTACCATGACCTATGTCATTATCGGTGCCAGCGCGGCGGGCGCACAAGCCGCCGAAGACCTCCGGAAACTCGACCCGGACGGAGACATCCGCATCCTCACCGAAGAGGCCGGACCGCCCTATTCGCGTTGCCTGATTTCACGCTACGCAGACGGGCGCCTGCAGGAACGTGACCTGTATTTCAAGACCGATCATTTTGCGGCCGATCACCGGATTCACTATTCCTCCGGCGTGCGGGTCACCAGCATTCGACCCGGCTCCAACACGGTGATCTGTGACAACGGAGAAACCGTCGTCTACGATAAATTGCTGCTGGCCACGGGGTCCCGCCCCTGGTTGCCCGCCATCCCGGGCTGCGACCTCGAGGGCGTCTGCACCTTCCATTCCCTAAAAGATGCCCAGGCGATCACCGCCCAAACATCACCGACGCAAACCGTCGCGATCATCGGCGCAGGATTTGCCGGGCTGGAGGCCGCCTATGCGTTGGCACGCAAGAGGCTCAAGGTGACCGTAGTCGAACGCTGCGGCCAAATCCTGCCCAACCAACTCGACGCCCAAGGCGCCACCATTATCCACCGGGATCTGGAACGGATGGGCGTCCAGATCATTCTCAACCAAAGCGTAGCCGCGATTAACGGGTCTGACCGCGCCACCGGCGTCATGCTCGCCGAAAAGCCCCAGGTGCAGGCCGATTTCGTCATCGTGGCGACCGGCACCGAGCCCAACAAGGGCTTGGCGGCTCAAGCCGGTCTCGAAACGGCACGGGGTATTCGGGTGAGCAATCGGCTGCAAACCTCGGCCCCCCACATTTTTGCCGCCGGCGACGCCATCGAAATCGATGACGTCAGTACCGGCAAGCGAATGCCCTCGGCCACCTGGTTCAATGCCGTGTTGCAAGGCAAGTACGCCGCCTATAACATGGCTGGCCGGACTCGGCCCTATACCGGTGCTGTCGGCATCCAGAATGCCGTTCAATTTCATCAGATTCCGGCGATTTCCCTTGGTCAGGTGCTGGTGGACAGCGATAGCCGGGAGAATGTCGAAGTGGTCAGCCTGTCCGAGGGGGATGCCATCTACAAGAAGCTCGTGCTAAAAGATGGGCGTATCGTGGGCATGGTATTCGTGGGCGACATTCAGAAATCCGGTTTTTACGGTGCCTTGATCCGCGATCAAGTCGATGTATCCCGCTTCCGCCACAAGCTGCTCGATAAGGATTTCAGCTATGCCGCCGTTCACCGCGGCCCACAATTCGGCCAGCGCAGCCCTTATCAGTAACCCCCCCTGTTGAGTTGTCGTTGCTTCCGCCCGTATTCGCAGCGAATTCATCTGTCCGTTTGCGCTTCTCGTCGACGTTGTGTAAAGTAGGCGCAACACAACACAGAGGACTCAAACCCAATGAGTCCACAGAACAGTTAAACGGAGATTGGCAGATGCAATTGCGTAAAATCACAGATGGCGTGAGTTGGCTGGGGGTAGTGGACTGGAACCGGCGGCTCTTCGATTCGTTGATCCCACTGCCGGACGGGACCAGCTACAATGCCTATCTGGTGCGCGGCACCGACAAGGTGGCGCTGGTGGATACGGTCGATCCCGAGACGTGGGATGTGCTCCAACGCCAGCTCGAAGAAGTGGACACGGTCGATTACATTGTTGCGCAGCACGCGGAGCAGGATCACTCCGGCTGCATTCCGCATGTGTTGGCCAAGTATCCCGCCGCCAAGGTCGTCACCAATACCAAGGCCAAGGGCATGTTGATGGACCTGCTCGACCTGCCCGAGGACTGCTTTATGATCGTTCAGGATGGCGACACCCTCGATCTGGGTGGCAAAACACTGGAGTTCATCTTGACCCCCTGGGTCCATTGGCCGGAAACCATGTGCACCTATCTCACGGAAGACCGCATCCTCTTTTCCTGCGACTTCTTTGGGTCGCACTTGGCGACCACTGACCTCTACGTGGCAGACCCACCCACGGTCTATGAAGCCGCCAAGCGCTATTATGCGGAAATCATGATGCCGTTTAAGACGATCATTCGCTCCAACATCGCCAAAGTCGAAACGCGCGACATCCAGATCATCGCCCCCAGCCACGGGCCGATGTATGACGACCCGGCGTTCATTCTCGATGCCTACCGCGACTGGGTGTCCGATACGGTCAAAAATGAAGTCGTGCTGCCCTATATTTCCATGCACGGCAGCACCCAGCAAATGGTCGACCACCTGGTCGGGGCCCTGGCGGCGCGCGGCGTCAAAGTCCATGTTTTTGATCTGACCGTCACCGATATCGGCAAGCTGGCCATGGCGATGGTGGATGCCGCCACGATCGTGATCGGGACCCCCACCGTGCAGGTCGGCCCGCATCCCGCGGTCGTGTATGCGGCCCATCTGGCCAATGCCCTGCGCCCTAAAGTCAAATATGCCGCTGTCATCGGCTCGTACGGCTGGGCCACCAAGGCCGTCGAACACATCGCCGGCGCGATCCCCAATCTCAAGGTGGACCTCCTCGGCACGGTGATGTGCAAAGGCATTCCGTGCGCAGATGATTTCACGGCCCTGGACGCACTGGCGGACCAAATCAAGGACAAACACGCCGAGCTCTGATCACCTCTGATCAGCCGGATTCTGTAGGCATCCCCATGGCAACCCTGACGAGAGTGGTAAATGAGAATCCTCGGATTGTCACCCTGACGATCGGGGATCCGCCGTTTGCTACCTGGACGCCGGGACAGTTCCTCCGTTTCAGCATCCGCCAGGGGGAGACCTGGTCGTCCGAGTACACCTTTACGATCAGCAGCGCGCCGGAAGAGGATGAACTCCGCATTACAGTGAAAGCAGTTGGCCCCTTCACGACCGCGCTGCAACACGCCACACCGGAAACGGACGTTCGTGTTCGCGGCCCCTATGGCGCATTCTGTAAAAATGTGGAACAACAGCCCCGCCTCACCTTCATTGCCGGCGGAATTGGCGTCACGCCGTTTCTCAGCGTGTTGCGCCATTGGGCACGGGTCGGAACCCAGAACCGGATGGTCCTGTTGTGGGCCAACAATACCGTTGAAGACATCATTCATCGCGCGGAACTGCAAGCCATCGCGGAGAAGATCGACTTACAGATCGTCCATGTGTTGTGGAAAGACGACGCGGCCGTGACCGCCTGTACTCCGGGCCGCGCCGAAACCTGCCGCTCCGGACTGCTGGATGCGGCCACCATCGCGGAATATGCCGACGTGGCCAACGCCGAGGTCTATCTCTGTGGTCCACCGCAAATGCACAACCTCCTGCTGAATAATATTCAGGCACTCGGGAGCGATCCCGCCCGGATTCATACCGAGGTGATGAGCTCGTCGCCGCCCCCCAAAGCGCCACCCGTAAATCCGCCGGCCACCTGATATGAAAATCCTCAGCGACCGCCATCCGCCGCCGCCCATCTCATAGAAAGGAAAAAGACCATGGCAGACCTCACCACCACCTATATGGGCCTTCCCTTGCGCAATCCCCTTCTGGTCGGGGCATCGCCCTTGACCGCCAATGTGGAGACCATCCAGCAGATCGAGGCCATGGGGGCCGGTGCCATCGTGACCCCCTCGCTTTTCGAAGAGCAAATTCAGCTCGAACGCTTTGAATTCGACGAAACCCTGCATCGCGAAGAGGCCCGTTCCGCTGAAATGATCACGGTGGCACCCCAGGTGCAGCACGGCGGCCCCAAAGAACACCTCTTTTGGGTCAAAAAGGCCAAAGAGGCTATCGGCATTCCGGTGATTGCCAGTCTAAATGCCATGACCAAGGCCACATGGTTGGAGTATGCCAAACGCCTGGAAGATACGGGCGTGGACGGGTTGGAGTGCAACCTGTTTGCCTCCCCACACAACGGACAGCAACCCGCAGAATCCGTGGAGAGCGAACAACTGGAGTTGATCCACGATCTGACGCAAGCCGTTCGCATCCCGCTGAGCGTCAAACTGAGTTATTTCTATACCAATCCGCTGAATGTTGTCCACCGCATGGACGAGGCAGGGGCAGCGGCCTTTGTTTTATTTAACCGGCTGTTCGATCCCGAAATCGACATCGAGCAGGAACACAGCGCCCTGGCGTTCACTCTCAGTCATGAAGCCGACCATCGGCTGCCCTTGCGCTACGCGGGGCTGCTGGCGGGGGGCCTCCAGGCGGATATTTGCTCCAGTACCGGCATTTTTTCCGGCACCGATATCATCCGGATGATTCTGGCCGGTGCCACAACGGTCCAAACCGTCAGTTCCCTGATGCGTCACGGTCTGGAGCACATTCCGGTGATGCTCCAACAGCTCACGGAATGGATGGCGTCTCACGGCTACGACTCGCTGTCGGCCTTCCGCGGCAAACTCAGCCACCGCAACACCCGTGATCCGTGGGTCTATACTCGGGCCCAATACATCAAACTGTTGATGGACCCCGAGGGGTTCATGGCCCAATCGTCCGAGCGAATTGATTAACATAACAAACCGAAAGGACCGACATGGATAAGTACCTCTGCACCGTTTGTGGCTACATTTATGATCCCGCGATAGGCGATCCGGAAAACGGCCAACCGCCCGGCACGTCCTTCGACGATTTACCCGATGATTGGGTCTGCCCAGAATGCGGCGTACCCAAAAGTGATTTCGAAAAAATCACCTGATCCCCGGGCAACAACAATAAATAAACGCCATTCCCCCGCCGCATCGTCTCAGGGCGTCTTTGCCCGAAATTT
Organism: Kiritimatiellia bacterium; assembly: GCA_028681135.1. Classification (GTDB taxonomy): domain Bacteria; phylum Verrucomicrobiota; class Kiritimatiellia; order CAIQIC01; family Lenti-01; genus JAAZFE01. Next base: position 35,146 of record JAQUJC010000006.1, on the reverse strand, counting down.
GCGGCGGGGCGGATGACCCCATGAAGCGTCCAACGCCCCCGGTTTATGTGTGGACCGCTTTCGGTGCCATGCTGGCAGCCCATTTTCTGGTCCCCATCAGACAGATTCTCTCTTTTCCGTGGACGCTATGGGGTGCTGTCCCCCTGCTGGTCGGCGCGGCCCTTGCGGCTTACGCCCTCCGAATATTCCGTCGTCATCGCACAACCCCCACCCCCTTTGGCAGACCGCACCGGCTGGTCACGAGCGGGCCATTTCGCTTTTCGCGCAACCCGATGTACCTCGGAATTCTACTGATGTTGTCGGGCGTTGCCGGTTTGCTGGGAACGGCGACACCGTGGTTGGTGATTCCGGCGCTCGGTGCGCTCTTCGCGGTTTTTTTCATCCGGCAAGAAGAAAAACAACTGGAGATAACATTCAAAGACACCTATCGGCGCTACTGCTCCCGTGTGCGCCGCTGGCTATGAAGGGGCCGGCATAACGGCCGTGTTATTTTTTTCGTAATTTTCTCCACTATTTCTATTGACCTGGTTTGTGTTGTGGTATATTAAGACATTGTAGTCTTAATTCCGGTGGAGAAGCGCGGAGGACGGACTCGATGAAACAAATAAAAAACAGAGGGTTTCGCCATGAATAAATACCTGACAGCAATGCTGGCGTGGAGCGTGTGGGTGTGCGGGGCGTTGGCGCAGGGGGACTTGATCCCGCCGGGCGCGCCGAGCGCGACCATGAGGACGCTCGAGCAGATCGAGCCGCGCCAGATCATCAGCGCGCTGCCGTTCAGCATCACCAACCCCGGCGCATATGCCGTCACGGGCAATCTGTCGCTCGGATCCGGCAACGGTATCGAGGTGACCGCACCGGACGTGACAATCGATCTCAATGGCTTCGTCCTGACCGGCGATCCTCTCGGCAGCGGCCACGGCATCAAGGTGGCGGCCGGTGTCGAGAACGTGAAGATTCGGAACGGCGTGCTGCGCGACTGGGGCGGCGACGGCATCCATGCGCCCGATGCGGGTTTTCTCTCCATCCGCGATATCCAGATCTACGGCGTCGGCGGCAACGGCGTGGCGATGAACAAAGGCGAACTGATCGATGCTATCGCGAAAGATGCTGGGTTGGCCGGCGTGGCCAGGACGAGCCACGATATGCAGAAGAGCATCATCCAAAACGTTCGTGCGATCGCCAACGGCGGCGGCGGCGTGGTTTTGGTCGGCATGGGCGCGATACAGATCAGCCAGTCGGAACTCTCCGGCAATACGGGAGACGGCATTTCATGGGTATCCACCGCGGTCGGCGAGGCGCTGGATCTCGATCTCGACACATGCCGGGTGAACGGCAATACCGGCGATGGACTGAAGATCATCGACGCGAATACAGTCCGCGTCACTTGCCGTTTTTCAGGCACTTCGTTCGAGGACAACGGTGGTGACGGCATCCATATCGACTTAGCGGCGGCAGACTGCTTCATGAAAATCGATGGTGTCGAGGGCGAGTGTTCCCGTAACGGCGGCGATGGGATCAACATCGACATGCCTGGAACGGACGCACGTTTGTTTATCAAGTTCGCCGGCGTCGAAGGCCAGAGCAACAAAGCGATGGACAACGGCGGCAATGGCGTGACCATCGTTTTGAGCCCCGTGAGCAGCTTCATAAAACTGATGGATGTCAAAGGCGAGTTTACCAGCAACGGCGGGCATGGCCTGTACGTCGAGGGGGGTGACAAGGGCTCGATCGACTTGGAAGGTTCTGACTTTTCCGCCAACATCCTGGACGGGCTGATCGTCCTCGGGGATGACGGCATCAAGCCGGGCTCCGTCCGGCGGGTCAACGCCTCCGGCAACGGCACCCAAGGAATCAGCGTACGCGGCGGCATCTGGCGCTTTTCGGGCTGCCGCGCGGCAGACAACGGCGGCGACGGCATCCGCGCCGAACTGCCCGTTTCGGGCGTGAATCGCTGGGGTGAGATGATCTTCGAGGCCAACGATCTGGTCGGCAACAGCGGTGCGGGCCTGAGCGTACCACCCGTCGCCGGTTCGATCACCGGCACAGTCGTCGTGGCCGGCGGATTTGTGAGCGGCAATGCCACGGGGGGAATCATCATTGCTGACGATGACATCCAGTCGGGTTCTGTCAGCAAGGTCGTGGTGACGGGCAACGGCGAGCACGGGATCGTCTCCGCGGGTGAGAGCCTGTCCATCACGGATAATCTTGTCTTCCGCAACGTAGGCTCGGGCATCCTCATCGAAGGCAACGGTCACCACCTGTCCGGCAACCAATGCAGTGAGAATATCGTCGGCATCGAGTTGGTCGGGATTCACAACGCCATGCGCGAAAGCACGCTCAGCGGTGCGGCACAAATTCCGTTCCTGGACGCCGGCGGCAATGTGACGGCACCGCTTCAGGCGATTGATGCCGGCACGAATCCGCTGGGTAACAACGCGTTCTAGAGGAGGAACGCCATGAACCGGTTACTCACGTTCTGCGCAGCGCTCGGGAGCGCATGCGGCATCGCTGCCGCAGCCACCACGATCAACGTCGTAAATCACCAGGCCTATGGAGCCAACATTGGCTGGATCAATGCGCGCGGCGACGGAGCCAACGGCGCGGTGATCGGACAGTTGTATTGCACCGGTTTTGTCTGGAGCGCAAATTGTGGCTGGATCGGGATCGGCAACGGTCCGACCAACGGCTGGCAGTATTCCAATGCCTCGGCCGACGACTGGGGTGTCAATCACGACGGCCTCGGCAATCTGCGTGGCTATGCCTACGGGGCCAACATCGGTTGGATTGTCTTCGAGACCAACGGCCACCCACGCGTGAACCTGCTGACCGGAAATTTGAGTGGGTCCGCCTGGGGTGCCAATGTCGGCTGGATCAGCTTGAGCAACAGCCAGGCATTCGTGCAGACCGATACCCTCGACGCCGGACCCGACAGCGATGGCGACGGCATCCCCGACGCCTGGGAACTGAAAACGGTCGGTACGCTGGCCCTGCTCGGCGACGGTGGCGCAGATCACGATCTCGATGGAGCGTCCGACGTGGACGAATATCATGCCGATACCGACCCGGACGATCTCGCCAGCTACCTCACCATTACCGACTATGCCCGTGCCACTGCCACCAACACGGTGACCTGGACCGTCGAACCCACACGCCTCTATCGGCTGGAGGTCTCGCCGGCCATGACCAACGGCGCGGTCTGGGCTGACAGCGGCCATGGCCTGCTCGCCCCCGGCAGTGCCCCTACCTTGACTCGCGCGGTCGTCGATCCCTTCCCCACCAACCGCTTCTACCGCGCCCGCGCCGTCGTGCCCCTAGCACCTTGACATGGGAAAACTGCGTCCCCATGGAGCGACCATGCGCGACGGGATTCAACACGGTCCTGCAAAGCCGGTTCACCATCGATATCCCGTTCGCACGCTGAAGAATACAGAAGGAGAATGACTATGAAGAACAAGCTGCGCGTGATGGCGATCATCGGAATGATCATGGGGCTTTGGGCGTCGGCCGTACTGGGGCAGGACCCGGTCATTACGTCGTTTCCTGGCAACGGGCAGTTGTCATGGACCAACGCCATCGACAGCAATGCGCTCTATCGCGTGGAGTGGGCCGCGCAGGCGGGCGGGCCGTGGCAACGGACGTTCGACAACATCGGTTCGCTGGATGGCCATAGCGCGACGGAATTCACGGTTTCGGTGCCGATGTTCTACCGGGTCGTGATGGCGACCCATTCCCCACCGCTGGGCATGGTTTGGATTGATGGTGGCGAGGTCGAACTGGGGCAGATTGGAATCACGGAACCGGTCCATACGAACTTCATCAGCGGATTCTGGATGGACGAAATGGAAGTGACGTACGGAAAATGGAAAGACGTGTACAACTGGGCGGGTACAAACGGCTACACCTTTGACAATCCAGGGTCGGGCAAGACGAACAATCATCCAGTGCAGATGGTGAACTGGCACGATAGCGTCAAATGGTGCAATGCCCGGAGCCAATACGAAGGCCTAACGCCGTGTTATTACATCGATCCCTTTTTCTTCACCGTGTACAAGACCGGGAATGTGGACATCAGCAACTCGTGGGTGAACTGGTCGGCGAACGGGTATCGGCTGCCGACAGAGGCGGAGTGGGAAAAAGCGGCGCGCGGCGGACGACAGCGCCGATTGTTTCCTTGGGGCGAAGACACCATCCGGCACGCGCGGGCGAACTACTACGCCGACAATCTATATTCCTACGACACCAGCCCGGCATCGGGCTGGCATCCCGACTTTCAGACTGACGGCATACCGTATACAAGCCCCGCAGGTTGTTTCCCGGGAAACGGGTACGGGTTGCACGACATGGCTGGAAACGTCTGGGAATGGTGCTGGGATTGGGAGGCCCCCTATTCGGCGGGCTACACAACGGACCCGCAGGGGCCCACGACGGGAGCACAACGCGTACGGCGGGGCGGATCGTGGAACAACTACCCGGCCACTGCGTTCGTCGCGCGCCGTTCCAACCTCGATCCGATCACGAAAAGCAATTCCCATGGTTTTCGTTGCGCGAAAGGGCCCTGATTTTCTTTTGCACATCAGGGTCTTACCCCTTTTGAAATCCTCCCCTCCGCTAAGACACAGCCAAATATTCAGAACTTAGCCCCCCCCCGCGCGCGCCCTTGTGTCGCGAGTGAATCCGCTTGTCGCATGAATAATCCAGGCTAGTCCGCCAGCCGCAACTGATTGCGCGCGGTTTCACACGCTAACCGTTGCAGCGTCATCTTGCGGAACATCGCTTCGATGCGTGTGCGTTCACGGCTCCAATGCTGGTGCAAGGGGCACGGGCGTTTCACCCCGCAGCCGACCAGCCCCAGAATGCACCCGCCGAACAGGTCGGCCCCATCCACGTTTTCGACAATATCCAACAACGAGATTGTATCCGCCGGCTTGGCCAGCGCAATGCCGCCCTTGGCCCCCCGCCTCGATTTCAGCAGACCGCCCTGGGTGAGCTTTTGTAGAATCTTGGTCAAAAAATGGAACGAAATGCCCAGTTTCTGCGACATCTCCCCGATCGAAACATAGTCCCCGACCGGGCGTGCGGCGATGTACAGCGCTGCGCGTAACCCGTATTCACTGCTTTTAGATATGATAGCCATGTGATTCAGACTCCTGGCTCCCAAAATAGCAGATGCCCCCATCACGTCAATCATGACCCCGCAGCGCCCCCTCGGCCAGCGGCCGCCCATCGTTTTTTTTGGAATTCCAGTTGCGACATGGCCCCGCGCGGGCTAATATAAGACATCATTGTCTTAATTGGAGAACCGGAGCATGTCCACATCTTTCGAAATGTCGCTGGACCACCCCATCAAGGACGTCATTGCGGCGCACCCGCCCATCGGTGTCATTCTGGGGGATTTCCAGATTGGCTGCGTGGATTGCAGCGTGGGCACCTGCCTGCTCAAGGATATCGTCGACATTCACCACCTCGAACCGGAAGCTGAGCGGGACATGATGGAACGCATCGCACGGGTAGTGGAGCCCGGCCGCACCGCGCCCGTTCCCCTGCGGAAACGGCGTCCTTTTGCGACAGGCCAGGCCGGCACCTCGCCGCCTATTCGCAAGCTGATGACCGAGCACCGCTGGATCTTGCGCTGGGCGGCCCTGATCCCGCACGTGGTCGAGCGCGCCGATCTGGCTACCGCCGAGGGCCACCAACTCGTTCTCAACGGCGTGGAGTTCATCCGTTCCTATGCCGACCAGTTCCACCACGCCAAGGAAGAAGACATCCTCTTCGGCTATTTCTCGCCGGACATGGACATCCTCAAGGCCATGCGGACCGATCACGAGACTGCCCGCGGACACGTACGCGCCATCGTCGCCGCGGTCGAGCAGCGGGATGCCACCGCCGCCGGAAAACACTTGCTGGCCTATGCCGACCTGCTCCGGGACCACATCCGCAAGGAAGACGAGATTCTCTATCCCTGGATGGACCGCCTATTGCTGGATGCTCAGGTGGGCCAGATGTATGCGCAATTTGCCGAGGTGGACCGCCACTTCGGCGGCTTGCCCCAACAACTGGAGCAATTCGTGGCGAAACTGGAAACCCGCTGGGGCATCCCCCCGCCGCAGGACGCGTCCTGACCGCCGGACTCCAGCCAACATCCCTGTAAAAACGAGCATGAAAAGAGAGGAACACGCATGAACTTCCAAGGTTGCCCCGGATCAAAGATGATGGATTTGCGCACACCCCAAGCCGCCGCCGAACCGGTTGCCCCGGGCTCGGCACCATCCCAATTGCGCCAGTGGCCAGTCCAACTCCACCTGATTTCGCCCCTGGCGCCCTATTTCAAGGGGGCCGACGTCGTGCTAACGGCCGACTGCGTAGCCTATGCCCTCGGCGGCTACCACACCGACCACCTCCAGGACAAAGCCATCGCCATCGCCTGCCCGAAGCTCGACAGCAACCAGGAGGTCTACGTCGATAAAATCCGCGCGTGGTTCGACGACGCCAACATCAACACCCTAACCGTCATGATCATGGAAGTGCCCTGCTGCCGCGGGCTGTCCGCCCTCGCGCGCCGCGCCATGGAATCCGCCACCCGCAAGGTTCCCGTCAAGGAGATCATCGTCGGCATTAATGGTGAGATCCGCCAGTCCGAGTGGCTGACCCTCTAGCCTGCACTATTAGCGCGCCCCCCCCGCGTTCCTATTTTTCTAAAAATAGTTGCGGGTGAGCCTATATCTGGTATTGTAATACCTGTTTAGAAACCACCCATGATCGGTATACTTCAAATTCCTGAATCGCTATCCATTGCGCTCCACACGTGTCTGTGGATTGCGGAGGATGACGGTGTCTATCGCCCATCTCCGCAACTCGCTCAAGAGCTAGGATTTTCTGCTCATCATCTGGCCAAGATTGTCCAACGGCTCGTGCGTGGCGGCCTGCTTGAGACCGCACGTGGACGGCATGGCGGCATCCGCCTCGCCCGCCCGGCCCAGCAGATCACCTTGCTCGATATCTACGAGGCCGCCGGCGGCCCCCCGCTGCACCCTCACCGTTGCCTGCTCGATCCCAAAATTTGTGGCGGGCGCGCTTGCAGCATCGGCCGCCTCATCGAACAGGAAAATGGACGGCTCCACACAACCATGAAACACACCACGCTCGCAAGTTTGGCGAGATCGTTAGACAAAACCCAACTGGTCCCCGCATGATACGTAAAATTATTTCCATCGACGAAGACCTCTGCAACGGCTGTGGCCTGTGCGTCAGCGCCTGCCACGAAGGCGCCATCCAACTGGTGAACGGCAAGGCCAAACTCGTGTCCGACAGCTACTGCGACGGGCTTGGCGACTGCCTGCCCGCCTGCCCCACTGATGCCATCCAGATGATCGAGCGCGAAGCCGCCGAGTACGACGAAGCGGCAGTCCAGGCACGCATGGCCGAACAGAAGACGGCGGCCGAAGCCTCTCCAAAACCGCCCCTGCCCTGCGGCTGCCCCGGCCAGATGGCCAAGACGATTGAGCGCAAATCGACCCCGGAAGCGGCTGACTCCACACCGGCCGGTCGACCGGTTTCGGAGCTGACGACCTGGCCGGTCCAGATCAAACTGGTCAATCCGGGCGCCCCTTATCTGAAGAATGCCGCGCTGTTGGTGGCCGCCGACTGCACCGCCTTCGCCTATGCCGACATCCATAACACATTCATGCGAAACAAGGTCACTCTCATCGGCTGCCCCAAACTCGACGAAGGCGACTACGCGGAAAAACTCACCGCCATCCTGCAGGCGAACGACATCAAGAGCCTCACCGTCCTGCGCATGGAAGTCCCCTGCTGCGGCGGCATCGCCGATGCCGCCAAGCGCGCATTGCAAGCCAGCGGCAAAATGATACCATGGCAAATCGTCACCGTCAGCACCGACGGTTCTCTGCTTGAGGAATGAGCAAACAGCATACAGAATTGAGAATTCAGGAGTCCGAACGAAATGAAATCATGGCCAATTACAGATGCGCCTGCTAGGCGCGGAACTATACAGGCAGCAGCCGGCCCCACCAGGACCGGCGACCACTCCGTCTGACCCCTGACACCTGACCTCTTTAAAATAACAACCCCCACAAGGAGAATTCCCCATGAGCGAAATGTTTTGTTTCCAATGCGAGCAAGCCGCAGGCGGCACCGGCTGCACCCGCACCGGCGTCTGTGGCAAGCCCCCCGAAGTCTCGAACTTACAGGATGAAATCAGTGCGGCACTGATTACTCTCGCCCGCGCCATTGATGGCCAGCCCGCCAACCCCACGTTCGAGGCGCTGTTCATGGATGCGCTGTTTATGACGATCACCAACGTCAACTTTGACCCCCAGGACAATGCCGCGATGCGCGACCGTATTCTGCAGGCGGCTGTGGCCGCCGGCGGGGCCAACACATACCGCCCAGAAGACCTTTTCCACGGCGACACCGATGTCGTCTCTCTGCGTTCAACCCTGCTCTTTGGGATGCGCGGCATGGCGGCCTATGCCGCCCACGCCCGCGTCCTGGGCAAGACCGACCCCAAGGTCTCCGCCTGGTTCCAGAAGGGCATGAAGGCCCTCGGCGATGAGCATACCGTCGAGGAATGGCTCGAGCTGATCATGGAATTCGGCCTGATCAATCTCGCCTGCATGGAGCTGCTCGACGCCGCCAATACCGGTGCCTATGGCCATCCTGAACCGACACGCGTCTCGCTCACGCAACACAAGGGCCCCTTCATCATTATCACCGGCCACGATTTGCTCGATCTCAAGATGCTGCTTGAACAGTCCGAAGGCAAAGGCGTAAACATCTACACCCACGGTGAAATGCTGCCCGCGCTCGCCTATCCCGGCCTGAAGAAGTACCCGCACCTCAAGGGGCACTTCGGGACCGCCTGGCAGAACCAACAGAAGGAATTTGCCAACCTGCCCGGCGTGGTCCTCTACACCACCAACTGCATCATGCCGCCGCGCCCCTCCTATATCCAGCACCTCGCCACCACGGCTGAAGTCGGGTGGCCCGGTGTCCAGCACATCGCTGCGGATGATACTGGTCATAAGGACTTCTCCACCATCATCCAACAGGCCATCGATCTCGGCGGCTGGACGGAAGAAACGGCTGGCGCGTATGAGCTGATGACCGGCTTCGGCCATAACGCGGTGATGTCCGTCGCCGACAAAGTGGTGGACGCCGTCAAATCCGGTGCCATCAAGCACATCTACCTGGTCGGTGGCTGTGATGGTGCCAAGCTCGGTCGCGACTACTACACCCAGTTCGTCGAGAAGACGCCCAAGGATTCCCTCGTGCTGACGCTGGCCTGCGGCAAATTCCGCTTCAACCACCTGCAAGACCAGCTCGGCGACATCGGCGGCATTCCGCGCCTGCTGGACATGGGCCAGTGCAACGACGCCTACTCCGCCATTCAGGTTGCCCTCACCCTGGCCAAGGTCTTCGAGTGCGGCGTCAATGACCTGCCCCTCTCGCTGATCCTCTCCTGGTACGAGCAGAAGGCGGTGTGCATCTTGCTGACGCTCCTCGCCCTCGGCATCAAGAACATCCGTATCGGGCCCACGCTTCCCGCGTTTGTCTCGCCCACGGTGCTCAATGTCCTGGTCGAACAGTTCGGCCTGACCCCCATCACGACTGCTGACGATGACCTGAAAACCATCGCCGGCTGATCGCAAATAGCCCATCACAATGGCCGCGCCCCTAAAAGGCGCGGCCAATTTTTTGACCGCATTTTAAGCTGTCGCGAATGTGCGGGTTGCCTAGTTCCACTCGCATTTATTCTTGGCGATGCCAACCCGACACCCCTATGATGGCGCTGTGAAAAAATTCATTTGCATGGCGTTGCTCGCGCTGGCCACTACGACCCACGCGTATTTTGAAGACCTGATCCTGGCCGACGGCACCATCCTCACCAATGTTTTTGTGATGCGGGTAGAGCCGGATGGTCTTTCCTACATGCACGACCGGGGGGTCACCAAGCTCTACTTCCATGAATTGGCAGAAGTTCTTCGCCAACGGTACAACTACGATCCGGTCATGGCCGTCACCTATTGGTACTTTACCCAGCAGGCCCAACAGGAATGGGAACAGCGCCAGCAAGACGCTGTCCGCCTCGAGGCCGAAGAACACCAGAAGCATCTCGATGAGATCAAACTGAAAGAAGAGGCCTTGAGGAGTCAGGGCGCAGCCAGGATACGAAACCTCAAGCTGCTGCAAATGGAGGAGGATGGCAATTGGCGATGCCTGCCCTTCACGTATGAAAAAGGCGGCGTTATCCCCAGGCGCGCTCGGGACACAAAGACTTTTGAGGAGACCCCGATTATTGTGGAAGGGTTGCCCCTCAACATGGTGGACAACGACGAGTGGCGCGGTCGAATCTTCGAGGTGGGCATCTATCAGATTCAACCCATAAGCGGCCCGATCCGTACGTTCCGGCAATATCGAGTGCTCCCCTGACCGCCCCCCCCCTCCCCTGCGTCCAGCGCGTTCACGGCGCATTCTGGTAAAACTATTCCATTGCTATTTTCCCCAATTGCCGTAGAGTTCCGCCACCGAAACATGCAGACCGTTATTACATTCCCTTGCGACGTCTTTCATGACGCCCTGGACCGCTATCGCGCTTGATGCGCAACGCGGCCCCTGCCCCTTGTCGCGCCAAGCGACGCCTCCCCACGTTCTAGTGCCCTGTTTCAGGCCCCCACCCCTCGCCCGTTTTTCACCATCTCTCCGAATTGCCACTCATGAATACCGTCTCCCATCTTCGAAATATCGCCATCATCGCCCACGTCGACCACGGCAAAACCACGCTGGTCGATGCCATTCTGCGTCAACTCCACATCGCGGAGGGCGACGAAGCCACCCAAGACTGCCTCCTCGACAGCAATGACCTTGAGCGCGAACGCGGCATCACCATTCTTTCCAAAAATGTGTCGGTCCTTTACCGGGGCGTCAAAATCAACATTATCGATACCCCCGGCCATGCCGACTTCGGCGGGCAAGTCGAACGCGTCCTCAACATGGCTGATGGCGTCCTCTTGCTGGTGGATGCCGCCGAAGGCCCCATGCCCCAGACCCGCTTTGTCCTCGATAAAGCCCTTCAACTCGGCCTCAAGCCAATCGTTGTCCTCAACAAAATCGACAAGCCGGCTGAACGCCACGACTCGGTCCTCAACGAAATCTTTGACCTCTTCGTCGAACTTGGTGCTTCTCATGATCAGCTCGACTTCCCGATCCTCTACGCCGCCGGCCGCGATGGCTGGGCGGTCCGCGATCTCGAACAAGACCCACGCGACTCCATCCTCCCCCTCCTGGATACCCTCCTCGACTTCATCCCGGCCCCGAAGCTCGACACCGGCCCGGTGCAGATGCAGATCACCAGCCTGGACTACTCCGATTATACTGGCCGCATCGGCATTGGCCGCGTGCGCCGCGGCGTTCTCGACGCCTCTCAGCCGCTGGCCCTTGTCAAGTGCGACCGCTCGATCCTGCCCTGCAAGATTCGCGCATTGCACATTTTTGAGGGACTTGGCCAGAAAAAGACCGACCAAGTCGAATGCGGCGAACTCTGCGCAGTCCACGGCATTGAAGATGTGGATATCGGCGACACGCTCACGGCCATTGATTTTCCCGATCCGCTTGCCCCCATCGCCCTTGACGCTCCCACGCTCTCGATGGTCTTTCGCATCAACGATTCCCCCGGCTTCGGCTCCTCTGGGAAATATCTCACTTCTCGCCACATCCGCGAACGACTTTACCGCGAATCTCAGAAGGATGTCGCCCTCACCTTCGAGGAAGTCGGCGAAGGCTCCTTCAAGGTCAGTGGCCGTGGGGTATTGCACCTCGCCGTCTTGGTGGAAACCATGCGCCGCGAAGGCTATGAGCTGACCATCTCCCGTCCGCGTGTCATTATTAGAATCATCACCGGTGTTCGTCATGAGCCCGTCGAAACTCTCCTGGTTGATGTACCCGACGAATGCACCGGACCCGTCATCGAGAATGTCGGGCGTCGCCAGGGTGTCATGGACCGGATGCACACGGCCGGAGGCCGTACCACCATGGAATTCACCATCCCCACCCGCGGGCTTATTGGCCTGCGCACCAAGATCGTCACCGCCACCAGCGGCGAAGCCATTTTTCACCACCGATTTCTGCGCTATGATCCCATGCGCAACAATCTGTCCCAACGCCTCAACGGTGTTCTCCTGAGCATGGACAACGGAAGGGCCGCCGCCTATGCCCTCGACGGCCTTCAGAACCGTGGTTTTTTCTTCATCGATCCCGGCGACACCTGTTACGAAGGCCAGATTGTCGGCGAACACAGCAAGGACAGCGACCTCGTCGTCAATGTCCAGCGCGGCAAAAAACTCACCAACATGCGCGCGTCCGGCTCCGACCGCAAATTGGCTGTCGCCCCCGCCGTGCGCCTGTCCCTCGAGGAAGCCCTTGAATACATCAACGATGACGAACTCGTCGAGGCCACCCCCGACGCTGTGCGCCTGCGCAAATTCTTCCTGACCGAAGTAGAGCGCAAACGTCGTCGCGACCACGACTGGACTCACGCTGGCTGACAGCAGGCCACATGGCGGTGGCTCTGGAGATTTAGAAATGGGCTGGAGATGGGTTCTTATCTCCAGCATTGAATCCGCGCGGGTGTTGTGTGCATAATCTGCGGTTGACACGTTCGCTGCCCGCTGATAGGTTGCTGAACGATTGTTCAAGAATAGGAGAACCGCCATGGCCGCCAAAACACCCGCCGCAACGAAAAAGGATTCCACCAGCCACCTGCCCCCCGCCTTGAGCGCTGTGCTGGCGCAAATCCAGAAGGAATTTGGCGACGGCGCGATCATGCGCCTGGGCAACGAAGGCGCGATTACCAAGATTCCGTCGATTTCCACCAGCGCGCTCACGCTGGATATCGCCCTGGGCATTGGCGGCGTCCCCCGGGGGCGCGTCGTTGAAGTCTTCGGCCCCGAATCGTCGGGCAAGACGACCCTGGTGCTGCATATTATTGCCGAAGCGCAGAAGACCGGCGGCATGTGCGCCTTCATTGACACTGAGCACGCCCTGGATCCCGGCTATTCCCGCAAAATCGGTGTTGATATTGATAACCTGCTGGTCTCACAGCCCGATTCAGGCGAAGAAGCGCTGCATATCGCGGACCAGCTCATCCGCTCCAATTCCCTCGACATCATTGTGATCGATTCTGTCGCCGCGCTGGCGCCCCGCGCTGAACTGGAGGGGCAAATCGGCGATTCGCATGTGGGCCTGCAAGCGCGTCTGATGAGCCAAGCCATGCGCAAAATGACCGGCATCATCGACAAGTCCAAGACCTGCTGCATCTTTACCAACCAGATTCGCGAAAAAATCGGCGTGATGTTCGGCAATCCCGAGACCACCCCGGGCGGCCGGGCGCTCAAGTTCTATTCGTCTGTCCGTCTGGACATTCGCCGCATCGCCGGAATCAAGGGGGGTGACGGAAAATTCGTGGGCAACCGCACGCGGGTGAAGGTGGTGAAGAACAAGGTGGCCCCCCCCTTCACTGAAGCGGAATTTGACATTCTCTATTCGGAGGGCATCTCCCGGGAAGGCGCCATTATTGACGCGGCCAACAACTTTGGCCTGCTGGACAAGCGCGGCACGTGGCTCTCCTATGAAGGCCAACAGCTTGGCCAGGGCCGCGACGCTGCCCGTGAAAATCTGCGCAATGACCCGGAACTGCTCGCTAAAATACGCGATGCCGTGCTGGCCAAACATGACGAACATGGGGCCAAGCCCTCGGGCAAGGAAGTGCCTCGTAAAAGCGACGACGCACCTAAAAAGACATAATTGACGATGCCCCGAAATCAGGGTTCAGCCATCAGCCTTCCGTCACAAGCCACCAGACGGACCTGCTGGCCTGAATCTGATTATTCGCACGATCTTTCGAGATAACGCGCCCAGCGCCCCCCCCCTCCCAGCTCCCCATGAACCACTCCTATTCCATCGGACGCATCTTCGGCATCCCCGTCCGGGTCCACATCACCCTGTTGATTTTTCTGCCGCTGTTTGCGTTGTCCTTCGCGCCCGTGGCAGGTCTGGCTGGCCTGTTCTACGGCATTTTGGGTGCGGTCGGCCTTTTCGGCAGTGTGGTCTTGCACGAAGTCGGTCATTCCCTGGTTGCCCGCACCAAGGGGTCGCATATTCTGGAAATTCTGCTGCTGCCGATCGGCGGCATGGCCCGGTTAAGTCAGATGCCCCGGCGACCCGTCGATGAAATTCAAACGGCGCTGGCCGGCCCGGCGGTCAGTTTCATTCTCGGCTTGGCCGGGCTCTGGGCCGCCCCTCTGCTGCTGCCGCTCACCCCCCCCTTGGCCTTCATGATCCATCAGTTGGGCCGCATCAATATCATTCTGGCCATCTTCAACCTGATCCCCTCGTTTCCCATGGATGGCGGGCGTGTCTTCCGGGCGGCGCTGGTTCCCCGGCTGGGGCGGCTGGCCGCCACCCAACTCGCCGCCAAGGTTGGGCGGGGCATCGCTTGGGTCTTCGGCGCCCTGGCGCTGTGGCCCCTGCTGCATGGGGGGGGCATCCATTTTTCACTTCTGCTGATCGCATTTTTTGTCCATCAGGCCGCCGGCGCGGAAGCGCGGATGGCCACCAGGGAAGCCACCCAGGCGCGACGCCGGGCACAGGCCGGCGGCGAATGGCACATTCCCGACTCCGACGTCCGGGTCAGCCCGCCGCCCTATGGGGCAGCATCCGCGGATGCCCGCCCCGCTGCCCGGGGGGTCTTCGACGACCTGTTGCGCAAGTGGCGCTGATCTTGCGCATTCTAACCGCCGCCCATCTCCCCGCTCCCTGTAGCTGCGCGCGTTGAGCGCAGTTCTGCGATCCAACGCGCCCAACGGGCGCATCTACAATCGCTCCAAAGCGGTGTCAAGCCACCGCCCTCCAACGCGCTTTGCGCCTCCCCCTGCCTAACAAACCAGACCGCTTATTCGCCCATCCAACGGGTGGGGAGATTATAGAAGTTGGTCGGGTGGTAGGACCATTGCCACGTGTTGCCCACACCGCCATTTCGCGACACGATCACAATAACATCGTTGGGTTTGAAATATCCGGCGGGCACGGGGGTCGTTCCCCCGCCAACGCTGAAGTACCAATCGTTGCTGGCATTGCAATATATGTAACCCGATCTGACCGCTTTCTGTTCGGTAGCCCACGTATAGATTTTATCCGCAGTATTCCGTGGACCGCGGACAAAATTTGTAGGGAAGTTGAGCTGGCTCGGGTGTGCGGAAACCGGCAGATTCAGCGCCACAACTGTGTATGCGGGGATATCGATACCCGCATCCCGGTCATAGTCACCGCAGGCGATGGTGTGCGTCATCACCCCATTGGTCGGCACTTGCAGGATGGGATGCCACACCAGCGCCGCCACATTGGTTTCCTGGTCAAAATCCCACGCGGTTGTTGTGGCATACCCCCGCCCCGTCAGATTGGTTGGTAGGGTAATCGAGAATCCTCGGGTAAAGAAGTTTGTGGCCTGGAGGTTTGTTGTCACTTTTGTCAGCGGACTGTCTTTGTACCAATTGGCATCTGAACCAAAGAAGTATGTGTCCGACGCCACGGGATTGGTGCCGGCCACAAAGAATTCGATCCGGGTGGCACCGGCGGCGGCGCTCGGCCCCGCCGGCCAGATATTGGTATCGGCGCCAAACACCCCGGCAAAGGTATTGGTATACGGCTGCCCGTGCAGCCCCACGTAGTTAACGCCTTCCGAGAGGATCACATTGTGCAAGGCATAGACTTCCTCGCTCGCCAGCGGGCGCTGCTTCAGGCCCGAGACCACATTGGTTCGGCGCCAGCGGTCCTTGTAGCTCGCCCGATAGAATTGGAGCGTTCCGCGAGGCAGGTTAAAGGCATTCGTTTCGACAAACCAATTGGTACGCACGGTGCCAGATTTGGTCCACGTCCAGTTGGCGGATTCCTGGAACGAGCCGGCGGTATAATGAATCAGGTCGTAGTCCTTGGTTACCTGGGTATAGTTGCCCTGGGCATTGGTCGGGCCTGCGGCAATCCAATGCAAGGTCGCCGCCTTTTGGTTGGGAGCCGTCCAGGGGGTAAAATTAGTCGTGCCGCCCTCGGCTGGGAAACTCGGTGCCTGGGCAAACGCGCGCAGGGTGCCCTGGGTGACCGAGAACTTGATGGTATTGTTGGTCGCCCAACTGGAGGGCGAAGCCGACCCTTCGTTGCCGGCCTTGTCCACACCAACCACGATCACGGCATAGTCTTGGTCAAAGTCCAGATCGTACAGACGAATGGCACTCTGGTTGAGATTCGTCAGGGCCAGATAATTCGTGCTCGACCCCGATGGGTCGGCGATCGTCGATGAGGAGATCACATTCGACCAGCTCAGATAATCGCCGGTTGTAATGTAGTTCGTGTAGATATAGGCATCGCCACTGCCGGGCCCCGCATCGCCGCCCGGCACATCGAGGGGATTGAAGGTGCCGTAATAGATCTTATAGGTGCGCCATGGCGACAGCAGGTCACGATCGGCCGATATCTTCGTGGGATGGTTGGTATCCGCCGGATTGTCCGGTCCGACTTCGTAGTTCAGTTTGTTGGGATCCCACAAAATATCGAACTGGGTGGTCGGATCGCCCACATCATCGGTCGAGGCCAGGATATCGGGAACCGGCGTCGGCGGCGTGATGTCATAGGCGGTGCCGAATGCCGGGATATCCGGGTCTGCCGGCGCGCTGCTGGCCATGCGGTCGCCGGGCCGGTTATTGTCGCGGTCCACCGCAAAGAGATAGTTGGTGACGAGCCCCTGCTCGGTGGCGGTAAAGAGGCTGGTCACGTCATCCACCGGCGATCCACCATCCAGCAGTTCGATCTGCACCTGAATGTCGTCCCAGTAGGTAGCGGCGCCGGAGGTCAGCGTCACCCGAATCTGGTCTACCGAGCTATCCAGTGAGGTCGCCGCGGAAGACTCTGTCGTCCACTGGCCGGCCGCACCGGTGATCACCACATCGAACGTCTGCCCCGCCACCACCCCGTCGTTGGTGTCCAGACCGTCGATGGTCAGGGTGCCATCCGTCGCGCCCATGTATTGGGCCCCCACGACCGTCACCCGTGGCACGTAGCCGTTGGTGTTGACCAATGCCACGGTCTGGACCGCGGTGGATCCCGTCATCTTCACCGAATGCGTCCCCTCATAGGCCTGTTCGGTCGAGATTTCCGCGCCGGTCAGCGTCCAATTGGTTGCGCCGTTTTCGAATCCGTAATTGGCCAGCGAACTTTCGGCTGGAACCGCCAGCGGGGTGCCGGTGTCGGGGCCAATGTCCGATTTGTCCGTGGCGATGCGGTGTTCACCGATTCCGGTTTTTTCCAGATCGGTTCCGGTCGGGTCGCCATCCACGGCGGGTTTGAAGCTAACGACGAATTCCGGGTCGTTCGTCCACGCCGCGGTCTCACGCGTCAGCGGCCCGGCCAGCGCCTGCCCATTCACCTTCACATTGGTCGGCGCGATCGGGGCCACCGTGTCGTTATCCAATACGCGCAGCGTGCCCAGAGCCACGCCTTGACTCGCCATCTGATCTTCAGGGCGGTTGTCATCGGCATCATAGATATTCGCAGTCATGACATGGTCAACCGGATTGGTGCCCGGCAGCCACGTGCCTACTTGCGCATAGGAGAACGAGGTAAACGCCCACGTGCTGGTCGGGAACTGCGCGGCGATGCGGGTCAGCGGCAGTGCCGAACTCAGGTCGGCACGGTAGTTGGTGGCATTGTTGGCCGCCACGGAGCCGATGGAAATCGACGAGTTGGTGATGTCATAGCCGCCGTTGGGCGAGACCTCCGTCAGGGCCGTGCCGCGCTGCACGCCCTTGATGGTGCGCCCGCCGCCGCCGCCGCCCGTGTCGAAGATCGGCAGCACGACGCTCAGCGGTGCGGCGGTCGACACCTTGGCCAACTGACTGTCATAGACCCGGTTGGTCAGGTCGGCCAAGGCAACGGTGCCCACGTTGGAATCCAGCACGGCCGCGCCGTTGATCAGCGTGTTGCTGGCCGCCGGATCGCCCGGCAAACCCAGATAAACCGTCGGGATGTTCCAGTTGGTGCGTGTCGTGCTGTAGCTGCTCTGCACATTGGGCGCGCCTACATCGTTGTCGATGAACGTCAGGTATCCGATCCGGGCATCGGCGAGTTCCAGATTGTCGATATTATTCCCTCCGATATCCTGACGGTCATCATCCTTGTCCCAGACCGAGACAATGCTGAATTCGCTCACCACGCTTTCGTAGGAATCGAACAGGGTATTGGCCTGTGCCCGGGCAAATTGCCATTCCATTGCGGCCTCGGGCTGGTTGGTCGTATCCACGCTGTCGGTATGCACCGCCGTCAACCACGGATTGGTGGACATCACGCCAGCGGTGGCATTGGAGAAAGACAGTGTTGGCACGGTCCAGCCGCTATAGTCGTAGAGGTTGACTTTGACGGCGATGGAGGTGGCCGACGCCGTCTGCAGTTGCTCATCGTTGATGCGATACTCGCGATTATTGCCGCTGGACACCGCCTTGGTGAGAACACCGTCCACAAAGACACCCAGCGGTCCGCCGAACAGGTAGCCGCGTGTCGGCCGGCTGCTATCGTCATCGTAAACCGTATTCGTCGTCATATAGGCCACCGAGCGCCAGTCGCCGTTGCGGTCCACGTCGGCGTCCGTCGCGGTGAAGCGTGCATAGTAGGTCAGCGACGCCCCGCCCGCCCCCAGCGCAATTTGCTTTTTGTCTGCCGCGGGCGCAGTACCCCAGAGGTCCAGCAGGGTATTTGTTGCGGCTGACCACCCGTTCGTGATGAATGCGTTGGTGACCGGCAGCACATCATAACCGGCTGTATCTTTCCAGAAGTCCACCCGCGGAGCACGGCCGGTGGCGCCGACCATGCCGTCGATCCCGCTGTAGACGTCGGAGGCCTGCAGATTGAACTGCACTGTCCCATGCGCCAGGTCATAGTCCGTGATCTGCGCGCCGCCCGCTTCACCGAGGACATACCCCGACACGATCAGGTTATCGATGTACCAGTTGGCATTGGCATTGGCAACCAGATGGTTCGTGTCTGCCACACGGGCCAGCAGCTTGAACGTGACGGTTCCCGTCGAAGCCACCGACATGGTCACACCCATGGAATAGCCATTCCAGTTCGTTCCCACCGGATTTTCTGAATCAGAGAGGTCAATGGTCGTTGACCCCCACAATTCTTCAGCTCCCCCCGGCATGGTTCCCCACAGCTCAATGGTGTCGGGCCCGTTCAAGCTGGTGACCCGGCTATCAAAACTGATGCTGCTGGCCTTGAAGGTCTTGGTGGTCGTGGTCGGCTCCAACGTGAACTGCAAGTAACGATAGTTATTCGTGTCGTAGTACGGGGCACCACTGTAGAGCGCCATGGGCTCCGGCACCCCCGAGGCCTCCCGCAGATTGATGGTTCCGCCCACACCACCGTGAGAAATAGCGCTGGCCGTCATGTCGCTGGCCACATTGGTGGATGTCAGAGAATTTGTGCCGTCGAGAAAATCCCAGTTGATCAGGTTGGACAGCACGTATTCGCGCGCCAAACCGGTGCCGGTCACCGAAAGCGTTTGCTCATCGACAACCGGATCGACGGCATCGTCGTCCACGAGGACGATGCGGCCAAAGTTATGGCGCGCACTGGCCTGGTCGCCATCGCGGTCGTTATCGAGGTCAAAGAGATCGAGCTGAATCAGATTTGTGACACCCAACTCGCCGTCCAGGCTGGTGGGCCCCCACAGCTTGGTGACGTCCTGGGTGGTGATACTGGGCCAATGCCAGGTCAGCATCGTGTCGTCGGAGGTCGTGTCGGCCACCAAGCTCCGCGTCACATCATAGTTGGCCCAGTTAGTCTGCCAATAGGCCGCCACGAAGGCGGTATTGGTCAAGGTGCGACCTTGATCTTGGTAGGTCGCGCTCGTGCCGAGGGCCACGCCCATGTAATACGAGTCATAGGCGTTGAAGCTGAACGAAAGCGGCTCACCGATCAAGGCACCATCGGTGATCTGGTAGAGCACGTCCTGGCCTTCGCCTTCCACGTAATCCAGTCGGCCCGCCGCATTGGACACTACCAGCATGGCATTCGTGCCGTCATTCTCCCACCCCAGCGCCTGGCTGGGCGACGGCGGCACAATGTCGTCATCGGCCACCTGAATGCGGATGAGGTAATTGGTCGTGATGTTGCGTGCCGTGTTCGGTCCATCCGCGCACCACCCACTGTAATACGGGATCGAGACAGCTGAATTAGTGAAACTGGGCCATGACCCGTAGGCCCACCAGCTTCCGCCATCGGTGTAGGCATCTTCGGCGCTGACCGTCAGATAGTACTCAATGGTCGGATCGTAGTTGGTCACGCTGAAGGCCGCTTGGACATAGTTGGTCATGACGGCATCCGAATTGCCGGTCGCCAGCGTGTTGGTGGCATAGAAGGGCTTGTCCACACTCCACAACTCGTTTGTGGTGTTATGAACAGTATCGATTTCTACCAGGTCCCAGTTGGGTGTCACACGTCCGTCGGTATCGATGATGTTGTAGGCAAATCCGCCCGTGTCCCAATTGCGGTTCGTGGCGTACACCCCACTGGGGTCTTCCCAGCGCAGCACAAATCCAAACACGTTGTTGGTATCACTGATTTCGCTATCCAGCACGCTCTGGATGGGACCGTATTTTGCAATGTGGTTCAGGATGTTCGTGTCCCCGGCTAGGTAGCCGGCCACGTTGGTGCCGATGTAGAGCAGCGTCGGCCGCGGCCCCTCGGTATCCAGCTTGCCCACTACTTGGAACCAGCGGGTGGTCGCGGCGGACAACTCTCCGGCCGTATCGCGCGCGCGCACCCGCCACCAATATTTGTCGGCCGAGGTCGTGAACGTGTAGTTTGTCGTGGACGCATCCAGGTGCACCCGCAGGGCGACCGGCCCGTTCTCGGTGCCCGCCACTCCGTTGAACTGCTCATTGGTGCTGATCTCCAGCAGATACCCTGTGATCTGTCCGTCTGAATCCGTCGACTTTTCCCAACTCAGGTTCGGGCTGGCCGTCACCGCCGCGGTGTTCGTCGGCGTCACCAGCACCGGCATCGTCGGCCTGACGTTGTCCGACAGCCCCCCTGCTGCAAATTGGACATCCACCCAGAAGTCGATATCCGCATCGCTGATATCTTCCAACCAGGCCGACATGTCCGCGTTGTTATCCGGATTCCCCCACGGTGGAATAGAGACTGAGTCCATCGCATTCGCCGTGTTGTCTGCAATATGGACCGTTCCATCGCCATCATTGTTCCAGACGCCGGTGTTCAGGAAGGATGCCAGGGTAAAGCGGGCGGTCTTGGCTCCGCTGAGATTGAGGTCGGCGCGGGCCACCCGGAGTTCGATGGCATTATGAGTTGTGCTGGCGGCCACATTCGTGTTGCCGCCGGTGAGTGGGGCAAACCATGCTGTCCCGTCCTGCACATACTGTTCAATCCGCAGGCCGCCTTCGGCGGTGACATAGTGAATGCCGAGCTGATTCTCCGGGAAATGGGCCGCGCCGCCATCAAAATACTGGTCGCCGATAAAGGTTGCGCCGTCATCGCCCAGCCAGTTCATGGTCGTGCTGGCGGTATTGGTTCGGGTATCCATGCCAATGGCCATATGGAGATTGGTCACATCGGTGATGTTGCCCATTTCGATCAGGAAGTAGACCCAATCCGTATCCGCATAGACGCGGAACTCGGCGATATCGGCATTGGAGTAAGACGTCTGGTCGGTGCGCATCTCGCCCGTCTTGTCCGTCCAGATGTATTCCTGAAGCGTACTGGCCGAACTGTTGAGTACCGCCGACGGTGTGCCGACCCAGTCGACCGGATTCCCGTCAATCACGATGTCTTTTGCGCCAGCCACGGTGGAGGCGCTGGCCACTTCGCGGTCGTTGTAGGTCGAATAGTAGGTCCAGTTTTCGGCATAGAAGTGGTAGGTGTAGGTCGTGCTCGGAGCCAGCCCTGTGTCGTTGAAGCTGGTGCCGGACCCGCGATAGATCACCGTGCCGCCGCCCAGGGGATCGCCCGCGTTATAGGTCGTTGTGTTCACCGGGCCAGACGCCGGCGCAGCCCCCCCCCTCCGGATGATGAGTGTATCCTTCGCCACACCCGAAACCCCCCGGGTCCACGTCAGGTTGATCTGGCTGTTGGTGTTGACCGCGTCCCGAATCGCCACAGCATTGAATGGCGGATTCAGATTCTGCACCGTCAGCGCCGGATTGTTCGTCAGGACTTCGGCGCAACCGCTGCCCGCCGCCACATAGCGGCTGGTGATCACGCCAGCGGTAACCATCTGAATCCGGTTCGACCAATAGCTGTTGTTGTTGGCGTTCTGCAGCCACGGCAGATCCTGATAGGTCGCGAATGTGCCGTCACGCGCCCAGTCAAATTCGATGCCGCCGCTCTGCCCCAGGCTGATCGGATAAGATTGGAAGGTGAAATTTTCCGAGTCGCCCAGCCAGGTGCTGGCGGGCGCTGTCCACTCCGCCGCATTTAGCGTGTTGCTGCCCGCCCAGCTCGGGCAGGTCACCGCCAGCAGGTCCGACCAGTTGGTCGCATAGCGAATTTCATCATAGAACACCTTGCCGATGCTGGCCCCCCCATCGCTCGACCCAATATTCAACTTAATGCGGTCGATGGAGTCAATGCCAGTACCCAGGGTCGTGGTCACGTCCCAGGTCGGCTCGGAGGAAGGGAAGGTGGCGCCATCCAGGATGCGATAGGCTTTGGCCGCCAGTTCCTTGCTGCTAAAGTCGTATTTACCCAGAACCATATAGACGTTGCCGGTATCGCCGTTACCGGAGTTGAACTGCCCCATATCGAAGGCGGACCAGAAGGTGGTGGTTCCATCGCTGAGGCCCAGGGTACTCCAGTTGGCGCCGCCACCCTTGCCGAAGAACGCCTTCTCGGTCGCGCCGTTGAACAGGCTCAATCCGGCCCACTTATTGGCGCCGTAATACTGGTAGGACATCATGAAGGCGACATAGAACGTGCCCGTGCTGATGGAACTGTCCAGCGACCGCTGAGCCAGCGCACTGCCGCCATTGCCCGGATCGGAAGCTACCACCAGATTGCCCGCCATGTCTGGATAGCCGTCCATATTGAAGAACTTCGGTGTGTCATCGGTCACCGCCGTGCTGGTGTTCGTCTGCGCGGTCCAGGTGCCGCTGTCCATCACCCAGTAGTTCGCCCCAAAACCCTGCCCGCCCTTGGTCGAAGTCCCAAGCGAAGTGGCATTGGTATAACTGAAGGGATTCACATTCTCATTGGCGCCATAGGCTGTCGTGGTGACATTGGTCACAATGCCCGTCGAGTAGTAGTTGGCGGCAATATAGGAGTAGAACTTGTAATAATTGGTCGTGCCGGGCGTCACCACATGTTCGAGCGCGGTGGCGGCGGTCTTGGCAATGACCGTCGCCCCGTCAATGGTGTTCCCGGTGCTGTAGCCCGTGCCATCGGTCGGGTCGGTCGTGATCGCCGTGGTTTTGTGCAGAATCATGACGTTGTCGCTGTTCGCATTCTTCGTCCAGGCCAACCGCACCATTTCGTTGCCATCCACCGTCGCGGTCTGGTTGGTCGGCCACTCCGGCTTCGTCGGCAGGACCTGGACGATGCCAGCCCAGTTTGTCGCGATGCGCACTTCATCGAAATAGGTGTTGCCTGGCGTGCCGTCCGTGGCCCCCGCGCCGGCCGACAGCCAGACCGTATTCACCCACCCAACCTCGTTGCTGGCCTTAGACAGTGTGGCATCCCAGGCCGATGGCTCCGACGCCGATACCGCCTGGCTCCCCACTGCATAAGCCTTGACCTTGGCTTCCCCCTCTTTCCAGTCGTAATACCCTACAATGATGTAGTCCTTGCCCGATCCGTTATCCAGCGTGTAGGACGACCCCGTATTGCTGTTCGAGTAGGCGATTCCGAGAATCTTGTTGTCGTTATAGATTTCACCGAAGAACACCTTTTCTTCGGTGTTGCTCCATGCCAGCGACAGGCCCGCATACTTGTTGGTGCCGTCCCACGTATAGTTCAACATGTAGCCAAAGTAGATTTTCCCGCTCTTGTATTCCTTCCCCAGATAGCGATACGCCTTGGCGCTGGAGTTGTTGGGCGGATAGACCCAGGCCTTGTTGCCGGACGTTGCCGGATAGTTTGTTTGCGTCGCAAAACTGCCGGAAACATTGGTAAACAACCCGATTTGGGCACCGTACCACCCCCCGCCCCAACCTTTTTCGCCATTCAGTCCCGTCAAGACCGTGCTGTTGGTATAGGAAAAGGTCTCCACGATCTCGTCGGTCGCGAAGGACGTCGTCGAATCGTTGGCCGTCAACCCCGCCGAGTAGTAGTTGCCACTATAGGAATAGAATGCGTAATGATGCGCGGTCCCCGAAGCCACGATATGCTCCAGTGCGGCCCCGCCGCCCTTGTAAATCACCTTGCCGCCGCCACAGTTGTCGCCCACGGCATAGGCCGTACCCTGCGTCGGCAGAGTCGAGGCGCTGCCGGTTTTGTGGACGATCATCACGTCATAGGAGGCATGCTTCGTCCAGGCCAGGTCGATCAGGGTTTTGCCGTCCGTCGTCGCCGTCGCCGCCGAGGGATCCGGCAGAATCGTCACGCTGGCCGTGCCCGGCGACGTCGTCCGATAATTCAGAAACGCCCCGGAGCCGTTGTAGGGATACACCGCCGCGTGGTACGTTGTCCCCGCACTCAGCCCGGTGATCGTCACGCTGCCGGACTTGCCGGCCGCCGCCACCACCACATAATTGCCTGAGCCGATCTGATCACCGCTTCCGAACACCGTGCTCGCGCTATAGCCGGTCCAATCGGCCGGATTTGAACTTACCGCGCCGCCGGACTTCACCAAAATGATCGTGCCGTTGGCCGAACCGGCATTGTTCCAAATCAGGGTTGCGCTGGTACCGCTGGCCGGCAGGAATGAGGTCACCGTCGAACTCGTACTGGGCTCGGACGCCCCCGTCGTTGCATCATCGGAAGGCACGGTTGCGGCAGTGCGATAGTTGTAGGTGGCATGCGCCGGCGTCCCGTCATAGGCGTACGGGAAGATCTGGTAGGTGTAGGCGGTGTCCGCGGATGTGCTATAGCTGTCGGTCGTGGAGCCCGCTCCGGCGGTTGTGTTCACATAAACCACCGTGCCGTCGCCAATGGTATTCCCCTGGGCATAGGCGGTGCCGTCAACCGGCGTACCCGTCGGTGCCGAACCCACTTTGCGCACAATAATGAAGCCGCTCTCGCCCGTGGCTGCGCCCCAGTCCAGATCGATCTGGGTATCCGACAGCGCCGTGGCCGTGAACGTCGCCGCATGAGCCGAAGGCTCCGTCGAGAGCGTGTAGCGGTTGCTCGGATTCCCCGCCGCGCCGGCCACGTTGTAGTTCAAGGTCGCGTTCGTGCCCTGGTACTCGAAAATGCGGATGTGATAGTCCGTCGCCGCCGTCAGCCCCGAAAGCGTGAAGGGACTCGTGCCGCGGTGCACGAGGAAGTTGCCAGTCCCATACTCCTGGGCCGACCCAATGGTGTTGTTTTCACCCGGATAGTCGGTGCCGTCCGTTGGCGTCCAATCCACCGCGCTCCCGGCCTTGGCCACCACCAGGCGGCTCAAGCCATTGCCGGCCGTGTACGATACCGCATAGCTCGTGGAGCCCAATGTGCCGAACTCAATCCCCGTCGTCTGCGTCGGCTCCGGCATCAACGTGTAGAAGTTCACAGAAGCCGGGCTGTCCGTACCGCGGTAGTTTTCAGATCCGTTACTGCCGTTGAAAGAGGTAGCTTCCACCACATAGTATTTCCCAGGCTCCAATCCGGTCACCGTCACACTTCCGCCCGTGCCGGTGTAGACCACATAACTTCCCGATCCAAGATCGGAACCGCTGCCATAAGCGGTATCCGCCGTATAACTGTTCAAATCCACTGGGTCCTGTGGGGCATAGGTCGCCCGGATCGCTACCAGGGTGTTGGTCCCCGTTGTTCCTTTGGTCCAGGTCAGGGTCACCTGGTTGCTGCTCAGAGCCGATATCGCCAAATTCGCCGGCTGCGAACTGGGATTAGCCGCCCGGGTCGTCTGGCTGATCGGATTACCGCTGGCCGCATCGGTCAGGAAGTTGGCCGTCGTTCCCAGCGTGCCGTTGTATTCGAACACCCGGAAGTGATAAATCACATCGCGCGTCAGCCCGCTCAATGAAGCCAGCGGTCCGCTGCCGTCATGCACCACATAATTGCCCGTGCCAAGTTCCGTGCCGGATCCGAAGGTCGTGTGCGCCGAATAGGTCGCCCCGTCCACCGGGAAGCTGTCGACTGCGCCCCCCGCCTTCACCACCACCAGGCGGCTGGCACCGTTGCCATCGGTCCACGTAATGTTCGCCAACGAGGCTTCGTTCACCGTGCCCACGGAAATTCCTGACGCCTGCGTCGTCGGCTCCGCCACCAGCGTGGTGCGGCTGGCCACGGGCGCGTCGCTCGTGCGGTAATTCGGCGTAGCCGCGCCATTGAATTCGTATACCGCGAACGTGTATTCCGTGCCCGCCGACAGCGCCGTCACCGGCACCGACGTACCCGTGCCCTTGTAGACCACGTAGCTGCCCGCCGCCGTCGTGTCGCCCGAGCCGAACGCCGCATTGGCCGTATAGACCGTGCTGTCGGTCGGTGCCGTTGGCGCACTGCCCTGCCTCGCCACCACCAGCACATAGTCCCCGTTGCCGCGCGCCCAGTTCACCGTGTAGGATGTCGTGTCCAGGCTGCTGAAGGTGATCGCCGAGGCCGCCGTCGTCGGCTCGCTCAGGGTCTTCAGGCCCGTGTCCGACGCGCTGAAATCGCTCATACTCGTGCTGGTGCTGTTCGTCGCCCGCACCCAGTAATAGTACGTCGTGCCCGCATCGCCGGTCGTATCGTCGTAGCTCGTGGCATTCGCCGCCGCCGTGCCGACAATGTTTGCGGAACCGGACACATTCGCCGTATGCCGCCAAATGCTGTAGCCCGTCTCACCGGAGCCATCGGCCCACGTCACCGTCACCTTGTCGGACTGGTTCTCCGTCGCCGCCACGCTGCCCGGTGCGGTCAACTTACGGTAGCCGGCATTCGCCGTGCTCCAATCGCTGGTGCTACTGCTAGTGCTGTTCGATGCCACCACCCAGTAATAGTACAGCTGCCCCGGCGTCGGCGTGTCCGTAAAGCTGCTGCTCTGCGCGCCCAGCCCCGTCGCACCCGCCGGGTTCGCATCCGTGTCGCGCCAGACGTGGTAGCTGGTTGCCCCCGTCGCCGCATCCCACGTCACCGTCACGTTCGCCGTCGAGGCCCCGTCCGTGGCCGCCACGTTGCCTGGGGGCGTCAGCCGCCGGTAGCCGCTGTTCGAGTCGCTGACGGTGCTGCCGCCGGTATTCGTGGCCGTCACCCAGTAATAGTAGAGCTGTCCCGGATCGGCCGCCGTGTCGCTGTAGGTCGTCGCGCCGGCGGCGTTGGTGTAGAGCGCCGTCGCGGTGGCATAGGTGTCCACCGTGTTGCGCGAGATCACGTATCCCGTCTCACCCGCCACGTCGCCCCAGCTCAGCGCTACGTGTGCCGTGCTCGTCCCGTCCGATGCCACCACCGTCGGTTTGCCCGGCGCCGCCGCCGTGTGGGTCACCACAATCGTTGTCCCACTGGCCGACACCCCAAACGAACCGCTGCTGGTCCATTTTGTGCCAATCGACATATTCGCCGCATTGGCCGAACTGCCGCTCATGATCGTCCAGGTATAGGAAGTATACTGGCTGAATCCGCTCGGTGCCGAGGTTCCCAAATTGATCGTCAGCGCTCCGCTGGCCGACACCGCGCCGGTGGCGTCGATCAGGTCGCACGCCGTGCCCCCCGTTCCCGTAATGTCGCAGGTGTAGGTCCCCACCAGCGTTGCCGTTCCGCTCACGTCCAGCGTTCCCGCTGCGCCCGACAAATTCCCGGGGCTGACCGTCGCTCCGCTGGCCATCGTCAGCGCCCCCACCGTCCCCGCCCCCGCCAGCGTCGCGCCGCTCGACACCGTCACGGCCGAACTGCTCAGCGACCCGCTTACCAGCAGCGCCCCCGCACTGACGGTCGTGTTGCCGCTCATTCCGCTTGTGCCCGACAGCGTCACCGTCCCCGTCCCTTGCTTCGTCAGCGTCCCCGTACCGCTCAGCACCCCGGAATAGGTCCCGTTGCCGCTCTGGTTGACCACCACCGCCGCATTGTTCGTGATATTCCCCTGCAAACTCGTCGTCGTCCCCTCCAGCGTCCCCGCGCTCACTAGCGTTCCCGTCGCATACGTGTTGGCCCCCGACAGCGTCAGGGTCGCCGAACCCGCCTTCGTGAGTCCGCCGTTTGTGACCGCACCCGATATCACGACATCATTCACCGTATCCAGTTCCCGCTGCCCACCCGTCAGATTCACGTTGCCGGAAAAGGTCAGTTCCCCGCCGCCGCTGTAGCCCAGTTCCACATCCCCGTCGATCTGCGTCGCCTTGGCGTTTTCGCGCGACGCCGACCCGTCAGACCGGTACGTCACCCCGTCGGACATCCGGAAAATGCCGCCGGTTGGAATCGTGGAATCATTGTCGGTGTATTGCCGGATTTCGCCTTTTTGCAGCCAAATGGATCCCGTCAGATTTGATGCCGCCCGCAGATACAACGTGCTTGAGCCGCTTTTGTGCAGCGCGCCGTCCCCGGTTGTCTTGCTGCCGCTCAGCGTACAGCCGCTCTGCATCGTCACCGTGACGGTGTTGGTGATGTACAGCGTATGAGTCGCCGCCGTGATCGCCCCATACAATTGCAACCCGCCGCCGGTCACCACGATGCGCGAATCCGCCCCCAGGTTGATGTTCCCCCGCCAGCGCGTAGAACCGGAGGTCGTCTTGCGCAACGCGCCGTTCCCGGCATTGGTCCCCGTCCCGTACAGATTCAGCGTCGCCGGACGCCAGCTCTGACTGCCGTTGAGTTCCAGCGTCGCATTCGTCCCCACATTCACGGTCCCGCTCGCGCCGATCGCGTTGGTGTGCCCATCCAGCCGTACTGTGCCCTTTTCTACCCAAATCGCCCCCGAAAAGGTGTTGTTGTTCGTCAACACCACAATGCTGTTCTGCTTGACCGCCAGCCCCCCGTTGCCGCTGTCCGCGTTCAGCACCCCGTTCAGGTACAGCGTATTCTGATTGGCGCCATAGACGTTGATCCAGTTCGACTTCAGGTAGATGGGCTCGTTGAAGGTCATGTCCCCGCTCACGGGATTGATCTCCGTGCCCGTATACAGAACCACCGGCGTGTTGAACGTCTGCGAATCCGAGTCGTTGTTTTCGATTTTGGTCGTCGAACTGCCGGTTTTCATGTCGATGCCGCCGCTGTCCCGGGCCGTCATCGTCCGGGCCCCCGTCCCGTTGTCGAAAAGCAGCTGGTGAATCTGGAAATAGGCGCCGTTGACGGACATGGTCAGGTCGCTGGTGTTATCGAAGTGGACAATATTCGGGCCGACCGAATCCCAGTTGCCGCTGGTGTCTTTGTCCGGACGATCCACCCACCAGGTATCTTCGCTCCGATACCACGGGTTGGTGCCATCCCACCAGTTCGACACGCCGGCGCCGCTGCGCCAGTACACGGTAGCTTCGGCCCGGGCCGATTCCGTCCATGCGCCCGTCAAAGCCAGGCCGCAGACCAGCAAAGGGGTCAGTCCTATGATTTGATGTTTTGGGCTGGAGGCGGCAGCGCCCGACCGGTGCCTCGAAAAATACTTAAGGATGTTCATCGACCGATTCTCCCGCTCAGGATCGTTCCATTCATAGTTTTAGCTTCTGAAAATAGGTGGGGGGGTGGCCGAAAGGTAGGGCGAGGCGTCCCTGCCGAGCCGGGATTTTCCGGACAGCCAAACGCAACCGCCCGGCTCACCCGGAGGGTTCGCCCTACCCTAGCACCGCACAGCAAAGGGGTCAGCAAAGGGGTCAGTCCTATGATTTGATGTTTTGGGCCGGAGGCGGCAGCGCCCGACCGGTGCCTCGAAAAGTACTTAAAGATGTTCATCGACCGATTCTCCCGCTCAGGATCGTTCCATTCATAGTTTTATCTTCCGAAAATAGGTGGGGGGGTGGCCGAAAGGTAGGGCGAGGCGTCCCTGCCGAGCCGGGATTTTCCGGACAGCCAAACGCAACCGCCCGGCTCACCCGGAGGGTTCGCCCTACCCCGAGCCGTCTGGCTTTCGGCTGTTCTCTTGAATCTTGGACATTGATTGTTGAATATTGAATATTGAGCTCCCCTGCCCCAACCGCCCGGCTCACCCGGAGGGTTCGCCCTACCCTAGCACTGCACAGCAAAGGGGTCAGTCCTATGATTTGATGTTTTGGGCCGGAGGCGGCAGCGCCCGACCGGTGCCTCGAAAAGTACTTAAAGATGTTCATCGACCGATTCTCCCGCTCAGGATCGTTCCATTCATGGTTTTAGCTTCCGAAAATAGGTGGGGGGGGTGGCGCAGGGTAGGGCGAGGCATCCCTGCCGAGCCGGGATTTTTCGGACAGCCAAACGCAACCGCCCGGCTCACCCGGAGGGTTCGCCCTACCCTAGCACCGCACAGCAAAGGGGTCAGTCCTATGATTTGATGTTTTGGGCCGGAGGCGGCAGCGCCCGACCGGTGCCTCGAAAAATACTTAAGGATGCTCATCGACCGATTCTCCTGCTCAGGATCGTTCCATTCATGGTTTTATCTTCCGAAAATAGGTGGGGGGGGTGAAATTTTCCAATAAAGAGGATGTCGACCAGCCCTGTGCGGATGGCGTGATCGCGCCGGGGGTGCAACCCCGGCCACCAGTGAAAAGAGGACCACCCGGTGAGGCCGCAGCGTCGCGCACCCCGCGGCAGTCGCACTGGAGTTGGCCGGGCTATCTGTTCGTTTGGTTTCATCGCTGTTTTGCTACGGCTTGTTGTACGGAACAATGACCCGAAAAAAGCCCTTAGGCGGATTATTTGTTCCGGCCCAGTCATGTACATCGACATCTAGATAATGGTCCGTTGCCGTGCCGCTCCAGACATTCGAATATGCGGCGTCATTCTCCAACAGCGGGCGGAATTGCAGGTGATACGACATGTTTGGGACGGGAATGGTCCACCAGGAGACAGAATACGGTTCTGCCCCGCCCTCGGTCGGCGAGTTGATCTGGATGGCCAACGGCGGGTCCGGCTCGACCATCTGCAGGTAGTCGCCATGAAACACTTCAAACCAGTCGTCATAACCATCGCCATCCGTGTCGGCGATGCCGTCGTCTAACCCGTTTTCTAACTCCCACGCATCCGGGAGCCCATCCCCGTCGCTATCCGGCCCGGTCAACGTCAGCGGGCTGAACTCGGGATTAATGGTGCCAGAGGCCATCCCGGCAAAGGGAGCCGAATCGACGTAATAAATAGACCCCGCGGGGGTCGTCCAATCAAAGACACGCGCATAATACGTAACCAAGTTGCTCAGTTCACTCTCGGTAAACGTGATGGAAAACATTCCCGAATCGGCTCCGATCATCCCCTGTCCAATGTAGGCATTGGTCACCAGGGGATTGTGCAAATCGATTAGGCCTTGCTCCTCCGTGGCGGGGACAATCGCCCCCCCGGAGGCGGTCGCCCGGATTTCCACCAGCCCTGAGCGGCCCGGACGGCCCGCTTCCCCCTTAAACGGACGTCCAATGGGGTCCAGAATTGCAGTGCTGTTACCCACCACCAGGGGGGATTGCTGCCCCCAGGCCGCGGTGGCCGCTAAAATCAATAGGCCCGCTATTGTGCAAACAGGGCTTCTCTGCCAGTGAAACCGAGTCCGCTGCGCCTTGTTACTTATCCGCCTCATCGTGCTGCTCCTTCGCTCCCCCCGGGTATCGTCATCAGTGTAACGCTCTTATTTCCGCGCGAAAAAAAATCAAGCCCGCAGCGTGCTCTCACCCCTCCGGTGCTTTTGACGTCTTCGCGATCCCGCCAATAACCCCACCGCCCCCAGACCCAGCAAGGCCATCGTCCCCGGTTCGGGGATCACTTCAAAATAGTTTTGGTTCGTCGCTGTAATATTATCGACAACGCCAACCGGCCAGGTCCCGATCAGGTTGGTACCCTTGTAGACATCGCTCAACCCCCAATAACTCGATGCCGGGGTGCCGTCAGGAAATTCATCCATTTCAAACACGCGCACATATAGCGCATCGTACGTCCCAACGACATCGAATTCGACCCACACATTCCACCACACGTTACCGTTATCGTCCGTGTATTCCGCCTGCTTGATTTCCGTCGTGTACGCAATGATATGGCCGGATGGTGTCGATTCCGGATCATAGATTGTGGTGTCGGACAAGCTATCGGGATTGCTCGTGTAGTCGCCAAACGTCTCGGTAAAGTTGTCGTTGGCATCTGGTCCGGGCGGGCTGGCAGTCGCTTGATTGTACATCACCACCTGAATGATCGAGCCGACCTGCAAATTATATGTACTCAGGCTGTTGCCGCCCGCATTCTGATTATAGCCCCATCCCAAATCAATCGTCACCAGCAGCGCGTGGGCCGGCAGCACCGCCACCGCCAGGCACAGGGCCGCCAACGCGATGACCCATCGGCCAGCTCCCGCACCATTCCACGCTGTTGGTTTTTCTCGTGTCATTACTATTGTGCCCAGTCTATACGGCCACTCGACATTAATCTGAATTTAAGCATACCCTATGCGGCCTGTGTTGCAAGGGGAAATCACGCCGTTGCTGTATATAATTTGCTCCGTACACCCCTCCAGGTTCTGCCCCGTAGCATATGGTTCCTGGCGCATGCTTCCTTACCCGGGAGCCCCCCCCCCTGCCGCACAAGGCAGCCCCCCCATATTTTTTCGCACTTTTGGGCTTCTTTGGAGTCCCGACGACCCCGTCGGGCCTCTTCCGGGACGGGGTCGTCCCGGCTCCATTCGGTCAATTTCCCTCTATTATTGCCTGTTTTGGAGGGATTTTGTCCCACTTTCGGCGTAATCCGCCCATTTTCATGCCAAACGTGACCCTTTTTATTTATTTTTGCCGTTTTTTTCATTTTTGACCATTTTGCCCCGCCCATCATCACATAACCTCAAATATTATGCATAAAATGAAGAATTTGAGCAATTTCTCCATATTTTCTGTCTATTATTCTCCTCATTACTCAAATATCATCAAAAAGACGGCATCTTTCGTCGTTAACACGGCCCTGTACTCCGTTCGGGCGCATCTGCGATAGTGTGCAAGCGCTGGTCATGTTGAGTGGCGGCGCATCGCGCCGAAGTCGAAACATCTCGGTTTCGCTGCTATGGCTGGCCGGTTGCATCCGGACCGAGATCCCTCGACAAGCTCCAGCCTTCGCCAAGGCTTCCACCTTCGCCAAGGCTACGGCGGACAAGACGGCGGACAAGACGGGATGACAGCCACCATGCACGCAGTCTGACCCCGGGACGCCCCCCCCCCCAATCGCAGATGCGCCCGCTCCGCTCCCCCCCCACTCAAAAGTGCTGGTTTTCCATTTCCGGTTGCCCTATTGTGCTTCTTGTTATGGACTTGCTCATTCAGCGCGTACGACTCGGGCAGGACATCTGCGATATTCTGATCCAAGAAGGCCTTTTTGCCCGTATTGCCCCGCAGATCGACGTCGTGACATTACCCAGGGTGCCTTACACCCTGGATGGAACCGGCATGGCGATTTTGCCATCGTTTGCCAATGTGCATGCTCACACCGCTATGGTCCTTTTGCGCGGGCTGGGCGAGGATATGCCGCTACATGAATGGCTCAATGACATCATTTGGCCGTTGGAACGCCGTCTGACCGGCGAGCAAATCTATTGGGGCACCCTCTTCGGCTGTCTCGAAATGATTCGCTCGGGCATTACCGCCGTCGCCGACATGTATTGGCACACATCCCACTGCCTGCGCGCCTTCTATGAAAGCGGTATCCGCGTCAACTTCAGCCCGCCCGACATTCTTTCCGATGACCCCAAGGCCCTCAGAGACCTCCAACGCGATCTCGAAACCCACCTCGAACTCGCCCAGTCCTATCCCCATCGGGTTGAACTATCCGTTGGCATTCACGCACTCTATACCACGACTCCCGAATCACGGGCTGTTTGCCGCGATTTTGCTGACCGGCACCAACTCATCATCCAGACGCATCTGTCTGAAACTCAACGCGAAACCGACGAATGCCTCGCCGCCACCGGCAAAACACCGACGGAAATCTTCGATTCCGAAGGGCTCTTGCATGAGCGGTTCCTCGGCGCCCACGGCATCTGGCTGTCCGATTCTGACCGCCGCTTGATGGTGGAACGCGGTGCCGCCATCGCCCATTGTCCGGCATCCAATATGAAACTCGCCTCCGGCATCTTCAATGATCAGGCGGCACGGGCCGACGGCTTGCGCTATGGTCTCGGCACCGATGGTGCCAGCTCCAACAATCGCTATGACATGCTCTCGGAGATGCGCACCGCCGCCCTGCTGGCCAAGGTTACCACGCGCGACCCCTCCGCCTGCTCCGCCACCGACATCTTCCGCACCGCCACCCGCGGCGGCTTCCAACTGCTCCGCCTCGACGCCGGCGAAATTGCCGTTGGCAAACTCGCCGATTGCATTCTCGTCGACCTTGACCATACCGGGCTCGTCCCGGGCCATGACCTGATTTCCGATATCGTCTATGCGGCCACCCCTGAATGTATCGATACCACCATCTGCAATGGCAACATCCTGATGCGCCACCGCCGCATTCCCGGCGAAGATGACATTCGCCAAGCCTGCCGCGCCGCCGCTGCCCCACTCCGGTGATACCGCCATAGGACGGACAGGCGTGCCTGTCGTGATCAACTTTGCCGTACACGCTTCAGCGTGGTGAGGACAGCCTGAAGGCTGGACTACATACCCCCTTCCGCAGTCTACCGTTTGTAGTACACGCTTCAGCGTGGTGAAAACACCTAGTCGACCGGCTCGTCGAGCAACACCCGGATGGTGCCGTACCATGCTGCTGGTGCAGCGCTGGTAATAGTCATGATTGGAGGCACACCCAGGCCCAGATTGTTCGTGAGGGTGGGGCTGGCCAAATTGGTGGAATAGACCAACTGGTAGTA
>JAQUJC010000005.1:59626-71941 GCA_028681135.1 Kiritimatiellia bacterium | reverse complement strand
TCGATACCGGGTACGAAGTCGGCGTCCCCATCTTTATCAATCGGGGTGACTCCATCCGGATCGACACACGCACCGGCAAGTACGTCGAACGCGTCAAGCAAGGCTAAGCCCCCCCCCCTTGCGTCCGCACCCTGCCGATTCCGACGCCTTGCGCGCCATGGGCCGCATGCTGGCGAAACGCGCCCAGCTCTATGATGCCATCCGCCGCTTTTTCCGCGAACGCGGATTCCTCGAGGTAGAGACCCCCGTCCGACTGCCAGCCAACGCGCCGGAAACGAATATCGACGCCATTCCCGCCGGAACCGGCTGGCTGCGCACCTCCCCCGAACTGGCCATGAAGCGCCTCCTCGCCGCCGGGCATGAAAAACTCGTTCAACTCGCCCCCTGCTTCCGCGAGGGCGAAAACGGTCGCTGGCATCACCCTGAATTTATGCTGTTGGAATGGTATCGCGCCCACGCCGGTTATATTGAAATCCTGGCCGATACCAAGGCATTGCTGGCCACTCTCGCCCAGGAGCTGTGCGGCACCACCGATATCACCTGGCAGGGTGCCCCCCTCTCCCTGGCCCAGGAGCTGTGGGAAAAGCGCACGGTTTCGGACGCCTTCATCGAACACGCCGGATGGGACCCCGCGCAGCACTTTGATCCGGACCGTTTCGACCTCGACCTGGTCACCCGCGTGGAGCCTGCCCTGGCAACCGACCACCCCGTCATCCTGATCGACTATCCCGCCCCCCTGGCCGCGCTCGCCC
The DNA here is from genome assembly GCA_028681135.1 of Kiritimatiellia bacterium. GTDB lineage: Bacteria > Verrucomicrobiota > Kiritimatiellia > CAIQIC01 > Lenti-01 > JAAZFE01. The sequence continues at coordinate 71,189 of JAQUJC010000005.1, read as the reverse complement.
GCCGCAAGCCAAACGATCCGACCCGCGCCGAACGCTGGGAACTCTATCTCGGCGGCGTTGAAATCGCGAATGCCTACTCCGAATTGACCGACCCAACCGAGCAACGCGCCCGCTTCGAGCAGGCCAATGCCTTGCGTCAGAAGCGCGGGGCTCAGCCCTATCCCCTCGACGAATCGTTCATGACCTCGCTTGAGCACCTGCCGCCCTCCGGGGGCATTGCGCTGGGCGTCGACCGCCTGTTGATGATTCTGGCTGGTGCTAACTCTCTCGACGGCGTCCTTCCGTTCCGCCACGGGTGAACGTCCGCTTTCTTGTTTGCGTTACACGCCTGTCTGCCTTACATTTTCCTACCGCACATGCGCAGGAGTAAACGATGAACAAAGCTGTATCTCAATCGGGTCGTCTGATAGGCCAAGGCATGGTCCGCGTGGATGCCGACGGCAAGGTCCGCGGACTCACCCGCTATCTGAATGATATCGACTACACGGGAATGCTCCATGGCGTAGTCGTGCGTTCGCCGGTTGCGCGTGGGCGCTTCAAGGCCCTGGTTCCCGACCCAGCCTTTGACTGGTCGTCGGTCGTCGTGGCCACCGCGGAGGACATTCCCGGTGAAAACGTCGTTCACATGCACGACCGCACCATGCCGCTGCTGGCCGAAGTGGGCGGCGAACTCCTCTATCGCGGCGAACCCGTGGCCGTGGTCGCCGCTAAAACTATCGAACTCGCGACTGAAGCCGCCGCCCACCTCCGCGTCGAGGTTGAAGAGCTGCCCCCCCTGCTTACTCTGCAAGACGCCATTGCCATCTTCAAGAAAACCCCCGTCAAATTTGATTCCATGCAAGACCAGGATATCGTCAAAGGCGATCTCGCCAAGGGATTCGCGGCGGCGGACGACATCATCGAAGCCGAATACTGGGCCGGCCACCAGGAACAGCTTTATATCGAAAACCAGGGATTCACGGTGTTTCCACTGGCGGATGGATCGATCCTCTGCGAAGGCTCCCTGCAATGCCCCTATTTCCCGGTGCACGAGCTTAACGACCCGCTGCAACTTCCGCCCGAAAAAATCCGTGTTCGCCAAACCCCTGTCGGCGGTGCTTTTGGTGGCAAGGAAGAGTATCCCACCATGCTGATTGGCTATGCGGCCCTCCCGGCCCTCAAGTCCGGCAAACCGGTCAAAATCACCTATGACCGCCATGAGGACATCCTCTTCACCCCCAAACGCCACCCCGTCTGGGTGCGCTACAAGACCGGCGTCAAAAAAGATGGCACGCTGACGGCCCTCGAATGCGATTTCATCCTCGATGGCGGCGCCTACCTGACGATATCCGACGTCGTCATGTTCCGCGGCATCCTCCACTGCGCCTTGGCCTATCGCTGCGATAACCTCATCATTCGCGGGCGCGTTGCGCGCACCCATTCCTTCCCCTGCGGTGCCTTCCGCGGGTTTGGTGCCCCCCAGGCCATCTGGGGCATGGAATCGCACATCGACGCCATCGCGGCGCGCCTCGGCAAGCCCCCCCACACCTATCGCCGTCAACTCCATGTCCGCCCCGGCGACGTCACCCCGACCGGACAGATTCTCTCGAAAGAAAATGGTTCCACCGCCTGTCTCGATCTCGCTCTCCAACACGCGAAGTTTGCGCAGAAGCGCCGCCAGGCCTCCCGCGGCAAACTGCGCAAAGGCCAGACAAAATACTATGGCATCGGCCTGTCCTTTTTTGCCCATGGCGCCGCCTTTACCGGCGATGGTGAAGCCAAATTCAAAGCCAAGGGCCGCATGGAACTCGCGCTGCTTGACGACGGCAAGCCCGGCGTCAATATCCGAGTATCCTCCACCGAAATGGGCCAGGGGGTGCATACCATCTTCACCCAGATCGCGTCCGACGCCCTTGCGCTCGACCCGGCCCGGATTCGTTTCCCCATGGCCGACACTGGGCTGGTCCCCAACTCCGGACCGACCGTCGCCTCGCGCACCACCATGGTCGTCGGCAATGTCGTGTATCGCGCCTCCCAGGACCTGAAAGATCAAATGGAATCGTTTGCCTCGCAACGGTATTTCCGTGGCGCCAAAACGGTATTGAAAAACTCTCAATTCGCCGCCAAAAGCCGCCGTCCCCTTTCCTTCGCCAAGGTTGCCCGGGACATGCTGACCGAACACGGCCCGGTGAACGGTTTCTTTGAATTCAAGTTGCCCCCCGATGCCAAATGGGACCAGGTCACCTTTAAGGGCGACTCATATCCCGGCTATTCGTGGTCCGCCAATATCGCAGAAGTCGAAATCGACCCGCTCACCTGCGAACTCGCGGTTACCCGCGTTACCGCCGTCTTGGATGTCGGCCGCGTCATCAATCCCATTCTGGCTGCCGGCCAGGTGGAAGGCGGCCTGACCCAGGCCCTCGGCTATGCCATCATGGAAAAAATGGGCACCGGCCAAAATGGACTTTACGATGCCTCACGCCTCCAGACCTACATTATTCCCACCTCGCTCGACACCCCGATCTACGATGTGAAATTTGTCGAATATCCCTATTCCTTTGCTCCCCCCGGCGGCAAGGGCCTCGGCGAACTGCCCATGGACGGCCTTGCGCCCGCCATCGCCAATGCCGTTGAATCCGCCATCGGTAAGCGTCTGCGCACCATTCCCATCACCCCGGAGGACCTCTTTGCAGCCCTCCATCCGGCCCAAGGAGACAACACCCCATGAGCACCATCACACGCACCTGGAAGGTCAACGGCAAACCCATCAAGGTCCGCGCCCCCGCCGGACGCCGTCTGCTCGACTACCTACGCGACGACCTGGGCCTCATCGGGGCCAAGGAAGGCTGCGGCGAAGGCGAATGCGGCGCCTGCACCGTCTTGATCGACAACGAACCCATGGTCTCGTGTATTGTGCCCGTGGGACAACTCGCCGATGGCACCGAGATACTGACCATCGAGGGTGTGGAGAAAAAGCGCGCGGGTCGCTTGCTCCAACAGGCCTACCTGGAATGCGGAGCCGTTCAGTGTGGCTTTTGCATCCCCGGCATGATCATCAGCTCCTATGCCCTGCTGCCCAAAAACCCCAAGCCCCCCACCCAGGCCATCCGCCCCCCCCTTTCCGGTAACCTCTGCCGCTGCACCGGCTAAGCCAAAATTATCCAGGCCGTCAAACTGGCCGCCTCCCGCCTCCCCCCCCCCAAGAAACGGAAATGACCGAGGCCCGACCATGAAAACTACTGAAAAGATAAACATCCGTTTCCCCCAAACCCTGGCCGAGGCGCTGCGCTTGCAAGCCCGCAAAAATACCCGCGGCACCCTGCTGGCTGGCGGCACCGACCTCATGGTCCAATGGGCCTCTGGCACCCCCCCCCCCGCCCGTGCCACCTCGCTATGGAATCTACCCGAACTGTGCGAAATCGAGGTTCGCGACGACGACATCCTGATTGGCGCTGGTGTCACCCACGCCTTTCTTGGCGAGGCCAAGCCCATCCACCGCCATCTGCCCGCCCTGATTGCCGCCGCCGCCACGGTCGGCGCCATTCAAATCCAGGCCCGCGGTACGCTTGGCGGCAATGCCGCCAACGCATCGCCCGCCGGCGACACCGCCCCCGCCCTGCTGATTACCGGCGGGGACGTCCTCCTCGCCTCCCTCGACGGCACCCGCGAAGTCCCGTTGGATGAATTCTGGACCGGCTACCGCCAGATTGCGGCCCGGCCCGATGAAATCATTCTCGCTTTCCGCCTCCCCAAAAAAGGCTCGGCCAAGGAACGCTTCCGTAAGATTGGGGCACGCAAAGCCCAAGCTATTTCCAAAATAATGGCCGCCTCGCGGATTCGCGTCAGGAGCGGCCGCATCCTGTCCGCCGCCATCGCCCTTGGGTCGGTCGCCCCCACCCCGATTCGGCTGACCCAAGTCGAAGCCCTTCTTACTGGCCAGGCCCTCACCCCCTCGTTGGTGGCGCAAGCCGAGAAACTTGCTCAAACCTCCGTGAAGCCCATCGCCGATATCCGCTCCTCCGCCGAATACCGCCGCTGGGTCGCCGGCCGCCTCGTCCGCGACGCCCTCGAAAACCTGTAAGGGTGTTGGTTCGATCCTTGATCGTTGATCGTTGATCGAAAAAAAACATTCACTCGCGCAATCCGCGAAATCCGCAGTTATGCCCTGATCGTTGACCGTTGATCGCTGGGGATTGGCCAACGGGCCTCGGACCTCTCCTTTTTTGGCGTTTGTGCTCCCTTTGCGTAAGCGTCCTTGCACCCCTTGCGACAAAAAAACCCCATTCGGTTTTTCCCGCCCCTATGGTACCGTGCCCCTCATGTTACGACTCCCCCCATTTGCACTACGCCGCACCCTGGCCCTTCTGTGCCCGCTGCTATGTGCCGCCAGCCTCGCCCTGGCCCAAACCGTATCCGGCCCCGATTGGCTCGTCTGCTACAACCTCCCCACCCAGGATGCCCGTGGCCATATGGAGGGCGAATTTGCCATCCGTGATTGTCTCTTGCGGCGCATCAATCAACTGACGCCGGGCGACCGTGCCGCCCTGGCGACCTTCACGCTGTCCGGCGACTCGTTCAAGTCCGGCATGGCCACGCCCCTGCTCTGGGCGCTCTCCCGCGCCCTGGACCGCGACGTCCACATCCACTTCGTCGCTTATCGGTATATCGATCACACCCGTGAATTTTTCAATGGCCTCTCGCTCAGCAATCTCGCCCACCGCACCCATAACCCCATGACTCTCTCGGTCTCCCCCCGCAAACCGCTGATGCATCATAAAATCGCGCTGTTCGACTACGGCAACCGCGATCAGTGGATATTCGTCGGCTCGGGCAATTTCACGGGTGCGGCCAACACCCGCCAATGGAATATCGCCCTTCTGCTGCGCAATCCCACCCTCTATAAAGCCTATGCCGCCGAAATGGCTGAATTTCGCGCCGGACGCTTCGGCAAAGCCAAACACCGCGACCATGACCGAACCGGTTTCCGTCTCCCCGATAGCTGGGGCAACAGTTGGGTGCGCTTTTCGCCCTTCCCTGACCGCCACGACACGGCCGAAACCGACATCCGGGCGCTCCTCGACGCTGCCGAAGAAGAAATCGTCTTCGCCATGCACCACTTCAACCGCCCCCCCCTGCGGCGCGCCCTCGTCAATGCCGCCAACCGCGGACTGCGCGTTGTCGGCGTCATCCCTGAAAGCGACCGCGGCACCAACCGCTTTGCCGTCTCCACTGCCACCGTGCGCTACTTCGCCAAGACCAATCTCTATACCAGCACCAACCGCGTCCACCTCCTCCCCGCCCGGGCCAGCGCCATCGGCACCGACTGGGACGCGGGCCAACTCGACCTCGTCCATCTCAAGTACGCCCTCATTGATCCCGCCAGCCCCCGCCCCATTGTCATTCACGGTGCCTCCAACTGGACCGCCTCCGGCCTGTGCTCTCCCGTCGGAAACGATGAAAGCATTCTCTTCCTCCGCCATGCTGGCATCGCCCGCGCCTTTCTCGAACAGTTCCAGCGCATGACCGCCTTCTGACCGGCGAGATCCCCCCCCCGTCTTCGTAGCGTGTAGCTCCCGCTGCGCGCGGCTGTCCTTCTCCCCCTCCCCGTAGCGTGTAGCTCCGCTGCGCGCTTCTTCCCGCAAAGCCAATCACGCCCGCTATTACCCTGCGCGGACCAGAGGTCCACGCTACGTAAGACCCCGCCATGCACACACTCCTTCTCCCCCTCCCCGTAGCGTGTAGCTCCGCTGCGCGCGGCTGTTCTGCCCCGCCACGCTCACACACGCCCCGTCCCTCCCTCTACACCCCCTCCTCCCATTCCGCCTGATACACCGCGAACCGCCCTGCCGCCAAACCTGCCTTGGCCGGATTCTGGGCAATGTAGGTACGAGTTCGCATCAATTCGTCCCGATTCCGGACAATCCGATCATAGCTCTCGGCCTGCCACAAGCGGCCCGCCTTGAGACCCGAGGCCGAAGCCTGCACGGAGACAAACCCCTTGATTGCTTGCAAAATACCCTCCAATGTATAGCCCGAAAGAGGAGCCACCAGCCAATGTACATGGTTGGGCATGATGACCCAATCGCCGCTCCAATAGCGCGCGCCATGAAAATGACTCAACGCGCTTTTCAACGCTTCTTGCAACGCGCTTTGCTCCAGCAAACAACTCCCGTGCCCCCGATCCAATTCCAGAAGTAATTGATGAGCCTGACGCCGCTCAAATGCACGGCGAACGCGCTCGTTGATTGCCCAATAGTGCTCGGTATACTTCTCACCTCCCAGATCACCGATGAGTCCATGCGCCGCCAGCCAAGTTTTCCGTTCGGCCTCCCACGCCAGCCTTATCTGGTGCGGGATGGAATCCGCCAGGCGGAACGTGACAAAATAGGTGCACCCCTCCTGCCGCCAATGCGGCAGATTGCGGCGATAGAACGTGATGGGTGCCCGGGAATTGAACGGCTGAAAAGGCATCCGGTTCATGATTCACTGAACTCACACCGCCGTAGTTGGTCAAGCGCAATTTGCTCCCCGTGGCGTGCAGCTCCGCTGCGCGCCGCCGTTCTGCTCCCCCTCCCTCTCTTCGTAGCGTGTAGCTCCCGCTACGCGCTTCTTCCCGCAAGGCCAATCGCGTCTGCTATGCCCTGCGCGGGACAGAGCCCCACGCTACATAAAACCCCGCCATGCGCGCACGTCCCTCCCTCTCTTCGTAGCGTGTAGCTCCCACTGCGCGCTTCTTCCCGCAAAGCCAATCGCGCCCGCTATGCCCTGCGCGGGACAGAGCCCCACGCTACGTAAGACCCCGCCCGCTGACCCCTACGCTACGGAGCCAGCCACGCCCGGACCCGGAAATAGCGCCACGGCTCAGCCCCCCCTATCGACACCTCCCCCGCACCGGTCTGGGTGTTGGTTGTGGCCGCAAGCGTCTGCCATGAATTGGGCTGCAACAGATTCGTCGTCCCCTCCACGGCATAGACCCGCCCGCTCACTCCCCAATAGGCCACCGGCACCTGGTCCGAGACCGGGCCCACCCCCGTCGCGCGGAAGAAGCTCGCCGCATTCGTCGGCTGCGTGCCCGTGAGCCGCTCCGCTTCGTTCGAGAATCCGTCGCCGTCGTAATCCGCCGCCGCCCCGCCGTTTTCCCCCAGCGGATCCAGCCCCTCGCCCAGCGCCCATCTTTCGTAAGCGGTCGGCCGCCGTGCCACCCGAAATCCCAGATACGTCGCCGTAAACTCGCTGTGAAACGACACGCGAAACGAGCAACGCTGAAACGTGGGGTCCGGTATGCCAGCGCCGATATAATAAGTAAACCCCCCGCCGCGCGCCACGCGCTGGGTGTGGAAGGAAGCCTCCATCGCCGGCCCGGTCGGGTCCGGCTGCGACGCCGCAGCCCGCGCATACCAGTCGATCGCCAAATAGTCGGCGCACCATTCGTACACGTTTCCCGCCATGTCATAGAGCCCGTAGCCGTTCGCCATGTCGTTGGTCTGGCCAAAGTCCGCCCCGACGGTACCCGCTTCCTTCACAAAGTTTGTTGTCAGGTTGGTAATAACCTGGCGTCCGTCATAATACCCCACCGGCGTCGTGCGGATCGGCTCCCCGAACCAAGGATGGCCTGGATGGTTGGCGGAACTACCATACCGGGCGTCCAGATAATTCGCCTTCACCGGATCGATGCTATAGAGGTACAGATTCGTCCCCTGCGCCGAATCATCGGGCCAGGGAAAGTGCGTGCCAGCCGTTGCACCCCGACACGCCTTCTCCCATTCCGCTTCTGTTGGCAGCCGGTATCCGGTCGCATCAATGTCCACACTCCAGTTCGTCGGCCCGAAATCCACCGCCCGCTCCAGCCCCTCGCGGTCGCTTAAATAATTACACACCGCCAAGGCCCCATACCAGGTCACTCGGATGGCAGGAAAGTTGGTCTTCCCCCCTGCCACCGCAAATGCCCCGTTGGTGAATGCAATCTGACAGTACCCCGCATCCAGGTCCACTAATTCTCTGGCAGTCCCCTCCGTATTCCACAACGTGCCGTAGAGATTCGTCACCACGTTGGTCACGCCTCCCGCCACATTGGTCACCATCGTCGACCCCACATCAACCAGCCCATTGGTAAAGGCCCATTGCAATGTCCGCGCCATTTCTTCGTTGGTCATCTCGAACCGTCCGATGAAAAACCCACTCACCGGCACATCGTGCACCGGTACTTCCCCGGCATAGCCCTCGTGAGGAAAGAGATTGGCGTAACTGTTCCCCATTGCAAAGTCCCCCCCAGGAATATGAGCCAAAATCGGCGGGGGCGCATCGCCCTCCCCCAGGGGCTCAAACGACGTATGCCATGTCGTTTTCGTTTCGCGCCCGGCTGGGCCCACCCAGTCCTGACGGGGAACCATCTGCGCCCAAACCGCCCCAGAAATACCCCCCGCAATCAGAAGAAACCCCAATCGCATCACCAGCCCATTGTAGAACGTACGGCTCATCTCATCCTCAATTTACCATCCCCGCCGACCAAAGGAAAACAGGATTTGCCTCTCCTTTGCCCATTGGTGTCCAGTCGTGTCCAGTCGCGGTTGTATTTTTTTCTGACCCCTTTTTGGCCAAACAAAAAGAGCGGCCCGAAGGCCGCTCCTGTTTCATCTCGCAATTGCGAAATTACTTGCGAATCTTGCGACGCAGCACCATAGCCAGCGCGCCAAGACCCAGCAGGCTCATCGTCGCCGGCTCAGGAATCGCCGTCTCGAAGTCGGCCACATAGTTGGCGCTGGCGTTATTGTCATACACATCTGTCGTGCCGCCATCATTCGCGTGGAACCACACCGCCACGGTATGGGTTCCCGCATCAACGCCACTGGCCACGTTCACACCCGTCATGTCTTCCCACTTGTCGTTGTTACCGCTCACCTCAAGATGAGGCAATGAAAGACCCTGGGCGGTACCGCTATCTACCAGCCAGCCCATTTCCACAGACGTACCCGTGTGCGAAGCTGCGTCATCCCAATACGTATACGCATTGGCACCAAGAGTCAGCGACGACACGAGACCGAAGTCGGCCCCATCAAATGCCGGGGTTGCCCAGTTAGCACTGGCGTTATACCACGTGGTCTCTTCGACATGATAGACGGCGCTATCGCCAATCCAGGTCAGCGTTTGGGCGCTGGCAAAACTCGCCACCATCGCGACCACTGCAAATATAATCAATTTCTTCATACCCGTATCTCCGTTTATTTTTTCTGTTATTCAAACCGCGCCGCAGCACCCACCACGACACCATGCGCAACATAGGAGAAACGCATGAGTGAAGTCAAGCGGTTTTCTTTTATTTTTTCTGGGCCTCGTTAATCAAATTTTAACAATTTTGCTGAGGGTAAAACGATTGATACGACTCCATCCTGTGCTTGTTTTGTGGAGCGACCGGACGGTCCCCGAACTAGCAGGGAGCGCGCAAGCTCGCCCCCTCTATCTCCCCCCCCCATCCTGTCCGTATTTTGTCGTGTGCCCCTTTGCGCCGATTTGCCGTTTCGCCGTTAATCGATTTCGCTTGCACCCCACGCCCAACCGACTATAGTCCCCCCCTGTTCGTCACTTCAGGCGAATCGGTACGGGGCGTGGCTCAGCCTGGTAGAGCGCTTGGTTCGGGACCAAGAAGTCGCTGGTTCAAATCCAGTCGCCCCGATTCCTGCTTCTGTTAGTCGGATGAACAGAGGCAGGTTTCCACCCACAGGCGGATCCGTCTGAGGTGGAAAGCCCGTCGGCCCAACCCTGTTTATGCATTACGTCTATATCCTCTACAGCCCGGCTCTGGATCATTTCTACGTGGGGGAATCTTCCAACCCGGCGCAACGACTGCTCCATCATAACGCGGGCAACCAGCGTTATACCCGCCGGGCCTCTGATTGGGTCCAGGTCTTTTTGAAACCCACCGCCTCCCGGGATGAAGCCCGGCAGATCGAACAATCCATCAAGAAGTCAAAAAGCCGGAAAACAATCCTTCGCTGGATCCGAGGCTCAGACAACCAACTGCCCGCCTCCATTTGGAAATTATTCAACAAATAAGACTCATTCTTTCCCCGGGCGTTCCCGACCACGCCGCCTGACGGCGGGTGTCGGGATGGTAGAGCGCTTGGTTCGGGACCAAGAAGTCGCTGGTTCAAATCCAGTCGCCCCGATTCCTGCTTCTGTTAGTCGGATGAACAGAGGCAGGTTTCCACCCACAGGCGGATCCGTCTGAGGTGGAAAGCCCGTCGGCCCAACCCTGTTTATGCATTACGTCTATATCCTCTACAGCCCGGCTCTGGATCATTTCTACGTGGGGGAATCTTCCAACCCGGCGCAACGACTGCTCCATCATAACGCGGGCAACCAGCGTTATACCCGCCGGGCCTCTGATTGGGTCCAGGTCTTTTTGAAACCCACCGCCTCCCGGGATGAAGCCCGGCAGATCGAACAATCCATCAAGAAGTCAAAAAGCCGGAAAACAATCCTTCGCTGGATCCGAGGCTTAGACAACCAACTGCCCGCCTCCATTTGGAAATTATTCAACAAATAAAACTCATTCTTTCCCGGGGCGTTCCCGACCACGCCGCCTGACGGCGGGTGTCGGGATGGTAGAGCGCTTGGTTCGGGACCAAGAAGTCGCTGGTTCAAATCCAGTCGCCCCGATTCCTGCTTCTGTTGGTCGGCGGGGGTGATGGGGGGGGGCGCAATAATTGGTGGTCGTTGGTCGAAAATCAATCATCCGCGTAATCCGTCGCACCGACCGATCGTTTGCTATCGGTCAATCCGATCCCGCACTCCTAGGCATTCTGTAAATCCTGTTCAGCGGTGTGAGATGGTGAGAAATCGAAAAGCACCGTTGACGCCACCCACCATCCGTGATACACCCCTCCCGACTGTTTACCTTTGGTCGGGGCGTAGCGCAGACTGGTAGCGCGTTTGCTTGGGGTGCAAAAGGTCCCGGGTTCAAATCCCGGCGCCCCGACCACTTTTTTTTTCACAAAACCCTTGATTCTATTGGCTATTCTGCAAGGAATAAGGGGTCAGTCCTATGAAATGATGTATTGGGATTGACAAGATGGGAGAAGATGCGGGGGAATGGGGACATGCCAAGGAAACCAAGAGAAAAAGAGGTCATAAATTAATGTTAATTCTATTTTCTTCCTCTGGAATGGCTTACAAATGCCATTTTTGATGAAAAACGCCTCAAAATCGCCATTTTGGGCCTGTTTTAGCCATTTTGGGGCTGAAAATTCCATTTTTCGCACTTTTCAGCTTCTTTTGAGCCCCGACGCCCCCGGCGGGCCTTTTCCGGGACGGGGTCGTCCCGGCTCCATTCGGAATTTAGTATTTCTCCTTAGTTTTCCACGGCATGGAAGGTTTTGGGGGTTATTTTTGGGTCCATTTTACCCTGTATTTATCAAAGTTTTGCGGATTTTATCGCTATGGACCGCACATGACTCAGGAGTAGACCGACAAATATTACTATATTGCGAGACTGGCCCATTTCCCACCTAAATATATCGGAGTTTATAAAGTCCGATATTTTCTTACTCTAATACCCCTGTAAATAAAGGCGATTGATAAGAAGCAG
>JAQUJC010000005.1:13560-59526 GCA_028681135.1 Kiritimatiellia bacterium | reverse complement strand
ACGTTGGTGGTATCGAGTTTCTCGCTGGCGTTGGTCAGATGAAAGCGAACGGTGCGTTCGCTGATGTTCAGAATGATGGCCATTTCAGAGGCGGTTTTTCCCTGAGCGGCCCAGAGCAGGCATTCGTATTCCCGCAGCGTGACGGCGGCCTCGTTGGCCTTATGCACCAAGGTCTTCCATCGCTCATGAAACAGGAGGGTGCCGGCATAGGCCACGTTCTTCACCCGCCATAGTTGGCGATAGAGTTTCAACAGGCCCCGTTCCTTCGACAGCAAGGTGACGCCGCAGCGCCGGTCAGGCGTATCCACAGGGCAGATGAGCGAATAGGCAAGCGACGGGTCTTCCATAATCTCTTCCGGGCGGCCGGGGGGAAGTTTTCCGGTGACCTCTTTGAAGGCCTGGAAACCGGTGAAGGGCTCGGCGGCACCGGCAAACAGACGAACAATAATGGGGCCCTGTCCAAAGACCTCGCTGTCCATCAGGGAGCGCACGGCTTTCATATCGGTGGCATAGAGCAGCACTTTTTCCAGAAACATGGCCTGATTGGGTTCCCGCTTTGGAATGCCGGGAATCGCCGTGTAGAAGAAGCCAGAAAACCCCAACGTGTCCAGGAACTGTTCGAATTGTTTACATAACGCGCCGGTGGATTCCACGTTGGCGGAGGCATCGATGAAGGCACCGAGAATCTGGGACAGGCTTTTGCGCATAGACGGAAAAGCCTAGCGCCCGCTGTTGGCCGTGTCGAGAATTCATATCCCGTTGTCTTGGCTATTGATAACCCGGGATATATTGCTTAGGGGAGCTCGAGGCGCACCCCAAGAAACACGCTACCGTTAGTCAGGGGCGTGGTCGCTCGCCAGGTTTCGCTGGTGGCTGTTTCCTGCACAAGCGTGCTGGTAATTTCCGTTGCATGCCACACCACATTGGAGGTGAGCTGGTCGGTGCGGATGGGGATCAGGGCGAGGTTTTCTGCGGTCTTGGATTTGGGATAGGTGAGGCTCAGTCTGGGCGGATTGGTTTCAACGGTCAAAACAAACTGATCCTGGAAACGCACCGGTTCCATGGCGGGCAGCCCATAGGCATATTTCACGATATTCTCAAAGCCGTCTGCCATTGGATCGTCGTGGTGGCCTCGCTGGCCCTCCGGCACCCCCTGCGCGATACACCAGTTCGTATAGCTCTGGGTGGGCTCAATCGTCAGGCGGGCCGTCTGGGTTGTATTTGTGGAAATGAGCGTTCCGTTCACTGCGCCATTTGAATTGCAGATGGTGCAGAAATAATAAAAGTCGCCAGGGGTATCTGTATCAGGGAAGAAGAGGCTATTGGTCGCGCTAGCGATGGCGCTGGAGACACTGTTGCTTTTGTCCGTTTCAGACCACTGGTAAGACAACGCACCGCCATCGCTGATGGTGGCGCCGACAGTGAAGGTGACCGCACTCCCCACCAGCGCGGTCTGATGGGTGGGCTCTTGTGTGAGGGCTGGCACCTGCGCATCGTATCGGGCCAGATAGGGGTCCCAGGCATTTACCGCCACCTGGATGCCGGGCTGATTGGTGTTGAGGTCGACAACCTCGCTGCCGCTCACGGTCCAGGAGCCGAAGACGTAGGTGTGCCAGACGGGAGAGAGGGGCAACGTGATTTCGTCATATCCTGTTTTGTAGAAGGCCCAGGCTCCGATGCTCCGGGCATTTGCGCTGATCGTCAGATTCGTTGTGAGGTAGTTGGTTCCGTTTTTCTGGGTATAGAAGGCGCAAACACCAATATTCGTGACGCTGTCGGGGATGGCGATAGTTTCGATATAGTTGTAAAAGAAGGCATTCGCACCGATGGACCCCACCTGTGAACCGAGCTGCAGGTGGGCAATGCGGTTGGCCATGAAGGAGTCCGGTCCGATGTCGGTTACGCTGTCCGGAATATTCAAAACGGTGAGGTTGTTGTTTCGAAAGGCGGAATGCCCGATGTGGGTCAGGGAGGAACCCAGCACCACGTTGGTCAATGAATTATCGCGGCAGGCATTCGAGGCGATAGTGAGGACGCCATTACCGGTTTCAAAGCGGGAAAGTCCGCAGCTCCAGAAGGCGCTTTCTTCAATGGTCGTCACGGTGTCAGGCAGGCTCATGGAGGCCAGGCTGTTGCGGGCAAATGCAAAGGCTCCGATGGTGCGGACGCTATTGGAAATGGAACCGCCGGTATTGCCGCCGTAGGACAGAATGCGGCTGGTATCCTCCGATCCATCCGGATTCCGAGCATAGAGGATTCCGTTGGAGGCTTGGCCGTTCAGGTTGGTGATTTCATTTCGGTTGAACGCGCCGCAGCCAATGTCAATCAAGTTGGAGGAAAACGAAACGGAGGTCAGGTGGGCGTTGTAGAAGGCAAATGGTGCCAGCGACTGCAGGCTGTCGGGCAGTACAATCCCATTGGTCAGCGGGTTTTGGGTGAAGGCTTCTTGTCCGATGACCGTCAGGTTGGTTCCAAAGGTGAGAGTATGGATATCATTATCAAAAAAGGCGTTGCTGCTGATGGTGAGCAAGCTATCGGGCAGGGCCAGCTCCATCAGGGTTCGATTGTTCATAAAAGCCCCCATGCCGATGCTCGTCACATTGGTGCCCACGACCAGATTTGAAATATTGTTGTAGTAGAAGGCCTCGTCGCCAATGGTCAGGACGCTGTCGGGAATCACCAGGCTTTTCAGCTTGGATACATAGAAGGCCCGTTCCGCAATATTCGTCACCCCCGTGCCCAGCGAGACCCCATGAAGGTCCAGATTATAGTGAAAGGCATCCGCTTCAATCCGCAGCACACTGTCCGGAAGAGTGACGTGGCCGCTTAATCCCTTTGTCCGAAAGGCCTCGGATCCAATGCAGGTCACACTCTGGGTGTCGATCATGGAAGGAATGACGAGGTCAACGGTATCATTGGTTAGATAGGCGGTGATGGTGATGCCGCCATCCAGGTTATTCCTGTATTCGTATACCCCGTTGGTTGCGGCAAGGGCCGCGGAGATCAGGCTGAGCGCAAGGGCGATCAGGATTAAGGTAATCGGCAGGCATCTGATTTTCATCATCATATCTCCAGCAGAGGGGGACCTTCATGTGACGGGTCCTATTTTGTCAGAAAGGGTGACGTTGTGTAGCTGTCACAAATGACAGGGAGGTTCCAGCCGGCCCAACGGGGGCAGCGAAGGTCCTTTCCGGATACACGCGGGAGATGAATTGTCATATTATGTTAAATATCAGCACATTATGCATATTAAAGATCTACACCCGGCTAGAAACAGTCAAAAGAGAGTGGCGCGGGGGCTTGGAGGGCGGGTAGGATGATCTCCATGAACAACCAGCAAAAAAGCGTAGCGGTGGGATTAAGCGGGGGGGTGGATTCAAGCATTGCGGCGTCGTTGCTGAAGCGGGACGGCTGGCGGGTCATTGGCCTGACGATGAGCATCTGGGATGGGTCCATTCCCATTCCCGACGAGGGGGGCTCAGGGTGTTTTGGTCCGGGGGAGGCGCAGGAGATGGAGGCGGCCAAGGCCGCAGCCGACCGGATCGGGATCGAGCATCGGGTGATTCATCTGGCGAAACAGTACAATCAAGTTGTGCTGGACTATTTCCGCTCGGAATATCTGGCTGGGCGGACCCCGAATCCCTGCGTACGTTGCAACCAGCGGATGAAGTTTGGGTTCCTGCTGGAACAGGCCCGCGCGCAGGGGGTGGCGTTCGAGGCATTCGCCACCGGCCATTATGCGCGCGTGCGCTTCGACGAGGCGAGCGGCCGCTGGCTGCTGCTGCGGGGAAAGGATGCCGGAAAAGACCAGTCGTACTTTCTGTCGCGGCTGAAGCAGGAGCAGCTCTCGCAGGTTCTTTTTCCGCTGGGCGAGTTGACCAAGGGCGAGGTGAAGGACATTGCCCGTGAGCTGGGATGGGAAGACCTGGCAGATCAGGGAGAGAGTCAGGATTTTATCGCCTGTTCCGACTACTCGGTGCTCTTTCAAAAAAATGACTCCCCGCCCGGGAATTTCGTGACGCGCGATGGCACGGTTCTGGGACAGCACCGGGGCATTATCCATTACACCATTGGGCAGCGGAAGGGGCTGGAACTGGGCGGGGGCGGAACACCGTGGTACGTGCAGAAAATCAATACCCAGCGCAACGAGGTGGTGGTGGGGCCGCAGAGCGAGCTTTACAGGCGTGAATTGCGGGCCACCGACCTGAATTGGATTGCATGGCCCGGCCCGCCAACTGCGCCGGTCCGGTGCCAGGTACAGATTCGCCAGCGCCACCGCGCGGCGCTGGCGACGGTCGCAGCGGATGGAGAAGGTGGCTTGAAAGCCATTTTCGACGAGCCCCAGCTATCGGTGACCCCGGGGCAGATCGCGGTTTTCTACGAGGGCGACGTGGCGCTGGCCTCGGGCGTGATCGAACCCACGCCCCCTGCCCCCCCCTACGATCTTTAATTTTTGCTTTTTGGCCCTTTGGCCCTTTTGCCTTTTTGCCTTTTTGCCTTTTTGCCCTCCCTGGGGACGGGCTATCCGCCGAACCAATGGCGCAGGGTGGGCAGGAGATGGCGTACGCTGTCGCGGAAGGTCAGGATCACAAACAGCGTAATAAACAGGATGGCGAACAGATTCGCGAGGGCATTGACCAGGCGGGGCGGGGGTGGACGGCGGGCTATCCATTCGTAGAGATTCATCACGACATGGCCGCCATCGAGGATGGGAATCGGCAGCAGATTGAGGATGGCGAGGTTGACGTTGAGCAATCCCGTGAACCAGATGGCGAGGATGAAGCTGGATTTGACCATCAGCCAGAGCATGATCAGGATCAGGACCGGCCCGCCAACAGCGCCTGCGGCGGCACCGGAGGTCGCGGGGGTGGTCAGCGCGCGCAGAAAACGGAAGATGCTACCGGCATGGCTCTTGACCTGCGCCCAGGGCGTCGGATGGGTGCGGTCGCCGTAATCCAGATCGCTGAGTGTATTGAACTGGATTCCGATAAGACGGCGCTCGGCCTCCTCATCATAGCGGGATTCCACGCGGGCCGATTGTTCCTGACCTGAGCGCAGAAAGACAATCTCGGCGGCCCGGTCGCCGACGGCTTCGACCCGCTGACTGAGATGCGCGGGGCTATAGACCTTTTGGCCGTCATAGCGCAGAATCTGGTCGCCGGGCAGGAGTCCGGCGGCTTCCGCGCCGGACCCGGGCATGAGGGCGGCAACGTGGCACGGGGCGAGGCCATCGAGGCCGGGCAGCATCCGCAGGCCGATATCATTGGTTTCGAGTTCGATGGCAACCTCGCGCTCGGCCCCGGTCGGGGCGCGCACGAGCAGAGACACCGTATCGGCCGGGGCCAGGGCGACGCCCTCGGCCACGACGAGCCACGAGGCCACGGGGGTGCCATTGAGAGCGAGGATTTCATCGCCGGGCGTCAGTCCGGCGGCGGCGGAAGGGCTGTCGGCCTCGACATAGCCGATGATGGCATTGCGCTCTTGCAGGGAAGCAGGCTTGCCGACGATCCAGACCAGTGTGGCCAACAGGAACGCAAACACCATGTTGCCGGCCGCCCCGGACACGGACACGAGAATTTTCTTCCAGGGGGCCACGCGCGGCAGATTCCGGGGTGCGGGCTCCGAAGTCCCCTCCCCCTTCTCCTCTGCCGGGTCGTCGGCAATTTGCAACCGGTCACCTGAACCCGTCCCCTCGAGGAACGAGTTCGGGTCCATTTGCGGCAACGCAACATAGCCGCCAAAGGGGACCGCGCCGATTTTCCAAACCGTGGCGCCGACTTTTCGCTTCCAGAGGGCGGGCCCCATACCGATGGAGAAGACATCTGCCACCAGCCCCAGCGCGCGGGCGACCAGGAAGTGCCCGAGTTCGTGCACAAAGATGCTCAAGCTGAACAGGAGCAGGATGGTGAGGATGGGTAGCAGAATGAACATGGGGGGGGGCCTTGGGAAATTTAGGATTCAGGAGTCAGTATTCAGAATGAGGTTTTGAAATTAGGGGGGGGATAGGGTTCAGGGTTCGGGGTTCGGGGTTCAGGATAGGGCGTGGGTTAAAGGGGGCTGGGATTTATTCTGGAAACTGACTACTGACTCCTGGGTACTGTCCTCACGCTACCAGCCTGAGAAACAGATACACCCCTGGAGCGGTGAAGAGGATGCTATCGAGGACGTCCAGGGTGCCGCCCATGCCGGGGACCGTGCCGCCCGAGTCCTTGACGGTGGCGGCGCGTTTGAAAAAGGATTCGACCAAATCACCGACAACCGCACAGACGGAGAGCAACAGACCCAGGGGAATCGCACGCAGCGGCGTCAGCCCCAAGTTGCTCAGGGGATAGGCAGACCATTCCAGCCCCCAGACCAGCAGCGTGCCCGCGAGCGTGCCAATGGCCATGCCGCCAAAGACGCCCTCCCAGGATTTGGCGGGGGAAATGCGGGGGATCAACTTGTGACGGCCACACATGGACCCGACTAGATAGGCGCCGATATCCGTGAACTTGGCCGCAAAGACCGCATACAGCAACAGCCAGCGGCCAGGCCAATAAATGCCGACAAAATCGGGAGCGCGCCCGAACAGAATGAGCTTGCCCATGAAGCTCCACAGCAAGCCGATATACAGCACGCCAAAGAGTGTCCCGCCGATGGTCTGGAGCGGATATGTGTTGTGCTTCTGGGGGAACTGGCGCAGGAAAACACCGATGACGATCAGGAACAGCACGACGGCATCCCAGGAGCCATGGCCGCCGCCATAGCGGCCGGCGCACCAGGTAATCAGGACCAGGGCAACACACGCAAGAACGCCGTAGCGGTTGAAGTTGGGAATGGCGGCGGCGGTCATTAGGGCGTAGAACTCGAAAGCCATGATGGCGGCGAGCACGGACAAAATGACGGGGGCGGCGATGTCGGGCATCAAAAAGAAGGCGCTGAAGAGGACCGCGGCAATCGTGAATCCGCTCAGCAGGCGATGTTTGATAGAGGGTAGACTCACGAGGGGGCTCCAAAACGGCGACAGCGCCGCGAATAATCGGTCAGGGCCTCCGCAAAATGCGCTTCGCGGAAGTCCGGCCAAAGGGTGTCGGTGAAGTATAATTCGGCATAGGACAATTCCCACAGCAGGAAGTTACTCAAGCGCTGTTCCCCGCTAGTGCGGATCATCAAATCGGGATCGGGTACATCGGGCAGATAGAGGTGGCGAGCAATCAGCGCTTCATCAATTTGGTCAGGCTCCAGGTCCCCGGCCTGCACGTTGCGAGCAATGGCGCGGACGGCATCGGTGATCTCGGTGCGGCCGCCATAACTGAGGGCCAGGATCAGGTGGCCCTTGTCATAGTGCCGGGTGGCCTCCATGACGCGGGTGAGTTCGGCGCGGGCGGACTGGGGTAAATCGTCGATGCGCCCGATGGCGCGCAGGCGCACCTGATTTTCATGCAACTCGTGCTCATCTTTTTTCAGAAAGGTCCTCAGCAGCGTCATCAGCCCGCGGACTTCGTCTTGGGGGCGGACCCAATTTTCGGTACTGAACGCATAGACTGTTAGATACGTGACGCCGTGGTCGCGGCAGGCACGCAGGACGGCGCGGAGCGACTCCGCGCCGGCGCGGTGGCCAAAGATGCGCGGCTGGCCGCGCTTGCGGGCCCAGCGGCCATTGCCATCCATAATGATGGCGACATGGCGCGGGATGTCGGAGGTGGCAGCCGATGCGGTCATGCGCGGGGCTCCCGGAAGATGGTTTCATCCCGGCGCGGACCGAGCGAGAGGATGGCGACGGGCGCACCGGAAACGGCCTCGAGCCGGGCAATATAGCGCTGGGCGGCGGCGGGCAACTCCTCGTAACGAGTGATGCCCTGGGTGGAGGTCTGCCACCCCGGCATCTCTTCATAGATGGGCGTACAGCGGGCCAACTGGCGAACATTGGCCGGGACATGGTCGATCAGTCGGCCATCCAACTCGTAGGCGGTACAAATTTTCAGGGTCTCGAATCCGTCGAGGACATCGAGTTTGGTCAGGGCCCATTCATCGACGCCGCAGGTCATGACGGCATGGCGGGCGACCACGGCATCGAACCAGCCGCAGCGGCGCGGACGTCCGGTGGTGGCGCCAAACTCGCGACCAACGCGGCGCAATTCTTCGCCATCGGCATCGAAGAGTTCGGTGGGGAACGGGCCCTCGCCGACCCGGGTGGTATAGGCCTTGAGCACACCGACGACGCGGTCCATGCGGTTGGGCGGCACGCCCGAGCCGGTTGCGGCACCGCCGCTGCCGGCGTTGGAGCTGGTTACAAACGGGTAGGTGCCAAAATCGATATCGAGCATGATGCCCTGGGCACCCTCGAAGAGCATCGTGTCGCCGGCGCGGACGGCATCATGCAGCAGCGGGACGGTATCGCAGACCAGCGGTGCGAGCACGGCCATTGCCTCCTGAGTGGCGGCAAGAATCTCGGCAAACTCGACGGTCGGCGCGCCCAGCGCGGAGAGCGCGCGATTTTTGTCTTCAATTCGTGATCGCAGTACTTCCGGAAAACTCGGATCAATCAAGTCGCCCATGCGCAGTCCAAAGCGCGCGGCCTTATCGCTGTAGGCCGGGCCGATGCCCCGCTGGGTGGTACCGATCTGATCGTCCTTGGCTTTACAGGCCTCGCCCTGAGCGTCGAGCATACGGTGATAGGGAAAGACCACGTGGGCACGGTCGCTGATGAAGAGGCGCCCTTCGACCGAAAACCCGCGGTCCATGACACCGCGGATTTCCTCGACCAGCGCGACGGGATCGAGCACCACGCCATTGCCAATCACGCAGCGCTTGCCGTCGTGCAGGATGCCGGAGGGCACCAGGTGCAGGACGAAACGCTCCTCGCCGACTTCAACCGTATGCCCGGCATTATTCCCGCCTTGCGCCCGCACGACCCAGTCGGCGCCCTCCGTCAGCACGTCAATGATTTTGCCTTTGCCTTCATCGCCCCATTGGGCACCGATTAAGATGGTATTAGGCATGGCAGGTTCCTTTCAGAGAGGGAGACGGGGGGGGGGCAATATCCAATGTTCAAGGGGGAGACCGGAGACAGCCGAATCCGGCTGATCCGTCTGATCCGACCGATCGGGATATTCCCGACCAACAACCAACGAACAACGACCAACAGCCCCGCCCGCCGTCTTCGGCAGCGGCGCGGCCAAGTTTCCAGTGTCCAGCTTCAAGCTTGGCCCCCGTAGTAGTCCTGGTACCACTCGATGAAGCGGGTGATGCCGGTTTTGAGGGGGGTGGCCGGGGCAAAGCCGACGGCGCGGCGCAAGTCCTCGACATCGGCACTGGTGGCCTTCACGTCGCCGGGTTGCATGGGCAATAGATTGCGGACGGCTTTTCGGCCGAGCGCCTCTTCGATATAGGTGATGAAGGTGTCGAGTTCGACGGGGGTGTGGTTGCCGATGTTGTAGACGCGGTACGGCGCGGAGCTGATGCCGGGATCGGGCTGGGTGGCATCCCAGGCCGGATCGGGCTGGGCAATCTGGTCGGCGGTGCGCACCACGCCCTGGACAATGTCATCGATGTACGTGAAGTCGCGGCGCATGCGCCCGTGGTTATAGACATCGATGGGCTCGCCAGCCAGGATGGCCTTGGTGAACTTGAACAGGGCCATATCAGGCCGCCCCCACGGCCCATAGACCGTGAAAAAGCGCAGGCCGGTGGTGGGCAAATTGTAGAGATGCGAATAGGTGTGGGCCATCAGCTCGTTCGCCTTTTTTGTGGCGGCATAGAGCGAGACGGGGTGGTCCACGTTGTCATGCACCGAAAACGGGAAATGGGCGTTGAGGCCATAGACGGAGCTGCTGGAGGCATAGGTCAAATGCGGCATCTGCGCGTGGCGGCAGGCCTCCAGAATGTGCAAAAAGCCAACCAGATTGCTCTGCACATAGGAGCCGGGATGGGTCAACGAATAGCGCACCCCGGCTTGAGCCGCGAGATGGATCACCCGGTCGAAGGGGGGCACCGCAAACAGGGCATCGACTGCCGCGCTATCGGCCAGGTCGCCTTTCACAAAGGTAAAGGCGGGGTGGGCGCTGAGCCGCTGGAGGCGCGCCTCTTTGAGCGTCACATCATAATAGTCGTTGAGGTTGTCGAAGCCGGTGACCGACTCACCGCGCTCAAGCAATGCGTTCGCTACGTGGTAGCCGATGAAGCCGGCGGCGCCGGTCACAAGTACATTCATGTCAGGACAACTCCGGTTGAGTGCCGCGGGGCGTCAGGCCCAGCAGGCGGAAGGCGGCGGGGGTGGCGGTGCGGCCTTGTGGCGTCCGCGCCAACAGACCTTGCTGAATCAAAAAGGGCTCGTAGACTTCCTCGAGGGTGCCGGACTCCTCCCCCACCGAGACCGCGATGGTGTTGAGCCCCACCGGCCCGCCGGCATACTTCTCGACAATGGTGCGCAAAATACGTTTATCCATTTCGTCGAGCCCGTGGCTGTCCACGTCCAGCATTGTCAGGGCCTGGTCAGCCACCTCGCGGTCGATGTGATTGTTCGCCCGGATTTGGGCGTAGTCGCGCACCCAGCGCAACAGATTGTTAGCGATGCGCGGCGTGCCGCGGGAGCGGGCCGCAATTTCTAGCGCCCCCTCGGGTGCCATGTCCACATTGAGAATGCGCGCTGAGCGCGTAACCACTTCGGCCAGTTCGGGCGTGGAATAGTAGTCGAGGCGATGGGCGGTGCCGAAGCGAGAGCGCATCGGTGCGCTCAAGAGCCCGCTGCGCGTCGTGGCACCCACCAGCGTGAAGCGCGGCAGATTCAGCCGGACGCTGCGGGCATTGACGCCCTGGTCCAGCACAATATCGATGACGTAGTCCTCCATCGCCGAATAGAGGTATTCTTCCACACTCTTTTGGATGCGGTGGATTTCGTCAATGAACAGGATGTCGCCCTTTTCAAGGTTGGTCAGCATGCCGGCGAGATCGGCTGGCTTGGCCAGTACGGGCCCCGAGGTGGCCTTAACGGTGGCGTTCATGGCCGCCCCCAGGATATACGCCAGGGTCGTCTTGCCCAGACCGGGGGGGCCGCACAGCAAGACATGGTCCAGCGACTCGTCGCGTTCCGCCGCCGCCGCGACACTCAGCTCCAGCCGTTCGCGGATTTTCGCCTGCCCCACAAAATCGACAAAGCGGCTGGGACGCAGCGTGAGTTCAAACTCCTCATCTGCGCAATTGCGTGTCTCGGCTGGGGGGTGTTCGGCCATGGCTGCGCATTCAAACAAAAAGACCCGCGCAACACAAGCACGGGCGGAAGATGGTGCACCCGGAGGGACTCGAACCCACACGCTTTTAAGGGCATAAGAACCTGAATCTTACGTGTCTGCCAATTTCACCACGGGTGCACCGACTATGAAACTACGAGGAACCATATCAGCCACCTTCCTCAGCGTCAATGGGAGGATCGCGTTTTTTCGCCAGGGTTTTTCGCCAAATTTTCCGATTTTTCCACTGCGCCGCATCTCCCTCCCATTGCAATATAGCGGGCAACTGGTTATAGTAATCGGCAAAGGTGAGGAGTACTGATGACATGAATAAAATAATGATCGCCGCCGTTCTGGTGATGCTGGCCGCGAGCGTCGGCATCGCCCAACCCGCCGAACCGACCCTGGCAACTCTCCAGCGCGACCTGCGTGAGTTGAGCGACCAGTGCCGCACCGACCGCGACCAGATGGCCGACCTGCTCGAGCGGGTCACAAAGCTGGAACAGCGCATGGGGGAAACCTATCGGGCGCCTTCGCCTTTCAACACCATCGAACGGCGCCTCGATGACCTCGAAAAAGACGTGAACCGCCTGAAACGCTGAGCAGTCCCCGGCGCGCATGAAATATCTCGATTACTACGCCGTGCTTGGCATCCCGCGGGATGCCAGCGCCGACGCCATCAAGAAGGCCTACCGCAAACTGGCACGCAAATATCACCCCGATATCAACAAGACCAGCGAGGGCGAGGTGCGCTTCAAGGAGATTAACGAAGCCCATGAAGTGCTCTCCGATCCCGAAAAGCGCAAGCGCTACGATGCCCTCGGCCGCAATTGGAAATCTGGCCAGGACTTCACCCCGCCGCCGGGTTGGGGCGGATTCGAAGGCGCCAGCAGCGGCCCCGGCGGCGGTATCCGCTTCGAGTTCGGGGGCGACGGCGGCGATTTCAGCGATTTCTTTTCCGCGCTGTTTGGCGATCTAGGCCATCCCGGCGGTGGCCAGCGCGGGGGAAGCCCCTTCACGGACTTCGGGGGCGGCGGGGGAATGCCGGCAGGCGCCTTTCGTCCGCGCGGACAGGACTTCGAAGCCAACCTGACCCTCTCGATCGAGGAGTTGTTCAGCCGCGAACCGAAGAACCTCACGCTGCAAGTGCCGGTTGTGCAGCCCGATGGCACGACCACCCGCCAGACGAAGACGTTTCATGTGCGCATACCGGCAGGCGCGACCGAGGGCACACGCATCCGCCTATCCGGGCAAGGCCATGCGGGCGGCAACCTGTATTTGAATCTGCATGTCGCCCCCCACCCCCTGTATCGGCTCAATGGCCACGATCTGGACATGGGGCTGCCCATCGCCCCCTGGGAAGCCGTCCTGGGTGCCAAGATTCGCATTCCGACCCTCGAGGGCGATGCCACGCTGACCATTCGGCCAGGAACGCAAGGCTCCACCCGTCTGCGTTTACCCGGCAAAGGCCTGCCCAACCGCCAGGGACACCGGGGTGACCTGTACGTGACCCTGCGCATTGCCATCCCCGACCATCCCACCGAGCGCGAAAAAGAACTGTTCGAACATCTGGCGCAAGAATCGCCATTTCGTCCCCGGCCCCGCTAAACAGAATCAGCCCCCCCCCCTGCCCAACCGGCTGCCCCCCGCCTGGTCGGTATGCTTGACTTGACCACTGGCCCTTTGGCATAGTGCGCGTCACACGGGCCAAAGTAGCTCAGTTGGCAGAGCATCGCATTCGTAATGCGACGGTCGTCGGTTCGAGTCCGACCTTTGGCTCCACTCTTTTTTGTATCCCCCGTCGGCGGACGCCGGTTCTTTACAGCCCCTGACGGTCCTGCCATAGTACCTTGATCGCATGAGCCTCTTTGCCAAGTCAATTGACCTACCGGCCTGGGCGGCGTTCGGCCTTCGCCTGATAAAACGGCTGGCGCTGGCCCTGCTGATCCTCGTCGCAATCGGCCTGCTATTAGAACTGGCGTCTCCGCTATTTTTCTCGAGCCGCTCCACGCGCTACCTGATTGAGGGCGGCGCCCATGACCCGCCCGCCTGGACAGAAAACCCGTTCTTCACCTATCGGTTTTACCCTGGCCGCCTAGCCCCCGCGCCCCTGCCCATTGTTGCCCGCCACACCCCGTCCAACAACACGATCCGAATCTGTCTGCTGGGCGGGTCCACCGCCATGGGCATGCCCGAACCCGCCTTTGGCCTCGGCCGCCAGCTCGAACGTATGCTTCGGCATCGCTACCCCGACCAGACCATCGAACTCATCCCCATGGGCTACGATGGCGCCAACTCGCATGTCCTGCGCGAAGTCGCCCGCGACCTCCAACGTCTGAATCCGCAAGCGGTCATTGTGCTGACGGGCAACGACGAAGTCGCCGGTCCGTATGGCCCGACCACGAGACTGGGCCGGCTGCATTCCAGCTCGCGCATCGCGCGCGGGATGGTCCTCTTCTCTCGCACCCGGCTCGCGCAACTGATCGCCGGCACCTTCCACCGGATTTTTCCCGCGCGAATTGACCAGATGGCGTGGCAACGCCAGGAGCCGATCACGCTGCGCGGTCGCTTACGGCCTCGCGACCCACACCTGAAAACCGTCGCGCGCTCCTTTCGCAAGAACCTCGACGCCATTTTAACGGTGGCGGAAGCAGCTTCACCGGCAGTCATGGTCTGTACCGTACCGGTCAACCTGCGCGATTGCGCCCCGTTTTCGACCCCCTATCTGACGGATGAAGCCGCCGCGCAGGAGGTGCGCGAAACCCTGCGCGCGGCCGCCGCGGCCACTGCCGCCACCAACCGCTTCGAGGCCACCCGCCTCTATGCCCACGCCATCCAACTCAATCCCGATCATGCCGAAGCGCTCTTCCGCGCCGCCCGCCTTGCGCTCGATGACAACCGCAGCGCGGAAGCGGCCGCCCTCTTTTCCCGCGCCCGCGATGCCGATGCCTTGCGCCTGCGGGCCGACTCCAAACTCAATGCCCTCATCCGCGAGTGCGCCGACGGCCGCTCCGCTTCGCTGCTGGACGCCGAAGCGCTCTTCGCCATCCGTTCCCCCCAGGGCATCCCCGGACGCGAATTATTTTTGGACCACATTCATCTGACCTTCAGCGGCAACTATCTGCTGGCCTCCGCCCTTGTCCACCGGATGGAATTCATGGGCGCGATCCCCGCGGCCCCCACCGCACACATCCCGACCGTCGGCGACATGGCCGAGGCCCTGCTTTATCATCCCTGGGGCCGCGCCGCCCAGATTGAGGCCTTGATGCAGCAGCAACTCCGCACTCCCTTCCGGCGTCAGACCACCAATGCCGAGACCCTCGCGCGTCTGAAAGAAGAGTGGATGCAGTGGGACGAGCGCGTGGCGGCATTCACGCCCGACACCACCCGCGCCATCTTTGACCGGCACCTGGCCAGCCATCCCGACAACGCCTGGCTGGCCATCCGCACTGCCTGGCACCTGCTCAAAGCCAACGCCCTCGGCCAGGCTGAAACGGCCGCTACCGCTGCATATTCCCACTGGCCTCACCGGTTCGATACCCGCGCGCTTCTGGCCCTGACCCGCGCCTGTCAGGGGCAGGAGGCCCGCCAGGGCATCGACTTGTTGCGCGGCCCCCCGGGCAGCAGCGGTTATTACGACATTCATTTTGCCAGCGTCATTGGCCAACACCTTCTCGAGAGGGGTCAACTAGTCTACGCGCGTCCTTGGCTCACCTATGCCATCGAACGCGATAAATGGAATTCCGATGCGGTCATCGCCCTGGCCGAAACCCTCCATCGCCTTGATGGCGTCAATCAGCGCACGGCCACGCAACTCCGCCAATTACGCCAGCGCCCTCATCCGCCTTTCGCTTGGACCATCGACTGGCTGAGCGAAGCGCTGCGCCTGCTGGACCAGGACCAACCCGCCGTCGGTCTGCTGCAGGACGCCATCAAGCGCAATCCGCGCAACCCCCTGCTCTGGGAGGAACTCGCCGTTCTCCACACCCTCCTCGGCGACTGGAAAACGGCCTTCGACTGTTACACCCGCTCTGAAGAGTTGGCCCCCTATCGCTACGAACGCTACCTCAAATGGGCTGACGCCATGTTCCGCCTTCGCCAATACCGCCGGGCCAAAATTCAGATGAATCGCTATCAGACTTACATGCCCGATGATCCCGACGCCCTGGAACTTCAGGAGCGAATCGATGCCAAGCTGCCCGCACAGCCGGAATCCACCGACCCCGACGAGGATAAGCCGGCTCGCCGGTTCCTCTGGGAGTAATCCCCCCCCAAGAAAAAAGGATTCGCTCTCCGATGCCAAACGGCGGCGTCTTACGTGCCGCCACCCGTGCGACGAAACCCGCCTTCCTTGGCCCGCCACATCACATACGCCGTCATCGCATACGGCAGTAGAAACAGGGTGCGCGCCTCCCCCGCCAGCCGGGACCATTGCGCCAACACCGTGGCGCTGCCCGCCTCCAGCACGCCCGCGCGGTGGAACATCCATAAGAGCGCGGCCACCGAGCAGGTGCTCATCCCCACCACCATGGCGATGCCCGCCTTGGCCTCCCGCCGCATGGCGCCATCGCCCCAGCCCCGCCCCACCTCGCCGACCAGCCGGTTCAGACTCGCCAAAAACACCACCATCGCCACGTAGTGCCCCGCCGCATGAATCGCAAAATAGCCTTGTAACGGCCAGACGCTCCACCACACCAAGAAGGGCGCGAGATACAACGTGGCCAGCGCCAGCACCAGCGCCTGGCCCGTCCGCCGCCTCCAATGCGGCGTCCAATCTCCAACTATCCGCAGCCGCCACAAGCCCAACAACACCGGCAAATAGGCGCAGAGCAGCCACCCCATCATCCACCGTGTCGGCCACAAGCCCGTCAACGCTACGGCATGCGCCACCGCCAGCGTCGGCATCCCCCAGAACAGGCTCGAGAATCCTCGCGAAAGCTGTAGGGCATGCCCCCCCTCATCGCGTGTTGGCTCCGGGACCCTGTCCGGCGTCGTGCTCATCGCGGCCCGCCCGCCATCACGGCCTCGATCTGCGCCCGCAACCCGTCCAGAAACCGTGCTTCGCTGAACTGCTCCGCATGGGCCCGGATGGCCGACGCGTCCCAGGTCATCGCTTGCGCGCGCGCCACGGCATCGATCAGGGCATCTTCGGTCTGCTCGCCAAAGAACACGCCGGTCTGTCCCGCCACCACTGTTTCCAGCAGCCCCCCGCGGCCATAGGCCAGCACGGGCTTGCCGCACGCCTGCGCCTCCAGCGGGACGATCCCAAAATCCTCCTCGCCCGGAAACACCAGGAATCGGCAACGCCGATACAACTCGCGCACGCCCTCGTCCGGCACCCGCCCCAGAAAGATCACATTCGGCCCTGCGATTTTGCGCAGCGCCTCCATGTCCGTGCCCACCCCCGCCACCTTCAGCGGATGCCCAGTGCGCGTATACGCCTGCACCGCCAGGTCCACCCGCTTGTAGGGCACGAGCGCCGACACCACCACATCATACCCGTCATCCCCCCCCCGCTCGTCCGGGGTGAAGTACTGCGTTGCCACGGGCGGATACACCACCTCCGACTCCCGCCCGTAGTACTCCCGGATGCGCGCCTGCACATGACGGCTGATCGCCACGAACCGGTCCACCCGCACGCTCGCCTCCCGGTCCCACGTCCGCAATCGCGCCAGCATCCGGTCCAGGACCGCACGCTTTAGCCGGTTGCGCCCGAAATACGCCGCTTGCAGCGCCCACGCATAACGCATGGGCGTGAAGCAGTAGCACAAGTGCTTCGCCCCCGGCGGCGGCACGATCCCCTTCGCCACGCAGTGGCTTGTGCTCAACACCAAATCTGTGCTCGGCGGCAAGCGGAATGATTCGATGGCCCGCGGGAACAGCGGCAAAAACCAGCGATAGTGCTCACGAAAGAATGGCAGCCGCGCCAGCCCCGACTCATGTACCGTGCGATGGTTAATCGCCTCCGAGACCTGTTCCGGCCGGTACAACAGCGTATAGATGTCCGCCTGCGGATACTCCTTACAAATCAGGTCAAGACACCGCTCACCGCCGCGCATACCGTTGAGCCAGTCATGCGCCAAGGCCACTGTCCGCGCGCCGTTCATGCGCCCTCCCCATAAATCCGCAAGACCGCCTCCGCCGCCGCCTTCCAGGAAAAACGCGCCGCCTGTGCCAGCCCCGCCTCGCGCAGCCGCGTGGCCGTCGCCGGGTCCGTCAACACCGTCTTGAGGGCTGCCGCCGCTGCGGCCGTATCATCCGGTGCCACCAACCACGCCGCACTGCCCACCACCTCCGGCAGGCTCGCCGCATTCGAGCACACCACCGGGGTGCCGCACGCCATCGCCTCCAGCACCGGCAACCCAAATCCCTCATAGCGCGACAACAGCGCCAGCACATCCGCTTCTTGGTACGCCCGCCGCAAGGCGGCCTCGTCCAGATATCCCGCCCAGTCGATCCGGTCCGCCACGCCCAGCCGCTGTGCCACCGTGCCCGCCTCCGGATACCGCGCATCCGGCGAGCCGACAATCCGCAGCCGCGCCTCGACCCCTCCGTCGCCCACCACCTGCGCAAAAGCCGCCACCAGCCCCGGCAGATTCTTATAGGGATCGCTCCGCCCCACATACAGCACTGTCTTTGGCGCCCCCTGCGCCGACGGCTTTGCGCCGCCCGGCCGATACCGCGCTTCCACCCCGTCCGGCGCCACCACGATCCGCTCTTCCGCGATCTTCAACCGCTGCACAATGTCCCGTTTTGCCGATTCACTGCCCGTCACCACCGTATCCACCCGCCGCGCAATCTCATGCATTAATGCCCGGTATACGAAGGCAAAACGCGTCTTCAGCGCCTTCGGGGTAAACTCCGGATGCACCAGCGGAATCAAATCGTGAATGTTGCAGACGCAGCGGATCGCATGGGGCCGGCGCCGCGGAAAGGCCGGCAGCGGCACCATGAAATTGGTTGAGTGGTAGACCCCCACCCCGTGCGTCTGCAAGAGCCGCGCAGCCGCCACCTGACCCCGCAGCGAAAACGGCCCGTAGGGCAGGTGGGCAAATTCAAAATGGGCCAGTCCCGCCAGCCCCGCCTCGCGCTCGATAAACGCCTGCCGCTCGCCATCCTGCACCAGCACCAGATAGGTAAACGGCCCGCCCATCTCCCCCAACTGGCGCAGCAGTTCCAGTGTATAGCGCCCAATACCGCTCACCTCGCGAAACACCCACCGCGCATCAATCGCAATCCGCTGGTTATGGTTCGAACTCATGGCGCGCAGTCTAGCCGCCGCCCGCTGCTCAAATCCAGCCCATTCTACTCCACGCGGTTGTTTCAGGGCGAGCACCCCCCATCACGGAATTTGAAATTGAACCCCCGCCGCTCTCATTCTATGCTCACGGTCATGTCCCGATCTGCCCCACAACAACCGCGCACCACCCGCCTGCGGAGTCTTGGACGCTGGGCCCGGCGCCTCGGGCGCTCCTGGATGGAGCAAGCCCGCGGAGGGGAATATCTCTTTCTGCTGTTCACCGCCGCCATCATCGGTATCTTGGGCGGCGTCGGCTCGATAATCTTTGGTGCGGGCATTCATCTCGTGCAGAACATTTCCTGGGGCCTGATCGAACCCACCGTCGAACTCCTGCGCACCACCTCCCCCTGGAAACTCCTGCTCATCCCGGCCGCCGGGGGCCTCATCGTCGGACTCATCACCACCTTTTTTGCCTCCGAAGCCAAGGGCCACGGCGTCCCCCAGGTCATCAAGGCCGTCGCCCTCGCCGGCGCTCGAATCCGCGGACGCGTCGCCCTGGCCAAGATTTTTGCTTCGGCCATCACCATCGGCTCCGGCGGGTCCGCCGGGCGGGAAGGCCCTGTTATTCAGATCGGCGCGGCCATCGGCTCCCGAATCGGCCAGGCCATGGGCATGTCCACCCGCCGCCTGCGCACGCTCGTCGCCTGCGGCGCCGCCGCCGGCATCGCGGGCACCTTCAACGCCCCGGTCGCCGGCGCCCTATTCTCGGTCGAAGTCATCCTCGGCGAATTTGGCGCGGCCCAGTTCAGCCCCATTGTTATTTCTTCGGTACTGGCCACGGTCGTCGCCCGCTCCTGGCATGGCAACGCCGCTGTTTTCTCTCCCCCCCCCTGCACCTTCGCCAGCCCGTGGGAACTCATTCCCTACCTGCTGCTGGGGGCGCTCTGCGGCCTCGCCTCCTGGGTCTACATCCACCTCATTTCCCGTGCCGAAATTCTGTTTGACCGCCCCGGCCGACTCCCGAACTGGTCGCGCCCCGCCCTCGGGGGCCTGATGCTCGGTGCGCTCGCCCTCTTTTTCCCCCAAGTCATGGGCGGCGGACTGCACCTCTGCAACCAGGCCTTTTCCGACCATCTGCCCGCCCTTCTACTGTTGACGCTGGCCGTTGCCAAACTACTCGCCACCGGCTTCACACTCGGCTCCGGCGGGTCCGGGGGCGTCTTTTCACCCGCGCTCGCCTTGGGCGCTCTTCTCGGTGCCTTCGTCGGCACCCTCGCCGAGCCCCTACTCGGGGCCCGCTTTGGCGGCGTCGCCGCCTACTCCCTGGTCGGCATGGGCGGCGTCATCGCCGGCACCATGCTCGCCCCCATCACCGCCATCCTCATGGTCATCGAGATCACCTCCAACTACGCCATCATTCTGCCTGTCATGACCGTGGTCATCCTCAGCACCGTCCTCTCTTCCCGGCTCAGCGGCCACCTGTCCATCTACACCTTCAAGCTCGCCCGCGACGGCATCCGCCTCTTCCGCGGTCGCTCCCCCGACCTGCTGCAAGCCCACCGCGTCGCCGATCACTTACAACCCCATTTTGAAACCACGCGCCCATCCGAATCTGCCCGCGACCTCGTCGACCGCATTCTCTCCTCGCCCCACGCCCAGTTCTATGTCGTCGATGACGAAGGCGCCCTTCTCGGCACCATCACTCTGGCCGATGCGCGGCGCATCCTGCTCTCCCCGCCGGCCCTGCTCGGCGTGCTCATGGCCGAAGACGTGATGCGCCGCCATACGCCCTATGTCCTGCCTGGCAGTTCTCTCTCCGACGCCCTCGCCAAATTCGCCTCCACCCATCTGCCCGAACTGCCCGTCCTGCACTCGCTCTCCGACCGCCGTCTCCTCGGCACCCTCGCCTACCCCGATGTCCTCAATGCCTACCAGGATGAAATTTTCAAGGCCGACGCGCCCCAGGCCCTTTCCCGCGGGCTCGCCTCCCTCTCCGCCCAACCGCTCGAAATCGCCCCCGGCTATGAACTCTCCGAATGGGAGCCACCCGCCGACCTCCACGGCAAATCCCTCGCCGACGCCCGCCTCCCCGACACCCGCGGCGCCCGCGTGCTGCTCATCAAACGCATCGCGCCGGACGGCACCCTGCACACCTTTCTCCCCGATGCCCGCACCATCATCCAGGCCGCCGACACCCTGATCCTGCTCGGCCCCCCCACCGAAACCGCCGAATCCCACTAGGCCCCAAAAATCGCCCCCCCCTCATGTGGCCTGTTGGTGTAGACATCGATAGACCAACCGCCCCGGTTCGTCGTGCGGCCTTGCCCCTTTTCCATAGCGTGGAAAAAACGCTAAAAAGTTTTCCATAGCGTGGAAAAAATGTTAAAAAGTCTTCCATAGCGTGGAAAAAACGCTAAAAAGTTTTCCATAGCGTGGAAAACCTTTCCTCGCCATTGGACACGACAATCCCACAATCCAAACCCTCGCCCCTAAGGTCTGTGCAACATCCTCAACCCCGGCCCGCTTAAACCATGAACATCGGCATTGATCTCATCTCGTTCCACGCACCCTCCTATGTCCTCGATCTGCGCATTCTTGCGGAAATGCGCGGCGTCGACCCCGACAAGTTTGTCATCGGCATTGGCCAGGAACGCATGGCGATCGTCCCTCCCGATCAGGACATTGTCACCCTGGCCGCCAACGCCGCGCTGCCCATCGTTGACAAGGCCGGACGCGACGACATCGAACTGGTGATTTTGGCCACCGAATCCGGCATCGACCAATCCAAGGCCGCCGCCCTGTTCTGCCACAAGCTCCTCGGCCTGCCTGCCGCCTGCCGCTGCATCGAAGTCAAGGAAGCCTGCTACGGGGCTACGGCCGCTCTGCGCATGGCCGCGGCAATGGTCGCCGCCCGGCCTCACACCAAGGCCCTCGTCCTTGCCGCCGACATCGCCCGCTACGACCTCGCCAGCCCCGGCGAACCCACCCAGGGCGCCGGCGCCATCGCCATGCTCGTCTCCACCCGCCCCCGCGTTCTGGCGCTCGACCCCGAATCCGGTTTCCACGCCGAAGACATCATGGACTTCTGGCGCCCCAACTACCGCGAAGAAGCCATCGTCGACGGCAAATATTCCACCCGCATGTACCTGACCACCCTCCTCCGAGCTTGGAAAAACTATCACGCCGCCTCAGGCCGATCCCTCACCGACCACGCCCACCTCTGCTTCCATCTGCCCTTCACCAAAATCGCCTACAAATCGTTCGAGCGCCTGTGCAAAGCCGACGGCATCCCCCTGCCCCCCCGCGACGAACTCGAGCGCCTCATCGACCCCGCCCTTCACTACAACCGGCAGACCGGCAATACCTATGCCGCCTGCGTCTACGAAGCCCTCGCCTCCCTCCTCGACCACGCCCCCGCGAATCTTGCGCGCAAACGGATCGGGCTCTTCTCCTATGGCTCCGGCTGCATGGCCGAATTCTTTTCCGGCGTCGTGCAGGCGGGATACCGCGACCACCTCTTCACCGACACTCACCGCACCATGCTCGACTCGCGCACCCCCGTCACCTACCGCCAGTACGAAGATATCTTCAACTATGGCGTCCCGTCCGACGGCGCCGACCACGTCTTTGCCCCCTACCGCGGGGGGGCCTTCCGCCTCGCGGGCATCAAGGACCACAAACGCCGCTACGAAGCCAAATAGAGCCACCCCCGCCAACGGAATCCCCCAAAGGAGTCGATCATGAAAACAGATAGCAAAGCCAAAGGCACCTGGTGGCATCGAATGGTCATCCGCGTCTTCACCCTGGTGCTCGCCGTACTCGTCTTCTGGGTGCTGGGTTTCTTTGTCGATGATATCCGCTCCATTCCCGGTCCGGACTATGCGGCCATCGAAAAAATACATCTGGACAGCGCCCTGGTGGCCCAGAGCGAGACCCTCGCCAAACACATTGCCGAACTGACCCGCCAAATCGACAACCAGACCGAACAACAACGCATCGTGGGCGACAGTTCGCGCAACCTGCAACAGACAATCAATCAACTGCTGGAACTGCAAAAACTCGGCCTGCAAAAAAGTGTGGCCTTTTCAGATACCGAACAGGCCAATTTTACCACCAGCCTAAATTTGTTTTTGGACAATCAGCGCAAATATCAACAGCTCAGCCAGACCGTCTCCGACAGGCTCGAACGCAAGCAGGGGCTGGTTCGCGAGCAGGAGCAAACGGAGCAACAGATCGAGGCCCAGCGGCGGCCGGCCCGCGAGGAATACACCACCCTCCGCCAACGGCATCGGTTGAAATTGGCCTTTCTGCAACTGGCGATCCTGCTGCCCATTCTTGCCCTGGCCGCCGTTGTCATCATCAAGCAACGCGCCAGCATCTACTTCCCGCTTTTCCTGGCCTTTGGCGTGGCCACCCTGATCAAGTCCGCGCTGGTGGCCCACAAATATTTCCCCAGTAAGTATTTCAAATACATCCTGATCGGCGGCCTGCTGCTGGCGGTGACGCGGCTGCTGGTTCACTTTATCCGCATGATTGCCTTCCCGAAAACCGAGTGGCTGATCAAGCAATACCGGGAGGCCTATGAGCGCTTCTTGTGCCCCGTTTGTGACTATCCCATCCGTACCGGTCCGCGCCGATTCTTGTTCTGGACAAGACGCACAGTGAATAAAGCCGTGGTGCCCAGCCCGCAGGGCGAGCAAAACGAAGCCTATACCTGTCCGGCGTGCGGAACGCACCTCTTTGAAGAGTGCCCCGCCTGCCACACGATCCGACACGCCATGCTCCCCCACTGCACGCATTGCGGTGCCCAAAAAGACATCCAGTAACGCGTCCGCCCCCCCCCCCCTCCCCACATTGACTCCAGGGCCCGGGCTTGACCGGTGGCCCGCCTTGCGAGACAGTTCTGCCATGCATTGTTTTCCCTATATCCTTTTCCTTGGAGCTGCCATGACCTCCCTTGCCGCTGCCCCGCTTCCCGTGCGCGTCGCCTGCGTTGGCGACAGCATCACCTACGGCGACCAGATCGCCGACCGCAAGCGCGATGCCTATCCCGCCGTCCTTGAACGCCTGTCCAATGGGCGATTCCACGTCGGCAATTTCGGCGTCAACGGCGCCACCGCCATCGCCGCTATCCCGTTCCGCTCCTGGTCCGACACCCGAGCCTGCCAGGAGGCTCTGGCTTTCACCCCCGCTGTCGTCGTCATCATGCTCGGCGTCAACGATACCGCCTTCCCCAATCTGCATAATCGGTATCCCGACGATCTCCGCCGTCTGGTCGAACGCTTCCAATCCCTGGCCTCCACACCACGACTTTACCTGTGTACACTCACCCCCATTGCCGCCGCCGCCCCTGACGCCCCGGTCAATCAGACCATCCGGGAGACGCTCAATCCCGCTATCCGCGCAGTCGCCGCCCAGACGGGAGCCGACGTCATCGATATCTCTCCCATTTTTGCTGACCGCGCCGATCTCTTTCCCGATGGCCTGCATCCGAATGCCGCTGGCGCCGAGTTGATTGCCCGCACCGTTCTGGCCACCCTGGATGAGACACGGACGCCGGCCACGGCCCTCCAGCCCGGCGCCGTCCCGGGCCCCGTCGCGCGCTCGATCGGGCATGAAGCCCGGGCGGCCCACTTCCGTGCCAGCCAATGGCTCCAAGACCATCCCGTCCCAGACGATCTCGCCGATCCCGCCACCGCGTGGGAAGGGCACGATCTGCGCGTCCCCGACGATATCGCCGACCTCCTGCCCCTGCTGCGCGGCGTCATTCCCGACACCACCCCCGACCCCTATTACGCCTATGCCACCCTCGCCACCGCCCTTGCCCGCATTGGACACGACACCGTATTCCTCGACGCGGACCACCCCGTGGCCTGGCGCGAAGCCCTCCTGCACCAGCTTGTTCAGCAGCAGCGTATCGACGCCCGCGGCCGCGGATTCTGGGGCCGCGGCGATGACCCCGCCGCTCTCGCCCGCGCCACCACCTATGCCCTCCACGCCCTGACAGCCGCCGGCCTTACCCCCTAACCTGATTAAAAGAACGGTGGGGTCAGCCCTTCACTTAACACTTTACGGAGAGCCATTCTTTTGTCTGGGGGGGGTGGTTGCCTTGCCTGAACGACACGGAGATTCCGTCGATTGTGGAGTAGGTGGCTCGCTTCGGAAGTCAGGCGGTCACCCCCCTTCCCCCCCTTGAATTGCAAGCGGGATATCCCTCTCATCCCACCCCTGGGCGTTTTTGGGCTGGTTTTCTGACACCCTCTGCGGCAGGATGCTGACCATCATGCGTCCCGACCACTTAAAAATTGCCGCCTGCGTCACCGCCGGCAACGAAGAAGACAAAATTGCCGCCTGCCTTGCCAGCCTCGGCTGGTGCGACGAAATCATCGTGGTCGACTCTTTCAGCGAGGACAAGACCTTTGAGATTTCTAAGCAATACACCCCCCACGTCTACCAACATCCGTGGGAAGGCTACATTGCCCAGAAAAATTACATCCGCTCCCTCGCCCGCTATCCCTGGATTCTGTTCGTGGATGCCGACGAGGTGGTCTCGAATGACCTTCGCGAGGAAATCGAGGCCGAATTCCAGCGTGGCCCCGACGACATCGCAGGCTACACCTTTCCGCGCATGGTCCATTATCTCGGCAAATGGATTCGCCACGGCGAATGGTATCCCGATACCAAGTTGCGTCTCTTCCGCAAGGATCGCGGCCACAGTGAAGGGCAGGAACCCCACGACCGCGTTGTCGTCGATGGCGCGGTCAAGGCCCTACGCTCCCCCCTCTATCACT
Source organism: Kiritimatiellia bacterium (assembly GCA_028681135.1). Lineage (GTDB taxonomy): Bacteria > Verrucomicrobiota > Kiritimatiellia > CAIQIC01 > Lenti-01 > JAAZFE01. The sequence goes on along the minus strand of JAQUJC010000005.1, from coordinate 34,288 downwards.
TTACGTATGACAACCTCGCCGACCACATCCATACCATCAATCGTTTCTCGTCCATCTCCGCCAACGAAAAAGCCCATTGGGGCGATATATTCCGCTGGCGCGACTTGCTCTTTCGTCCTCCCTTCCGCTTTTTCAAATCCTATATCATGAAAGCCGGATTTCTTGATGGCCGCCAGGGGTTCATCATCGCCGTGCTCTCCGCCTTCGGGGTCTTTATCAAGTACGCCAAACTCTTGGAAAGCGGCTTTAAGAGCCGTCCGCCTGCTTCACTCCCTCATGACTGATGTTGGCTGGCAGACACGCGGTCCGTGGCGCATCCAGATTGTTCCCGGTCGGGATCGTCCGGGATTTGCGGAAACCCTGGGCCGCCTTCCGTTTCTGGTAGAAAAGGAAGCTGATTCTCTGGCCCGCCCAGGCCGCCACCGGGTTGATCGCCTGCTGCTGCCCTGTGGCGACGCCACCCTGGATGCCGTTGTCAAATCCTATGGTGCCCAAGCCGCCTGGCGTGATCGCGTCGCGCTGCGCAACGGCTCCAAAGCCGAACGCGCTTTCCGCACAGCCATCGCCCTGCGCGACGCCGGCGTTGGCACCCCCGCGCCCATCGCGGTCGTGGAGCGCTGGGAAGGCCCGCGCCTGCGCGACAGCCGCCTGGTGTCCGTCTATGTTCCCCGATTGACCAGCTTTCGTGACGAACTCGAGCGCATCTATTCCGACGCCCCGCGCTGTGCGCCCCTGATGGACCTGCTGCATACCGTTGCCGACGCCATCCGCGCCCTGCACGATGCCGGCTATTTGCACTATGACCTCGGCAACCAGAATATCGGGCTTCAGCGCGACCCCGACCCGCCAGCCGCCCCCTGGCAGGTATTCTTTCTCGACCTTAACCGCGCCCGCCATACGCCCGATCCCTCTCCTGCGCAACGCGGGGCGGATCTCGCCCGCATTGATTTACCCTCTGATTTCCGCCGCGTTTTCCACGCTATGTATCACCACGGCTATTCCCCGCCCCCCGAATTCGCGGCCGCCGAGCAGCGCGCCCGCGCCGCCTTTGCCCGGCATACCGCCCTGCGCCCGCTCCGCCATCCCCTGCGCGAAGCGCGCATCCGCCACGCGCAAGCCGACACCCCCCCCCCTCTGCGCGGACGCGAGATTTGGATTTGGGACGATCGTTCTGCCCAGGCCATTCCCGCCTACACCGCCCGGGACCGGCACCGCCTCCTGCCCGCCGCGAATGTCACTGCGGCCCTGCGTGGATTCGCCCGCAAGGGGATATCCATCCACCGTCACGAGCGCCGTTTACGCGCCCACAGTTTTCAATCCCCGGTGCCCTTCGATGGAGCGATTGGCCTGACCCTCGAGGCCGAACCCGCCACCTGGAGCCGTCAACTCGCCTTTCTCGACCAACTTCAAGGCACGCAAAAGCTCCCGCTTCTCCTGCGCCTCTATCATCATCAAAATCCTGATGCCTGGCACTGGACGCTCGATCAAGCCCTGAACCTGCACCAGCGCGGGCATAGCGTCGCACTGGCTCTCGTCCAGGACCGCCGCGCCCTGCGCGAACCCAAAGGCTGGCGACAGATGGTGACGCTCGCCTTCGACCGGGCCCACACCTTCGCCGACTTCTTTGAAATCGGCCACGCCATCAACCGCTGCAAGTGGGGCGTCTGGGATTTCCGCAACTACGCCCGTCTGCTCGATCCCGTCCGGTCCTGCCTGATCGAGCACCCCGATGCCCGGATCACCGGTCCGGCCGCTATTGATTTTGAACCCCATGCTCTCGCGGCGCTGCTCGAACTTCTGCCACCGGACATTTCGTTCCACGCCCTCTCTCATCACCTCTATGTGGACCGCCGCGGCGCGCCGGAAAACCGCCAAGCGCGCTACGACACCGTCGCCAAATGTGCCCTGCTACGGGCCTTCGCCCGCGCCCACCGTTTCACGTCCGACAAACCCATCATTACCGAAGTCAATTGGCCCCTGCTCGGCACAGGCCCCTGGTCCCCGGTGACCTCCCCCTACGAAACGCTCGATCCCCGCCAGAACGATCCTTCCGTCGACGAAGACACCTACGCCGCCTTCATGACCCGTTATCTGTTGCTCACCCTTGCCTCCGGGCACATTTCCCGTGTCTACTGGTGGCGGCTGGCCGCCCGCGGTTTTGGACTCGTGGACGACACCGATCCCGCCGCCTGGCGCCCCCGCCCCGCCTTCCATGCTCTGCAATCCCTCCTCGCCACGCTCAACGGCGCCACCTTCTCGAAAAAACTGACGGCCCCCGAGAATGCCTATGCCCTGGAATTCACCCGCCCCGACGCCTCGGCCCTCACCGTGCGCTGGACCCGCGACTCGGCACCCGTTTTCTCCTGACCTGACCCCGATCGGCCCACGGCCCACGGTCAATATTCCCCATCTGTGAAATCCGCAGCTTCTTCTCTGGCCTTGTCGCATTCGTGTTCATCGGTGGCTTGGTTGTTCCGCCCCCTTCCGGTCATAGTGAGCGTAGTCGAACCCTCTCGGCTTTGCCCAACGGCCCGCCTGAGAGACTCCGCCGAGATCCCTCGACAGGCTCGGGATGACAGATGCGACTGGCCATCTCTGGCCTTATCCGTGCCATCTTGCTTGCCCGCCCTAGCCTTGGCGAAGGCGGGTGTAATTCGTGGCGGTCTTAATCCCTTTGGTTGGGCTATGCCGCGCGGTGGCTCTCTGTAGCGCACATCTTTCAATCCCGAAAATCCTGTTAATCCTGTCTAAATGGAAAACTCGGCTCTCGTAGCGTAGCCCCCCCCCTCATTCCCCAAGGGTTTTGATGCCGTAAAAGAGTGCATCGTGATCGACCGCAGGCGGCGCGTTGGTCCCGGGCAGGACGATATCTGCCGCGCCATCGGCGGCATGGATGTTTGTCACGGCCCATACCCAATCGACCTCTTGGGGAATGCCCCCGAGATTCGTTACGGCAAATATGATATTGCTCCAACCCGTCAAACTCCAAACTGTCAGGCGGTCGAGTTGGAAGCCCTCGATGTGTGCGCGGTCGACCGCCCGCACGCTCCACTCTACGTTGGTCGTGAGGTCATAGCCACTGGACAGCCATATCCGGATGAACAGATTCCCGCTCTCCCCGCCCGTCTCCCCCGTGGTGGAATAGGCATAGCGCGGCGTCTCGCCATCAAACTGCGTCACGTCCCAGCCATCGCGCAAAACTTCGATCCCTGTGTTAGTGACTCCCGTCGGCAGATTGGTCGTCACAAACTGCAGATCGAAACCGCTGCCGTCCGCTATTTCTAATGCGCCCGCCACCACGATCTGCTCTTCTGCGTGAAGTGCGCTGATTATCAACTCGTCCACATTGATCAGGTGCCCGGGCATCCCGGTTGCCTCCAATCGAACGTTGGCCGGATGGGTCACGCCCGCATACCGCCGATGCCACGTCAGATCGCGGGTCGGCACCACCGGATCGCCTAACGGACTAAACGCCGGCGCGCCTTCCTCCTGAATCCATACCTGCACCGCTCCACCCGCGCTCCCGGCATGGCCGGCGCAGGCAAACTCGATGTAGCCGATTCCATCGAAAGCAACCTGGCTCTCCAAAAATGCCGCCCCGACTTCCGGACAGCGAAACCGGGCGGCGGTGGTGCCGACGGCCACATCATCAGGGCTCCACCCCGCACGGACACCCGCCATATCCCACTCCCTGTCCGACAGGGTCGTCGTGTGCAAATCATCATTAGTGATGCTGAATTCCTCGAAGTCTACATGGCGCGGATTTTTGGGCTCACGATTCACAACCAGAAAATGGAGGCCGTGCGTCGTGCTCAAGCCGTTGGAGTTATCCGTCAGGCGCAGGCTCACTTCGTGGTTGCCCACATCCGCCGCCATCAGGCCGCCACCGCCGATGCGGTAGCGGTTGTATTGACTCACCGTGTTGGTAACAAACGGCGGATATACCGTCCAGTGCGCGCTGTACAGCTCGCGGTTGGTGCAGACCGCACCCCCCACGACCACATTGGTGGACCAGATATCGAGGATTTCATTGGTGTACAGAACCGTCCGGGCCTCTGGGCTGGCATTGTGCAGCTCAAATGCCGGCGCCCAGGCAACGGTAAACGTCCAGTTGGTGGAACAAACATACTGTCCGCCGTACACCGATACCGTCCCCGTCGCCGTGTAGGTCTTACCGAGGTCTTCAGCGCCGGGCGTAAATGCCAGCCGTAGGTCGCCGTCCACTTCCTCGAAAACCGGAACCGCGCCGGTGCCCTCCTGCAGCGCCACACCATAATCCGTCCAGATGCGCGGTGCGCCTTCCCCGTTGACCACATGGAAGGCTACCTCGTACTCCCGCCCCACCGCCGCCACAGGTGCCCCCTCCACATCCAAATAGGGCACCAGCTCGCCGTAGGGACGAATGAGCAGGTTATCAATATTTATGCTCTTGCCATAGCCCCCCGTCGTGCGCAAACGCACCTTCAAAGGACCCGGACGGTCGATGTCCACTGTATAAACCTGGTTGCTGATGTCGCCGCCGACCTCGACTCGGCATGGCTCCCCGGCCGCCACCCACTCCTCAGACTCCGCCGCTTGTGTCTCCACCACAAAGGTTAAGAATCCCGCCGTGTTGTATAACACCATGTGCATGGAAATCGAGCCGATGCCCGCAAACCAGCCTTGGCTTTCCAAAAGGCCCGGCAAGCTGGACGATTTGTGACGTAGCTGCGCAGAATAGGTGCCGATGCGATTGGCCGAAGAACGGCGGACATTGAAGAACATCCATTCCATCCCGTTTAGATTGGTCGTGATCCCCACGGGGCTGGTCTGACCCGTGACGTCGTCCACCACGCAATTGGTCGGATAGCTGGAAAACGGACCGAGTGTTTCAAAATCGACCAAGCGCGGATTCAGCACCGTCAGGCGGCACGTCGCCGAGTTCGTTACCGCCTCCTCTCCCTCGCCAGCCACCACACGATAGACCACATCAAATACCCCCCCGCCATCCTCCGGTGCTGGGATCAGCACCAGACGCTGTCCATCCTCGGCCTGAATGCCGATAAAGGCATTGGTGGTGCCGTTGGTAGGGACCACCGACCACTCGGCGCGCTGGATGGACAGCCCCGTCGAATTCTCCACTGTAGCCGCCACCGTATACTCCACCCCCCCCCCCTCGCCCGTGCCCGTCAGGCTCTCAGGGGTCACCGTCACCGCCAACGCGCCCCCATTCGTCAAGGGCTGCGGCCAGGTGTCGGCCCCACCCAGCCGACTCTGCTGTAGCGCCGGCGCCTTCAGTTGCGCTTTTCCTGCGCCGGACGGCATCGCCTTCTCTATTCGGAAGAATAGCCGCGGCACCGCGCTGGGCAACATAAGGGTGGTAACGCCCCCCGCCACCGGATTCGACCAGACCGGCACCCACGGATGCACATCGGCACTGCCGACCAACATGCCGTCCAGGCCATTCGGTATCGTGAACTGCAACTGCTGCGCCCCAGTCACCGATGTCAAAATAAGCCGGGTGCCCGCTGGCGGTGGTTCTTCGGCTTTCACGCCGGTCATCACGGCGAATTGCGCCAAAAACGCACGGGCCATTCCCCCGTCGGGAATGAACATTACATTCTCATCGTTGGAGGTCGAGATGTTGGTCGTCACCAGTGCGGTCCACGTCCAGTTGGCCGACCCATGAATGACCCAGGGCGAATCGCCATAAGGATCTATCACCATGTATTTGCAATGCACCAAGTCAAAAGGATACCCGGTGTCAAAATCAACTGCGCTGGTGCATTTGTAGTAGGCATCGTGCAGGTGGATGCGGTTGGTGGTCGCATATTCCCCGGGGTCCAGCATCCGTTGATATTGGGCATAGCTGGCATTGGACGCTTTCGTGCGGTCGCTCTTTGGAATCACACCATGCACGTCCACCCCCCGGTCGCAGGCGGCAATCAATTGATCGGTCACCACCGCGCGGGTCTGCTTGTTCAGCGCAAACCAAATGCTCTGGCGCGCCTGTGCGATGCGGTTGGTGATGTCCGTCTGCGCATTATCGCCCCCGGTGCGTCTCGATGGATACGGTGCAAACCGTACCCACCCTTCCGTGGTCGTGCTGGCCGTGGCGAACGATGCCCTATCTTGCGGCACCCGCGACTTGGCCGGATTCGAGTGGAAATACCCATTGAGCAACTGTCGCATTTCATTCGAATAGGCCAGTGCCACATCCGGATTGGAAAATTCAGCCAGGATATTCCACTGCCGGGAACTGGCCCAGGCCGTGAAATTCCACGACGCCGTCAGCAGGCGGCTCTCGCCGCGGCCGTTGTAAAAAAAGACGCCCACTTTGTTGTGCATAATGCCTTTGGCGGGGGCGCGGGCCACCTCCAAGGCATTGCCGGGACGCTTCGAGAGCGAATTCAGGGAACAGCCCGGCCAGAAGTCTTCCGACAAGTCGACACCACTGCCCGCCACGAATCCCAGGTGTGCTCCCCGAGCCAGCGCATTCGACACCGCCCTCAAAATTGGCCCCGCCGCACCATTCTGTTCATAGCTACCGCTCAAGGTATAGGTCGCCAGATAGCCGATATCGCCCTCTTGTAGTTCGTCGATACAGCCCACAAAGCGATCGCGAATATCAAACTCGTTCGTGCCGATACTGGTCAGCGTGGTGGTTTGGTCGGGACGGTTGAAAGTGACACGCCAGTCGGCACCAGTAATGACATCGGCCGCCGCTGCCGCTGCCCAAAGAAATACGCCCATCCAGGCCCCCCCCCACCCCAGTCGGCGCAGGCGGCGCGTGTCACTCAGGAATGCATATCCCGTTGTCTTCATGCCAAGCCCAGCATCCCGCCTGCCGCCCCCCGCGTCAAGCAGGTTCCCCGCTGCTGAGTGGCTTCTGAGCTGTCAGGTTCTTGCTCCTTCGCCACACTGCCGGCCATGCATTCCGAATATGAGTTCAGCCCGGTCGCACCCCACGCCCGTCGGGGGTTCTGGGCAATACTGGTCGTCATGGTGGGCTTCACCTTCTTCTCCGCCAGCATGTGGGCAGGTGCCGCACTGGGTACGGGCCTACGTGCATCCTCCTTCCTCCCAACCGTGATGACGGGCAATGTCCTCTTGGGCACCTATACGGGTCTGCTGGCCTATATCGCAGCTTACTGACCCGGCGCAAGCCCCACACCACCATCCCAACCACCTGATCCCTCGCCGGGATTCATGCCCACCCGAAGGCCGGTTTCATGCGAGACGATTAACAACTCCTTCAGTATTTTTTTGCCATACAGTTAATTAACTGTGTGGATCAAAATACAACAATATAAGGAGAATTTAGCGATTATTGAGCAGGTAGCTTTTATACAGTTAATTAACTCTGTGGAAATTATACCCTTAAATATTGGCCGTTTTCTCGCACGTCAATCTCGTCAATTTCGTCTGAACCTTTGTCTGGCAATCTGGGTATGCGGATGGAAAGAGGGCTGTTTGGCCTACGCGATCTGGCTGGACCTGAAGGGTGCGGCCGCCCCCCCCCGCATCCCCGGTTTCCCGGGACCATCCAGCGCATTCGAATCGACGCCTGTACGGAAAACTGCTGGATGATTCTATTCCCCCGGATTCGGGTCGCCCAAGGCTGAGATGGTGATTGCCTACGCTCCGACGATGGCGGCATCCAGGCAACGCTGAATCAAGGCATCGGACGGCGGCGGAATCACGCCGGAGGTCATCAGTATTTCCAATGCCTGGTTGGCTGTGTCAATCTCCTGTCGCGCACGGTCATGCACCTGTTCTGGCGACCAATCGCGGCGGGCTATTCCCTCGGCCTGTGCCTGACGGGCCACCGCCGCCGCGATTTCGGCAAACACCGCGCTATCGGTCATGCGCGGCATAATGCGCTCCGGGGTCAGCCCCTGACGCTCGGCAAATCCGGCCATTGTCCGCGCCGCGGCAATCGCCATGGCATCGGTAATTTTGCGCGCCCGGACCAATAGCGCGCCCTTGAGAATGCCGGGGAACCCCAGTGAGTTGTTCACCTGATTGGGAAAGTCCCCACGTCCGGTGGCCACGATCAAAGCCCCGGCCTCCTTGGCGGCATGGGGGTAGATTTCGGGCACGGGATTGGCACAGGCAAACACGATGGCCTTGGCGGCCATGCTCCGCACCCATTCCGGGCGGATCACATCGGGCCCGGGACGCGAAAGCGAAATCAGCACATCGGCACCCTTGAGTGCTTCCGCTACACCTTGAATGCGGTCAGGATTCGTCGCCTGACACAACTCCCACTTGCGGTAGAACCGGGCATCCGCCTCGATATCGCTGCGCCCGGCATGTAATCCGCCTTTGGAATCGAACATCGCCACGCGGGCGGGATCGGCCCCCGCCTGCACGACCAGCCGCGCAATGGTGGTGTTGGACGCGCCCGCGCCCAAGAACACGATGCGGCAGCGGTCCAACTTTTTCCCGACCACTTTGAGGGCATTGATCAACCCGGCCAACGTGACGCATCCCGTCCCCTGAGCATCATCGTGCCACACCGGGATGTCGCAGCTCTCGCGCAGTTCGTCCAGCACGCGGAAGCAGTTTGGCTGGCTGATATCTTCGAGGTTGATCGCCCCGAAGGACGGGGAGAGGCGCCGGACGAAATCAATCAGGATATCCGGATCGTTTTGGCCGGCAGCATTGCGACTATCCATACAGATGGGCACAGCATCCACCCCGCCCAGCACCTTCATCAGAAAGGCCTTGCCCTCCATGACTCCCAGCCCGCCCGATGGCGACACATCGCCATCGCCGAGCACGCGCGTGGAATCGCTGACCACGGCGACCACATTGCCGCGCCAGGACAGATCGAATGATTCGTCGGGGTTGTCACGGATGCCCGTGGAGACCGCCGACACGCCGGGAGTATACCATGCATTAAACCACTGGAATCCGGGCAGTGCGGCCCGGGGCAGAACCTGGATTTTACCGCCATAGAACCGATGGGCTTCCAGGGCCAGCGCCTTGAAAAAGATGGTTTTGGCATGCGCCACCCGTCCGCCGTCCCAACTCGCGGGAAAATGCGCTTCGATATCCTCCAGTCGACGATCCATTGCGACAGTTTGGACGATTCGGGCTAGGCCTTCAAGGCCTGATCGATATCGGCCTGGATGTCGGCGATGTCTTCCAGCCCGACGGATAGGCGGATGTAGTCCGGCGTCACGCCCGCCGAGGCCTGCTCCTCCTCGGTCAACTGCTGATGGGTGGTCGAAGCCGGGTGAATCACTAGGCTTTTGGCATCGCCAATGTTCGCCAAATGGGAAAGTAACTTCACCGAATTGATAAACTTTTTGCCAGCTTCGAGGCCGCCCTCGATGCCGAAGCCTACCAGGCCGCCAAATCCCTGGCGGTAATATTTTGCGGCCAGCGCATAGCCGGGATTCTCCTCGAGCCCGGGATAGACCACCCAGCGGACACGCGGATGCTGCTGCAGCCAGCGGGCCACGGCCAGGGCATTCTGCGAATGACGCTGTTGCCGGATCGGCAAGGTTTCCAGCCCCAGCAAAAACTGATGGGCATTGAACGGACTCAGCGCCGCCCCCAAATCCCGCAGCAGCGTCAGGCGGACTTTCAGGATAAAGGCCACATTGCCCATTCCAGGCACATTCCCCAGCGCCTCCCAATATTTAATTCCGTGATAGCTCGGGTCCGGCTCGGTAAATTCTGGGAACTTGCCATTATCCCACTTGAAGTTGCCGGAGTCCACGATCACCCCCCCCAGCGAGGTGCCATGGCCGCCAATATATTTGGTGGCCGACGCCACGATAATGTCCGCACCGTATTCAAAAGGCCGCACGAGCCCCACCCCCACCGTATTGTCGACAATCAAAGGAATGCCGTTTTCGTGGGCAATGGCCGCCAGTGCCTCGTAATCCGGCACATCCAGCTTGGGATTGCCGATAGATTCGACATAGATCGCCCGGGTCCGGTCCGTGATGGCCCGCCGAAAGGCATCGGGGTCCTGCGAATCGACAAACACGACCGAGCGGCCCAACTTGGCCAAGGTGTGATGGAACAACTGGTAGGTTCCGCCATAGAGGTTGTTGCCCGAGACAATCTCGTCGCCCAGCCGGGTGATGGCCAGCACCGCCGCGCTGATCGCCGCCATGCCAGAAGCCACGCCCAGTGCGCCGGTGCCGCCCTCGATGGCCGCCATGCGCTTTTCAAAGACATCGGTGGTTGGATTCATCAAGCGTGTGTAGATGTTGCCGAATTCCTTCAGCGCAAACAGGCTGGCGGCATGGTCTGCATCGCGAAAAACATACGATGACGTCTGGTAGATCGGCGCTGCACGCGCGCCAGTCGTCGGGTCCGGTTGCTGCCCCGCATGAAGGGATAAGGTATGAATTCCTGGGGTCATGGTCACTCCTGTTGTTCCGATTCTAAACCCAAAACTTCGCCACCTCACTTGCTAATGCGGCAGCCTAGGTTAATGTAAAACTGTTACCCCAAAATAGTGACAAGTCAAGGAGCGACAACAATGAGCCAAATCTACAACGACAACTCGGAATCGATGGGCCGCACCCCGCTTATTCGATTAAACCACGTGACCGCCGGGGCTGGTGCCACGGTATTGGCCAAGATGGAAGGCCGCAACCCCGCGGGTTCCGTCAAATGCCGCATCGGTGCGGCCATGATTTGGGATGCCGAAAAGCGCGGGGTGCTCAAACCCGGCGTGGGAATTGTGGAAGCTACCAGCGGCAACACCGGCATTGCGTTGGCCTATGTCGCCACCGCCCGGGGCTACCCCTTGACGCTGGTCATGCCCGACACCATGAGTCTGGAGCGGCGGAAAGTCCTGGCCTTTCTAGGCGCCCACCTGATCCTCACCCCCGGCGCCGACGGCATGAAAGGCGCCATTCAGCGAGCCACAGAAATCGCCGCCACCGATCCGGAGCACTACTTTCTGCCCGAGCAATTCAAAAACCCCGCCAATCCGGCTATTCATGAAACGACCACCGGCCCTGAAATTTGGAAGGATACCGATGGCGGCATCGATGTGCTCGTCTCCGGCGTGGGCACCGGCGGCACCCTGACCGGCATATCGCGCTACATCAAGCACACGCAAGGGAAAGCCATTCTCTCGGTCGCGGTGGAACCCCAGGAAAGCCCTGTCATCACCCAGAAACGAGCCAACCAGCCCCTCCAACCCGGCCCCCACAAAATCCAGGGACTCGGGGCGGGGTTCATTCCCGAAACGCTGGACCTGGCCCTCGTGGACCGCGTCGAGCAGGTGAACGCCGGGGAAGCCTTGGAGATGGCCCGCCGCCTGGGCCGTGAAGAAGGCCTCCTGGTGGGAATTTCCTGCGGCGCGGCCGCCGTCGCTGCGCTGCGCCTCGCCCGCGAAAAGGAAATGGCAGGAAAAACCATCGTCGCCATCCTCCCCGACGCCACCGAACGCTACCTCTCCACGGCCCTGTTTGAAGGCATCGAGAACTAACCGAAAGCGCTTTTGTTTTGCGCAGACTGGGCATATCCATTACGTTAACCTCTAATTTTCCTATTGGAGGTAGCTTCTTTTGCAAGACAAACGTGCTCGCTGGCTGAAATTCTATCATGTTCTTCTGCCCGTGGTCGTCCTGGCCATTTCGGGGTGGGTGCATGGGCTCGCCGACTTGACGTTCCCGGTCCCTTGGGACGACGAAGCCATCTTCATCTATCCCGCGGCCTCGATTAGCACATCGGGGCACTTGCAAACGGACAGTTTGAATCCGGAACGACCGGTATTTTACCATCCGCCGGCTTATCCCATCGCGCTGGGACTGTTTTTCAAAATCGTGCCTCCCGGGCTGCGGTCAGCCCGTTTATTTTCTTGGCTCCTGCTAGCGGTGACATATGTGTTCTGCCTCAGAATGGTCCGAGAGTTCGCGAGCCGGACGCAAGCCGAACTGATCCTATCGCTATTTTTTCTCGGCGGTCATACGACGATTGCCGGCAACATCGCCCGCCCTGAATCCTTGGTGCTCGCATTCTGTTTGGGCGGGTACCTGCTGCTGTTGAAGGGCCGCCCTTGGCCGGCGGCCTCCGTGTTGGTGCTGGGATGCCTGGTCCATCCGGCCGCCTGGTTTTTGGCGCTGGCGGCAGGCGGTGCCTATCTGATCGACACGCGCGGCACATGGCCTGTCCTGGCCAAGCGCGACATTCCCTGGGTGGTTCTGGCCACCGCCTGTCTCACTGCGATGGCCGCCTATCTTGGCAGTCGCTGGGAGTGGGTCTGGAACGATCTCCAGGTGAGCATCCAATTTCTTTCCAAAACCTGGGGCCAACGCCTCGCCGTCCTTGCTTCGCCTTGGAATGGGATTCCCGCCTTGCTGGCCATTAGCCTGCCCGTGGTCACGCTCCGCATGCGCCGCCCCCTGTTTGCCCTTTCCCTACTGGTCTTAACGCTGTGGTTTCTGCCCATTTATCGCCCAGAAATGTGGTACTCCGTCTACACCGCATTTGCCTATGCCCTGGGTGCCTGCCTCCTGGTCGAGCTGGCGGCATGTTGTCTCCCTGCTGCCCAGCGTCGTTTTGGAACCGCGCTCATCATGGTCGCCCTGCTGGTCGGCGGACTTGTCCTGGGCCATGTCCCCGACCCCCGGCACTATCCCGACTATTTCTGGTGGCGGCACATGAGGATTCGCGCCCAGCCCGACTATATTCACCCCACCGACTATCCGGCAATCAGCGCAGCCCTTCAGGCCGAACCGGTCCTCACCCAACCTCGCCGGGTCGCATTCTATCCCAACGGTGATGGAACGCTGTTTATAGGCCGCCTACCAAACCCCTGGATCCCATTCTACCCCGCTTTCACGGATGACCAGCCCGACGCCATCATCTTCCATCAGTCACGGCTGGCCTACCCTGGCCATTCCCCCATCCTGCGCGAACTCATGCAAACTCACGGTGTGAATCCAAGTCAGCCCACCCATATGCGTGACGAAACTGAAAAGTGGTTCGTTCATTTTCTGCCTTCACCCGCCGCACCAAGTCCCGAATCACCCCCATTACCCCACCCCTGAATACGTGCACCGACTGCCATTCATTTGAGATACAAGGAGCCCCCGCCAGTTCGGCTGTTGGATGCAGGATGCGGCCGCGGAGATTTCCTTAAATGGCTGCAACCTCGGCATCCCGATTGGGATCTGACCGGCATCGATCTGGCCCCCAATCGGCATCCCGACATCACCTTTATTCAAGGTGATATCTTGAGAGCCAATCTGAAGGGGCCGTTCGACTTTATCACCAGTTTTATGGTCGTAGAACACGTCGAGCAGATTCGGCCCTTCCTGGAAAAAATGCGTAGTTTATTGGCTGAGCGCGGCACACTGATGGTCAATACATTCAATAATGACAGTTTGATCTTTCGTTTAGCTCGGGGACTTCATCGGGTCGGCCTGTCGGCCGCCTACCGCCGGTTATATTCGCCCCACCATGTTCAACACTACTCCAAGCGCTCCATTCGGGAAGTCTTGATCCGTTCGGGATTCGAGATTGTGAAGCATCAGTGTCACAATTACCCCCTGCGGGCCGTCGATGTACCCGCGGCCGGCCCCGTCATGGAATGGGCCTATCGATTATTTGTGGGTGGCGTATTTGCAGTGTCAGACCCGCTGGGCATGGGAATTGAGCACACGGTCTTCTGCCGGCCGACTCCCCGACCTTGACGGAGGGGGCAGCCGTCGGCTGGTGAACCGGCAACAAAATCCGGACAGGATGGGGGGGGTGAAATGGCAGGATCAAACTTGGGCCATCCCTGCTCGGGGACCCAGAGTCAACATGGCTATTTTCTGGACAATCCCAACTCAGCAAGCCGCGCCCCTACAACACAGGCACGGGCAAAACCTTGAAACGGTTGTCATGCTCCCGGCGGCTGCGTGGTGGGCGTTGTGGGCGTGTATTCTTGACCTTGGCTGCCATTTCTTCCAAGGTAGGCCGTGAGGAATTGATCGTGCCGACCCCTACAACGTTACCCCCTAGCCGGTTCGCCGTGCTGGGCTCCAATGGATATCTGGGCCGCCATGTGGCCTTGCATCTCCAGTCGCAAGGGCATCAGGTGGATGGATATGACCAGCATCCGACCAGCTTAGTGCCGGGCATCGCCTATGCCCCCGTAAATCTTATCGATCCGGCTGACTGGGAAAATGTCGACACACAGGTTGACGCGCTGTACTGGTTTTGCGGGTTGACCGGCACCCGCCAAGGATTTGAGCACTACGAAGACTATCTAGCAACCAACGAGCTGAGCCTGTTGCACCTGTTGGACTGTTTGCGCCGCCGAGGCCATCGTCCGCGGGTGGTCTTTCCCTCCTCGCGGCTCGTTTACCGTGGCACGCCCGAGCCACTCCCCGAAGATGCTCCCAAGGAAAGCAAAACGATCTATGCCGCCAATAAGCTGGCGGCCGAAGGCTTTCTCCACGCCTACCAGGCCGCTTTCGGCATTCCCCACACCATCTATCGAATTTGCGTGCCCTATGCCAATGTCGTTGGTCAGGGCTACTCCTTTGGAACCATTGGCGCCTTCATTCGCCTGGCCCGGGAGCAACACACCATTCCGCTATATGGCGGCGGTACTACTCGGCGCACGTTCACCCATATCCAGGATATCTGTTCCCAGATAACGGCCACCGCAATGCGGCCCGAAACAGAGGGGCAAACATTCAATATTGCTGGCGAAACTTTTTCACTCGCCGACGTGGCGACCTGGATCGCCGACCGTTTGGGCGCTCGCGTGTTAACGGTCCCATGGCCGGAATCAGAACTCGCCATTGAGTCCGGCGATACCGTGTTTGATGACACCCACATTCGGGCTCTGGTGCCCGCTCCGCTCCGCTTTTGCTTGCGCGAGTGGATAGCCACAACTAATTTTACCGGATGACACCCACGATGCCCACTGCCAAAGAACATCGTTTTCTAACGTCCGCGCTGGATGAACGCGGTGCCCTCATTTCCACAGAAGATGTTCGGGCTTGGCTGGCCTCGCGCAACCAGGAAGTCAAGGTTCGCGTGACCCGAATTCCTCTTTCACAGATGCGCGATTGGGCTCTGGAGGAGGCCTCCGGCCGTATCCGCCATGCCACTGGCCAATTTTTCTCCATCGACGGGATTCGGGTCGCCACCAATTGGGGCCACAAGCCCGAATGGGCCCAGCCCATCATCAACCAGCCTGAAATTGGATTTCTCGGCTGCATCGTCCGGGAGTTCAATGGCGTCTTACACTTTCTCATTCAAGCCAAAGTCGAGCCCGGCAACGTCAATTGCGTCCAACTTTCGCCGACCCTCCAGGCGACCAAGAGCAATTATACGCGAGTCCACCAGGGCAAGACCCCCAAATATCTCGATTGGTTTGTGGATCGCTCTCGCTCCCGGGTATTGCTGGATCAACTGCAGTCCGAGCAAGGCGCGCGCTTCCTGCACAAACGCAACCGCAACATAATCGTGGAAGTGGAGGACGACCTCCCCCCCGATCCTGATTTTGCGTGGCTGACACTGGGCCAGATCAAACACCTGATGGCCAGCGACAATCTGGTCAACATGGATTTGCGCACGGTGGTCTCGGGCATCCCGTTTGGACAGGAAGAAATGGCGGACGCCCCCCGGACATTTGCCGAGGCCATGCGCCAGTCCGCCCGAGAACCGCGACACCCGCACCTGCCATTTGACGACATCATCTCCTGGTTCACAGGCCAAAAGGTACGCTACGATCTCCAGATCACCCCTTGTGATTTACGCACGATCTCGGACTGGGAACTCACCGATGACGCCCTGCGCCACAAAGACGGACGCTTTTTCCGAGCCATCTGGGTGGATGTGGAAATCAGCAACCGAGAAGTCGCCCACTGGCAACAACCCTTGATAGAACCCGTCCGTGAAGGCATCATCGCCTTCATCGTCAAACCCATCCGGGGCATCACCCATTTTCTTGTCCAGGCCAAACTGGAATGCGGCAATTTTGACATTCTGGAATTTGCGCCGACGGTGCAGTGCATCACGGGCCGGTATGACAAACCAGAATGGGATATCCCTTATCTCGATTACGTCTTGGCGGCGCGAGCCGACCAGATTCGCTACGACACGCGCCAATCCGAGGAAGGGGGTCGATTCTATCACGAACAAAACCGTAATCTCGTCATCGAGGCCGATGAGGACTTCCCGGTCGAGTGCCCCGAAAACTATCAATGGATGACGTTGAACCAGCTCCTGACCTTTGCGCGTTTCAACAATTATCTCAACATCCAGACGCGCAGTCTACTGTCCACGCTGAGGTTTGCCTGAAATGATGCCCCCCCCCCCCATTCGTATCGGTGTGATGGGCTGCGCCAACATCGCCCAGCGCTCGGTCATACCGGCCATTCAAACCCTCCCCAGCTTGCACCTGGCGGGGGTGGCCAGCCGCTCTCTGGAAAAAGGCATGGCCTTCGCCGCCCAATGCGGCTGCCCGTATGTGGGCGATTACGCCACCCTGCTGGAAAGCGACGACATCGATGCCATCTATATGCCGCTGCCGACCGGTTTGCATCTCGAATGGGCGGGCAACGCCCTCCGGGCCGGCAAGCATGTGCTTGTGGAAAAATCGCTGGCATCCTCGCTTGCCGAGGCCGAAGACTTGATCGCCCTCGCCCGCCAGCATCGCCTTGTCATGTTGGAAAACTACATGTTCGTCCACCATGCGCAACAAGCCATGGTGCAGCAACTCATCCAGGATCATCTGGGCGACATTCGGCTGTTCCGGGCCACATTCTGCTTTCCGCCGCTACCGCCTGATAATTTCCGCTATACCAAATCGCTGGGCGGCGGGGCCCTGCTGGATGCCGGCGGCTACCCGCTCAAGGCGTGTCAACTATTCATGGGTGAGGATATCGAGGTGCTCGCCGCCTGCCTGAACATCGATTCCGCAGGTGTGGATCGATGGGGCGGCGCCATGCTGGCCGCCACCCGCAACGGCAGTCGCATTCCGCTGCACATCGCCTTTGGCTTTGATCAGTTCTATCAGTGCAGCATCGACGTGCTCGGTCAACACGGCCGGATAACGACCTCGCGCACGTTCACCGCTGGCCCCGATGTGACCCCCACTGCTCTGCTTGAAACCCCCGGCCAGACAAAAGACATCCCCCTGCCAAGGGATAATCATTTTGTCCGCCTATTAGAACTATTTTGCCGTCACATTCACCTCCGCGACTGGGAAGCTCCCTGTGTGGAGAATCTGCGTCAGGCCCACTTGCAAGACCGTGTACGCCACTTGGCGACCGCCCCAAAGGAACCCTCCCCATGAACGCTCCACTGGAATCGGGTCTGTCCATCGTTGTCCCCGTCTACCGCGCCGAAGCCACTCTGCGCCCGTTGGTCGACCGCATCGAACAGGCCTTGGCAGAATTTCCCCACCCCTTCGAATTGCTGCTAGTCAATGACAACAGTCCCGATGGCTCCGCCGCTATCATCGACACCCTGGCCACCGAAACCCCCTGGATTCGCGGCGTGCATTTCATGCGCAACTATGGCCAGCACAATGCCA
This sequence comes from Kiritimatiellia bacterium, assembly GCA_028681135.1. GTDB lineage: Bacteria > Verrucomicrobiota > Kiritimatiellia > CAIQIC01 > Lenti-01 > JAAZFE01. The sequence continues at coordinate 16,788 of JAQUJC010000005.1, read as the reverse complement.
TTCTTGCCGGTGTGCGCCAGGCGCGCTTTAACCGCCTCGTCACGATGGATGATGACTTGCAGCATCCCCCCGAGGCTATTCCCGCCCTGCTGCACAAACTCGACGAGGGATTCGACGTCGTCTATGCCCCCCCCCTCAAGGAATACCATGGCGCCCTGCGCGATGCGGCCTCCCGGATGACCAAGACCCTGCTCAAACATGCGCTGGGCATCACGGTCGCGCGCGACGTTGCCTCGTTCCGGGCTTTCCGGACGGACTTGCGCGAGGCCTTCGCGGATTATCACAATCCGGCGGTATTCATTGATGTGCTGCTGACCTGGGCTACGACCTCCTTCACGGCGGTGCCGGTGCAGCACGAAACAGATAGCGGGGGCGCGTCGACATATACCTTTGGCAAGTTGCTGCTACATGCCCTCAACATGGTGACAAGTTTCAGCACCCTGCCGCTGCGAATTGCCAGCCTGCTGGGCGTGGGAACCGTCTTATTTGGAACGGCCTTGCTTGTGTATATCGTGATCGAATGGCTCTTGGGCGGCAATCCGGTTAGGGGCTTCACGATGTTGTTTTCCATGATCGTCATTTTCTCTGGCGTTCAACTTCTGTCGCTAGGCATTTTGGGCGAATACCTCGCCCGCATGTATCAACGGTCCATGGGACGCCCCCCCTACGTGATTAAGCCGTCCCCTCAATCGCAAACGTGAACGGCATGGCATGAATTCCAAGGCGGACCAGACGCCCCCTCCGCGCCATTCGCAACGGCGGCGGTTTGGGGCATTGCTCTGGCAGACCATCCGGCACGCTTCGGTTTGGGGCCTGCGGCTGGTAGCGGTCGGGACCCTTTGTTTGCTATTGGCCTTTGCCTATTTGCATCTGGTGGGGTTGCCAGCCTATGTGACCGATACCTTTCTTGATCGGATGGCCCAGCGGGGCTATGTGCTGCAAATCAAGCGCCTCCGGTTGGAAATCGATCGCGGGCTGGTGGCCAGCGATGTGCGCATGTTCGCCTCGGCCCATGCGGCGGAACCTTTTTTGACCGCCCAGGAACTCACCCTGGCGCTGGACCCGGGCGCGTTATTGCGCCATCGTCGGGCCGTTCCGATTCTGGGTATTGTAGACGGTAAAGTGGTGGCCCAACTGGGCACGAAGCGCTTTGGCGCCCGAGAAGGAACCCGCTCGCTTGCCGTAGACCAGATTCACTTGCGCTTTTCAGCATCGGAGCAGGAAATCCATCTGCGCGACTTCCAGGCGCATGTGCTGGGCATCCAGTTTCGTGGGCGGGGGACGGTATATCTGCCGCCACCCGCTGAGCAGAGCGGCCAGGACCGCGCCCCACCGCCAGCGGCGGGGACCCCGCTAACCACCGTGCTACAGGCTGTCGAAGACGCTCCCGACTGGGTGCTACGATTGGTGGAACACGTCAATGCCTTGAGTTTCAATTCCCCGCCGACGGCGGAATTCGTGTTTGCGGTGTATCCTGCGCATCCGCAAGCCAATATTGCATCGTTCCTGCTGGACGGCCCCCGCGGGGGTCGGCTCAAGGGCGTTGAAATCGACCGCTTCCGCCTCGATGCCTCGTGGAAGAACCAACGCCTCCATATTCCCGACCTGCAACTGCGTCGAGGCGACGATCAGGTGGGCCTGTCCGGCTGGTGGGAAACGGACAGCCAAATGGTATCGGCCCATTTGGTCAATACCCTGCCGTTGAACATCTATCTCAATCTGCTGCCGCCGCCCCTGCGCCAGCCGGTTTCCGCTGTGATTCAGGACCCGTCCTTTCCCTTGCATGTGGAGCTTCAGGTAGGGCCGGCCCCCTTGGCAACCGTCCTGGATACAGTCTCGGGACGCATTGTGGCCTCCAAAGCGCGTATCCAGGACATTCCCATCGAGCACCTGGATCTGTCGTTTTCCCGCCAGGGCCCGCTGCTCCGTTTAGAATCCGGGCAAATACAGTTAGATACTGGGCCGGGAGCGAGCCATCTGCAAATACGAGAAGCCGACTATCGCCTCGACACCAAGCACTATCAAGGGCATGTGGCCGGCACCCTCAATCCGCATGTGCTCAAGCCGGTTCTGACCCCAAATTTCCGTACCATCGTGGAGTGGTTTGGCATCCAGGAACCGCTGCAAGGCGATGTCCAGATTGGCGGCCGTTTGGGCGATCCGGCCATCTCCTGTTATGGACCGGTGCAGGCGACCAACTTCACCATTCGCGGCGTCGCCATCGATTCGCTTGAGGGCGACTTGAACATCACCAACGAAGTCATGCATCTGACAGGCGTCACCCTCACCCGTCCGGAAGGCCTGGCGAGGGGCGACGTGCACATGGCATTTTCCAATCAGACCCTGCGTCTGGATGTCGACAGTCGGCTCGACCCTCGCGCGGTTGCCGAAATGCTGGGGCCCGCCGTCGCTGATTTCATGGCCCCGTTTCATCTCAAGGGCCCCACGCATGTTCACGTCAATGGCCGACTCGATTATTGCAATTTTTCGTTAAATCAGTTGCAAGCCCAGGTCGAGGCCCAAGGGTTTGGCTATGACCGTTGGGTGGCGGATACCGCACAATTCGATCTGGAGGTCACGGGTCATCACCTGGACTTCACCAATGTCACGGCCACGGCATACGGCGGTACCTTCTCCGGCCACGGAGCCCTCTATCCGGTCGGTCGCGACGATCACTGGCGCTACGAAATCAAGGGCCGGGCCACCGGCGCGCGTCTTGATGAACTGCTGGCTGCGACGCTCGATGAAACGACCGGCACTCTTCGGGGCCTCCTGGATATTACCGGCCGCTTGGCGGGCTACATTGGCGAGGGGACGGGCCCCCTGGCAACCGGAACCGGACGCATCAAAATCCGCAACGGCTTGTTGTTTGAAACCAAACTATTCAGCGGTCTAACCGCCATCCTCAGTACCATTTTTCCCGAGACAAGTCTCTTTGCCCAGACGGACGCCCGCGGCAGTTTTGCCATCCGTAACAGCCGCGTCTATTCGCGTGACATCGAGTTGATGGGTTCTCTTTTCAGCATCAAAGCCTCGGGCCGTTATGGGTTTGATGGTGACCTGCGGTTTCGGGTCGAAGTCCAGCCCTTGCGCAAGGGGCCGGTGGCGGCTCTGGTCCGACTGGCCACCCTCCCAGTGACCCGCCTGCTGGAATTTCGCCTGACCGGCACATTTGAGACCCCCCGCTGGCGCCCGACCAATCTCAATCCAGCCGACCTTTTCGATTAG
>JAQUJC010000005.1:0-13460 GCA_028681135.1 Kiritimatiellia bacterium | reverse complement strand
CCCCTTGCCGGGGAGGCCCCTCGCGTGATAGTTTTCCTTTGTCTTCAGGGCGAGGTGAAATCCCCGACCGGCGGTTAAAGCCCGCGAGCCACAAGGCAGACAAGGTGTAATTCCTTGGCCGACAGTATACAGTCTGGATGGAAGAAGACGTTTGCGGATCTTTTCCGCACCCCGCCCGAAGACAGGAAGGTCTTCGGTTTTTTCATGTCGACATCTGAAGCTCGTAACGTGTTTTGCACGGTGGAAGACGCCATCGCGATTCTGCGCCGTGGTGAAATGCTGGTGATCGTCGATGACGAGAACCGAGAAAACGAAGGCGATCTGGTCGCCGCCGGCGAATACGCCACCCCCGAGACCATTAATTTCATGGCGACCCACGGGCGCGGTTTGATTTGTGTGCCCATGACTGAAGAGCGCCTCTGTCAACTCGGTCTCGGCCGCATGGTGCCCTTGGATGAACATGACCGTTATCGCACCGCTTTCACCGTCTCGGTCGATGCCAAAGACGGCATTACGACCGGCATCAGCGCCTTTGACCGCGCCCGCACCATCCAATTACTTGCCGACGACACTTCCGCCTCTTGTGACTTTATCCGGCCGGGACACATCTTTCCCCTGCAAGGCGTGCCCGGCGGCGTTCTCCGCCGAACGGGCCATACCGAAGCATCACTGGACTTGGCTCATCTAGCCGACCTCAAGCCGATCTCTGTCATCTGCGAAGTCATGCGCGATGACGGTCAAATGGCCCGGCTGCCCGATTTGATCCCCTTTGCCCAGCGCCACGGACTGCGAATCTTGACCGTGGCGGCGCTCGTGGCCTGGCGTCGCCTGCGCGATACGACCATTCGCCGTGAATCTGTCGTGCAAATGCCCACCGAATTCGGGGACTTCACCCTGCATTTATATCTGGACGAAACCAGCGGCAAACACCATCTCGCCTTGGTCCATGGGCAGTTGACCGACGACAAGACCCCCTTGGTCCGCATTCATTCCGAATGCCTGACGGGCGACGTCTTTGCCTCACGCCGCTGCGACTGCGGCACCCAACTGCACACTGCGATGCGCCAAATTGCCGCCAATGGCCCCGGCGCGCTGCTGTATATGCGCCAGGAAGGGCGCGGAATCGGCCTGGCCGCCAAAATGCAAGCCTATGCGTTGCAGGAACAGGGGCGCGACACCGTGGAGGCCAACCACGACCTGGGTTTCGCCACCGACTTGCGCGACTATGGCGCCGGGGCTCAGATGCTGCTGGACCTGGGAATTCGGCGCATGCGCCTGCTGACTAACAATCCACGTAAAATCGTCGGCCTGCAGGGCTACGGCATCGAAATTGTGGAGCGGGTGCCGATCGCCATCCCCCCCTCTACGCACAATGCCCGCTATTTGAAAACGAAGAAGGACAAAATGGGTCATTTCCTTTGACCCTGAAAGGACACCATGAACTGCAAAGAAACCAACGGACAGCTCAATGCCAAAGGGCTACGGTTCGGCCTCGTCGTCAGTCGGCACAATGACTTCTTTAGCGGCCAACTCCTGAAAGGGGCCCTCGACTGTCTGGCCCGTCATGGCGCCGAAGAGCACGATATTCAGATCGTGCGGGTTCCGGGCGCCTATGAGCAACCGCTAGTGCTCCAGAGCCTCGCGCGGAGCGGTGCCTGCGATGCCTTGATCGCGCTGGGTACGGTCATTCAAGGCGCCACTGCCCACGCGGGGTTAATCAATGCCCAAGTCGCCCGTGCCCTGGTCCAGATCAGCCTCGAGTCCGGGTTGCCGGTTGTGGACGGCATCGTCGCCGCAGATAATCTCGACCAGGCCATTGAACGCTGCGGCAGCAAGGCGGGCAATCGCGGCTGGAGTGCCGCCCAGACCGCTATCGAAATGGCGTCACTGATGAAGGCGCTGGGCTGACCGATCATGAAGGGCCGACAGCACGGGGCCGGAGCTGATTCATCGGGCATTTGACATCCCCGGTGCGCTGCGCCATGCTCCTCGTGGTTCATGTCTGTACCAGCTGATCGTGCTTTTCCGCTTGCTGCAAGGAGATTCTCATGGGACTGCGTCATGATGCCCGCCAATGGGCCCTGCAATTTCTCTTTCAATCTGAATTCAATCACGCGGACTCCCTGGATGAGGGCATCCGGCTCTTCTGGCACCACCAGGAAACGGACACGCCATCGTCTACGCGCCCCCGCCCTCCGATCCCGCTCCCCGTCGATACCCGTGGTCAAACCAAGGCCCGCGGTTTCACCGAAGAAATTATCCGCGGGGTCATTGCCCACCACCCAGACATCGACGCACTGATCGCACGCCATGCCGAAAACTGGGGCGTCGAGCGAATGGGCAATATAGACCGCAACGCCCTGCGCATCGCGGTCTATGAAATGCTCTATCGGGATGACATTCCTCCGGTGGTCTCCATCAACGAAGCCGTTGAACTGGCCAAGGTCTACAGCTCGACCGAATCCGGCAAATTCGTCAATGGCATTCTGGACCAGATTCGCAAAGAGTTGGACCGCCCCGCCCGCTCACCCAATCCCCCCCCCCCTTCGGACACGGCCGAATGAACTGGGTCCAAGGCCTCCGCAAAACCCGGGAACGCTTTGCCGATGCCCTGCGCACGGTTTTGGCCACGCCCGAGCCCGATGACACCACGGTCGAGGAGCTGGCCGATCTGCTGGTCAGCGCCGATGTTCCCATTCGTGTCGTGCAAACCATATCGAGCGAGTTGGACCACGCCCGCTCCCGGCGGGAATCCATCCACGATACCTGCCGCCGGGTGCTGCTTCAGGCCATGGGGCCAGCCCCCGTTCTGGATTGGGCCACCCTCCCCTCCCCCACGGTCATTCTGCTGGTGGGCATCAACGGCTCCGGCAAGACAACCACGGCAGCCAAGCTCGCCTATCAGGCCCAGCACGCCGGGCGCACACCATTGCTGGGTGCCGCCGACACCTACCGCGCTGCCGGGTCCAGCCAACTTAAAATCTGGGCCGACCGCATCGGGTGTGAGGCGGTGATTGGCGCGACGGGCGGGGATGCCGCCGCGGTCGCCTATGATGCCATCGATGCCGCCTTGTCCCGCCACTGCGATGTCGTCCTCATCGATACCGCTGGGCGCATGCATACCCGTGAACCGCTGATGCGCGAACTCCAAAAGTTGCGCCTGGCCATCGCCAAGCGCCTGCCGGGGGCGCCGCACCATACGTGGGTCGTACTCGATGCGATGCTCGGCCAAAACGCCGTGGTCCAGGCCCGACAATTTCACGACATCACCCCCCTGTCGGGGGTAATTGCCACCAAACTCGACGGCAGTTCCAAGGGCGGCTTCCTTTTCGCTGTTCGCCAGGAACTGGATATCCCGATCTGGTATGCCGGTCTGGGCGAAGGAGAAAATGATCTGGCCCGCTTTGATCCGGCCGCCTATGTGGACGCTCTGCTGGCCCCGGAGAATGGCGCATGACGCGAATCTCGGCAGTCGACCTGACATGGATGGAGCAAGCCGTGGCCCTGGCCCGCCGCGGGGAAGGCCTGACGCGCCCCAATCCGCCCGTCGGCGCAGTCCTGGTAAAAAACGGGCATCGCATCGGCACTGGCTGGCACCGGCGCGCCGGAGGCCCCCATGCCGAAATCTATGCCCTGCGACAGGCTGGCCCGCAGGCCCGAGGCGCGACATTATATGTCACGCTGGAGCCTTGTTCCACGCAAGGGCGCACCCCCCCGTGCATTGAGGCCATTCTGCAGGCCGGCATCCAACGGGTCGTGATCGCCGCCATCGATCCCAATCCACTCCATGCCGGACGTGGCGTCCGGCTGTTGCGCCGAGGCGGCATTCAGGTCGCGGTGGGGGCCTGCGCCCAAGAAGCCGCCGATCTGATTGCCCCCTTCGCCTGCTATGTGCAGCATAACCGCCCCTATATTACCCTCAAACTCGGGCTATCCCTGGATGGCCGGATCGCCGATCACACCCATTCGTCGCGCTGGATTACGGGCCCTGACGCTCGCGGGGTGGTCCAGGCCATGCGCCGCGCGTCCGATGCCATCCTGGTCGGCGCCGGGACCGTCCGGCATGACAATCCCTCGCTCTGGCCTCGGCCCGACCGCCAGCGCCAGCCGTGGCGGATCATTGCTGTCCAAAGCGGATCCCTGCCCCTCTCCGCACAGGTCTTTAACGACCCCCACGCTGATCGCACCATAGTGGCCGTGCCCAAAGGGTGGCGACCCGCGACGGCCCAGAAACTGCGCCGAAAGGGTGTCCAGGTCTGGGAGCTACCCCGGACCCGCTATTTCTCGGCCCTGGCCCGAGAACTCGGACGCCTGGGGGTCTTGCGCGTTCTCTGCGAGGGTGGCGGCATTCTGGCGGGAGAACTGATTCAGGCCGGTTTGACCGACGCGTTATGCGTATTCCTGTCGCCGATGCTGATCGGCGGCCCGGTTGGCGCCACCGGCCATCGCCAATGGCGGCTGAAGCAGGCCCCGCGCTTTGAAATCAAACAAGTCCAAGCGGTAGGCAAGGACCTGCTGTTGCGCATGGCCCCCTCCCCGGGGGAGGATTGAGCATGTTTACGGGCCTAATCCAACAGGTCGGGCGACTGGAGCAGGTGGCCTTCCACGGTGAAGCGGGGCGTCTGACCTTATCGGCCGATTTCCCGTCGCCGCTGGAGATTGGCGAAAGTATCGCCATCAATGGCGCCTGCCTAACCCTGGCCGAACACAACGGCACCCAACGTGTCTTCGACGTGCTCCAGGAAACACTCGCCAAGACCGCCCTGGGCGACAAATCATCGGGGGCCCGGCTCAATCTGGAGCGTGCCTTGCGGATGGGCGATGCCGTCGGCGGCCATTGGGTCAGTGGCCACGTGGACGGAACCGGCAAACTGCGACGAGTGGAAAAATCGGGGCGGGACATTATCCTGACCATTTCCGCATCAGACCTCATCGCTGACATCATTCCCAAAGGGTCTATCGCCCTAGATGGCGTCAGCCTCACGGTCGTGGATGTCGACACTGGGAACGGTACGTTCTCCGTTCATATCATTCCCCACACCTGGGAGCAGACCGCGCTGTCGTCGTTGAATCCAGGCGCGCGCGTGAACCTCGAAACGGACATGATCGGCAAATATGTGCGCGCGGCCTTGGAGCGGCAAGCGTCCCCGCCGACTGCTACATTGGAAAAGCTGCGCAACGCTGGCTTTTAGAGCATTTTAAGAAATTGTATAACCTTGTTCCGACTCTTACAGCCGCGGCTCACCCGGAGGGTTCGCCCTACCAATGGCGTGCAATTTCCTCCACGAATAGGCGCATTTTGCACAATTTACCCCCGCCCCATCAATCCGCAAAGGCGTATCTCACGATGCAGCGCAGTGCGCTGAATCCATCCCGCCAACCGATTTTTTTACCTTCGGCATAATCGCGCCCATAGTAGGAAATGGGCACTTCGTAGATTTTAAATTTGCGACGGGCAATCTTGGCCGTGACTTCCACCTCGAAGCCGAATCGATTTTCTCTGAGGGGGATATTCTGGATCACCTCGCGTTTGAAGACTTTGTAGCACACCTCCATGTCGGTGAGGTTCAAGTTGGTGGTCATATTGGAGAGGGTGGTCAGGAATTTATTACCCAAATAATGCCAGAAATAGACCACGCGATGGGCCCCACCGCCTAAAAAGCGCGACCCATAGACCACATCGGCATGGCCTTCCAAAATAGGAGCGAGCAGACGTGGATATTCCTTGGGGTCGTATTCCAAGTCGGCATCTTGGATCAACACGATGTCGCCGGTGGCGGTTTCAAAGCCCCGTCGCAGCGCCGCCCCCTTGCCCTGGTTCACCTCCTGCAACAGGACTATTACGTTCGGATGAGTTGCCTCCAGTTGTTGCAACACCTCGCGGGTGCCATCGTTGGAATAGTCATCCACCAATATGATCTCCTTGTCCAAACCGATTTCAACCGCACGGACCATGTCCACAAGCTGGGAAATGGTGGCGGCTTCGTTGTACACGGGAATCACAATGGATAATTTAGTCATGGCTGCTCCTCAGGCATTCTTAATTGGACCGACCGAATTAGAAAATAGTCTGTGGTCACGTCGGACACAAGGAAAACTCCCCAGTGGACGACATGATCAAGTTGAAAGGGCCTCCCCCCAGACGTTCGGCTTAGGTCCGCGACCGGGATTTGTATTCGATTCCATCCCTGGGTCACCGCAAACTCCCGCTGAAACCGCTCCGCATACGGCGGGTTACCTCGCCGGTCATCCACACGCACCCCCATGATGGCCGGCGATGTTTCTGGCCAATAAATGGCGCTGTTTAGGGCCACCATTTGCCGCCAATCCCGAACGGCTGGTTCACGGAAAACACCCGGGTAGCTGGCGGACCCAGCCTGTTGTGGATCGGGCGTGAAGCGAAAGCCCTTTGCCTCCCGCCGCAGGTGTCCCCCGTTTTCCAGCCAGCCCCGGCCTGCCCACACAGCATCGGGCGTCGCCAACACAGGAAAGGCGCGGACTTCTTGCGCCAGCATGACGGCCTGCCATACCAGGGGAAAGGCCACCACGAGCGCCATGCCCGCTGCGCGGACCCCGCTCTTTCGCATTCGCCAGGTGGCACAGACCCACGCCGCGCCAGCCGCACCATAGAGCCAATCCACCACTTCCGCCGACCGCCCGAACCCGGCTTGGAGCGCTTCCACCAGTGCCGCCGTTGCCGCCACGGCCAGCCATAAGGTCCACCCACGCCGACGGCGCGGCACTAGCGGCCCCCACATCCAGGCCAACAGGGCAAATAACAAGACATGGGCCGCGCCGTCCACTGCCGGTTTCACATGCCCTCCCGGCACCAAGCCGACGGGCAGCAGCAACAGAAGGAGAACGACAACGCTCACCGCTGCCGTTCTCCATCCCCCAACCAGATACCGCATCGCGGTTTACTCTCCGCCTGGTTCTTCTTCCCGGCCGATTCGGTACCACCGCTGCCGCTGCTGGTAGGACGTCCGGTCTTCAAACGTATACCACGCCTGCGGAACTGGAATACTGAACTGGCTCATATTGATCGGGGCCGGACCGTTGTATTTGGCTTCCCACACCTGCCACGTTTGACCGAAGTCGTCTGAATATTCAATCCGGTAGTTGATGCCGGGGATGCCACCCTCCCAGTCAAAGCGCACCAGCCCGTACTTCTTATAGGGTCGGCCGCGGAAACCAATCCGCGGGCTGGATACTTCGAACGGGTGGGTGCTGGTATCCACCAGTCCGGGTTCATTGGTCGCAATGACGCGCCAGATACCGCCCGCCGTCTGGTGCGTGATATCCACTTGCCAGACCACGTACTCGCGATTTGCCGGTACTGTGGAGAGGGTCGTCCAGACCAGGTCGCCAAACTCATTGGTAGCACCGCCGTTGAACTGGACCAGCACCGACACCCCATTATCCAGCAGATGGGACGACCATACCAGCGGCCATTGGTCACCAATATTGATTCGCGACACTTCCCCATCCAGCGTCCGGAGGTCTATCATGCGATTGGTGCTGCCCTGGCTGGCCTGCGCCGTATTGCCATACATGCCGATGTTGATGCGCTCTCCGTTGTCTCCGAGCTCTGCGCTGAAATCGCTGTCCGGATTGCCATGGTCAATTGCCCAGGAGGTTTGGCCGTCTGTCACCCATACGCCACCGGTTGGGCTGCTGTCCCATCGCCCATATTCCGACAGCGGATGCAGATTCCCCGGATACTCCACTATTGCCAGTCCATGATTGGTCAGGGCACTGCGGAAATCGGCGTTCATGCTCAACTGCCACAGGCGCAGGTTCGTAGTGGCGCCAGAATAGAACCCCGCCCCCGGACTACTGAAGTCATACAGGTTGTAATCCATTTGCGCATTGGACAGCAGCGATGTGGCACTGCCCACCGCATACGCCTGCGCATTTTCTTGGGGAATGAAAATATTGTTTTGCAAGGTATCGGCCTCGGTATTGGCCATCTGAATCCCCGCCTCAGCCGGCAGAGAAAAGGTCAGATTTTCGAGCACGGTCGTCCGGGTATTCATCAGGTGGACTCCCACCTCATTCTCCCACAAGGCCGAGCGACGAATCGTTGTGCCCTGCGCGCCATCGACGACGATCCCCGTATTTGCTTTTGCCACCACCGTACCCTCCACAGTCGCATGGCGGTTGGATTCCAGCAAGAGCCCCCGATTGCTGTCACGAACCACTAGATGGCGTAGTTCGATATCCGACGCCTTCACGTCAACTCCGATGGCCGGATAGTTGGTTGTCGCGGCGCTGCGAGTCATTACCGTATAGGCGCCATTGGTATTTCCCTGGATGACCACCGGCGCATTGGTGGTGCCGCTGCGCGACCAAATGATGCGGATATCCGCTGGGGAGGAATAGGTTCCTGTATCTACAAACACCCGATCCCCGGCCTCCAAGTCATACTGATCAAGAATGGCTTGCAGCGTGGCCTTGGGCGTTAGAGCAGACAACCCGTCGTTCCCATCGTTCCCGACAGCATCGGTATAGATATCATCCACCTGCGAACTGTCGTTCACAAAGAAATCGTGTGTGACATTCCGAAGGGCAAACGGGATATCGTTGGTGTCTCCCCAAGAATTATCCTCGGCCACCACCCGCCAGCTTCCGTTGAACGAGTCCTGGAACCCGGTGGTATCCCAGACATATTCGCGCAGTGTGGCAGCCAACCCACTGGCGATGTTGGACCAGGCGACTCCGTCGAAATAGTCCAGCCGCACGGTGTGCGGAGCATTGTTGGAGACCGCCCAGCGCAACACGACGTTGGTTCCCTTGAGCACGCCGCCATCATTGGCGGTCAAAGCGGTCAACCAGAAATCGGTCCGGCTCTTGCTAGCTTGGGCCGTGTTGCCATAGGCACCGAGATTGCGGCGGTATCCATTGGGTTGGGGCTCGTCGTTGGACGTCACCCAGGGATTGCCCAGGTCAATCAGCGGTGAATGGTTGCCCGGGGGGTCCTGCTGGAAGCTGCCATGAATTGGGCTCCAGCGGCCCACCTCCGAATTGAGATGGAAATCTCCCTGCAGCGGGTTCTGGAACTGAGGATCAAACGACACACTGTTGGCATCCTGTCCAGAGATGGCCTGCCAATAGGCCAGTTTCTCCCATTTGCCCTTGTAGCTGCCGATCCAGGCGGAATCGGTCGCCCAGAAGTTGTTCCAATCCGATATCAGATTGCCACCCTCCCAGGCCAAAGCCGTATTCGCATCATGATTCCCGCCCGCGACCAAGATGCTATGGCCCAGATGCAGGGTCCCCAGCCCACTTTTTCTCAAGGCCGTTCCGTTCGGGGCCACAATCGTGCAGTTGGACACCGCCGCCCCCAGCGCGTTCACCACCACCCCGGTACTCAGCGCATTGGTGGAATACACCACCGAATTCATCAATACGGCATTGGTCCCCACAATCGTGGTGGCACCCCAGCGCTGGAGCAACTGCTCCAGCCGATTGTCTTGGCCGGCCAGCAGCAGAGACCCGCGGTTTACTTGAATGTTGTCGAACCGATTGCTGTTGCCACGCAGTTGCATGGAGACCTGCTTTCCGGGGCGATTGGTCAGGGTTACGTCGCGGATTTTCAGCCCATCCCCCTGGAAGTCGATCGACTCGCCCCGGAAACGCACACTTTCCATATCCACATGGTTGGCCTCCATGAAGAAGAAGCCCGGCCTGCTTTCATAGGGAACAAAATCGTTGGAAGCCACAAACCATGATCCGTCCGTATGCCAGCTTCCGCGGATCAACACCTCTTGATCGCGTGCCCCGCTTTGGGCTGTTCCCCATATGACGGGCCGATTGGTTTCTTCCAGATAATACACGCCGGTGTCAATATACACTCGGTCGGAGGGCTCTAAATCCACGATTTCCAGCAAGGAGTGTATGTTCCGCTTGGGTGCCGCGGGATAAAACCCCAAATTGTCATCATGGCCTGGCGCCGTGGTAAAGACATCATTGAGGACGGAATTATCGTTTAGATAGTAGGTAAAGGGACGATTTCGCAACTGGAAGTACTGATCTGTCATATCCATGACATTGGTGGACCCGCCCAATAACAGTCGCCACCGGGCCGCGGGGCTCGTCATCCACCTTTCTAAACCAGCCAGTTGCTCGTTACTAAACCAGGGATAGGTTCGATTGCCGACAGGCACATTCTGATCGATTAATATCCAGTTATCGACGCCATTGTCGAACGAATACTCCAATCGCGCGGTTTGTCCGGAAGATATAGAACCGCCATAGCCCCAGGTCAGATTAAAGGTGCCGTATGTCAGCCCCCCCCCTGAGGCCGTAATCACCTGCACCCAGGCATTGGTATCGCTCTTGCTGGCCTGCGAGGTATTACCATACAACCCGATATTGCCGATAGACCCATGGGGTGCCGGTTCATTGCTCCAGGCACTCTGGGGCGAGCCCATATCGATCAGCGGCGAAACGTCCGGCTGTTCAGGAACCGACACATCATTGGTCCAGTGGCCCGCGGCGAGATCATACCGTCCCGCCTTGCTCCGCAGGTGGAAATCCCCATTGGCCGGATCATGGAACATGGGGTCCACACTCAGAGAATAGGCATCCTGCTGTCCCGAGGTGCGTGTCCATTGGGGAATGCGAGGAGAGAACTGGTTATTGATGCTGGCCACTTCCGCCCCATCGCGGACCAGCAAATTGTTGTAATTGGCCTGAATCGTGGCCGTGGTGAGTGAATGGTAGCAATACTGACCTACGCCCGAGGCTTCCAGAACGCTATTGGTAATGCCCACCTGCACCCCCTGACCCAAGAATAATGCCGACCCCTGATTGGACCAGATGACACAGCCATTCATGGTGAAGCGCCCCTGCCCCGCCTGGACCGCATCCGTCTGCCCATCCCGAATCAAGACCCGTTCCAGATGATTGTCCGTGGCTTTAGCCATGACCACTCCCGCGTCGGCCGCCCCGCGGATATCCAGATCGATCAAGCGGCACCGACGGGTGTTTTCCTGCAAGGACACACCGGTTTGGAATCCATCCAGATGGAAACTGGAGAGAATCACATACGCGGCGTTATACAACAGAAAGGCAGGGTCGTCCATCTCCGCGGCCGGCGTCAATCGGCTCCCGCCAAACATTTGATTCGTGCTACCGGTGAATTTGACGGCCCCGTCACTCGCATTGCCGCTATTCAACAGCGAAATAAAGAGGATGTCGTCCAGCACATACTCACCGGTATCCACTTTAATTTCATCGCCGGGAGAAAGTTGAAAACGGTCCAACACCGCCTGGATCGAGTCCAGCGGACTATTCGACACATAGCCCAGGTTGCCCGGTGCACCCGGCGCGCTAGTGTAGATATCTCCCGTGGTGTTGCCATCATTCACATAGTACGTCAGAGCCCGTGTCCGGTGGGTAAAGGGTCCGGTTTCGCCCCACACATTGGTGTTGCCGTCCAACACCACTTTCCACCAGGCTTCTGGAGTGGGATTCGCCAGACTGTACCAGTCAAAGGGCTGGTCAATCGGATGCGCACTGGTCAAGTTCACCCAGGTCCCCCGATTGTCCGGTGAATACCAAAGACTGACCGTATTAGTCGGACTCAGTCCGCGGAAAAGCCAATACAACTGCTGAGACTCCAACGCCACCCCGCCATCGCGCAAGGAAACGGCCAGGAGTTCCGGCACCGCGTTGTCGGTCTTCGACGCATATCGCGTTCCGCCGTGCGCCCCCAAATTGAGGCGACTGCCGTTCGCGGGCGGTTCATTGGTCCATTCGGGTGCATCCGGATCGCCGGCGTCAATCGCCCACGAGGTATTTGCAGAGGCGGACCAACTGCCGTTGCTCCAATTGCCGGCGCGACTCTGCAAAACATAATTGCTGGCCGCCGGATGGACCAACAGGGGATCAATCACAAGGCTGTATTGGTCTCGCCCGGCCTCCTGCCATTGGCTGAGATACGGATAGGCCACCTTATTCAGTTGGTTCGTGCCAATCGGCCCCCCGTCCGGATTCCAGAATAGGTTGTAATCCCCCGCGATGGTGGCATTGCCCCCTTCCCGGTATATCGCCACATTTGTGCTGACCGCCAAAATGCTGTTAGACACCACCAGAGTACTCAAGGTGTTTTCTGCTGCCCCCAGCCGATTGCCCCACAGAGTCACATTGTGCAGCAGTTGATTGCCCTTCGTACCAAGAGACCGGTAGCCGTATAATCCGTTATCGCACAATTCGGTATGGCGGACATCGATTCCGCTGCTGCCCGTGCTTAGAATCCCGTTGGCCAGATTGCGGTTGAAGGCGCCGCCGCGAACGACGAGGGTATCCACATTCTCGGCCGACAGTCCGTTTTGCGCCCCCGACACCCGTAAATCATGCAAATGAATGTGGCGCGTATTCTGAATCCGCAACCCATTCGTCGTTCCGTCCACGTTGAACCACGTCCCCCCGGCGGCCCGGTTTGTGCTGCCATAGAGCGTTAGGGGCAATGCCGCGGTTCCCATGTTGCGGTCATCCAGGGTGAGCGCATTCGTACTGGAAACGGCATACTCTCCCGTATCGATATAGATTTCATCCCCGGCACCCACCGGCAAGTTCTCCAATAGCGTCTGAAGACTGTCGAGCGGCATCGCCGGATTAGTACCGCGAATTTCCCACGTCGACCAGCCTGCGCCCGGCGCACTGCAATAGACATCGCCATTCGTGGAGGCATCGTTGATGTAATAGGTGTAATTCTTGGTCTTGATGGCCACCGGACAATCGGACTGGTCTTGAATGGTGGGGTTGCTTTGCAGCACTATACGCCACGTCATGGCCACCGCCAGGGGCATGGCACTCACGTCCCAGGTGTACTGGCTCACTCCCACGGGAAGATTGGTAGCAATGGTCGTCCACGTAAAGAAATCAGTGGTGTACTCAAGGCGTACCAGTTCATTGCTGGACAACCCGCCATACAGCCAGTACAGCAGCGCATCTCCGGTCACGGTGTCTTCACACTCGTTATAGGACGCCACCCTGACCCAGGGCGGATTCGTCTGCGTCATTGATGCCTGTGGGGTATTACCGTAGGCCCCGATATTGATGCGCCCTCCATTGGGAAGAGGCTCATTGGTCGCGATCGAAGCCGGACGGCCCGCATCAATCAACGGCGACAGTTCGCCATCCGTCACCCAACCCGAGGAGGTAAAGCGTCCCCGGGTACTCCTGGGATGGAAATCGCCATACGTATCGTCAGCAAACAAGGGCGGCAGGGTAATGCTATGGGTTTCCGATGAAACCGCGGCACTCCAGGTCGGCATCGTATTGTAGTAATCACTCCCGCCCGTCAGGGTCTGCTGCTCCGCCAGCAGCGAATTGTTATTGCGGAAGGAATACAGGTTGTAGTCCCCGCGGAAGCCGTTGGCGGCACTGGCGTTCTGGGCAAACCGGAAGATCCGGCCATTGGGGCCGCGCGCATCCAACACGCTGTTGGTCAC
>JAQUJC010000004.1 GCA_028681135.1 Kiritimatiellia bacterium | reverse complement strand
CCCGCAGGGAAAACGATGTCTCGTCATACCAGTCTGTGGAGGGTGGGTCACTCAATCAGGTCTGTCACCTGCCGCTTTCCTCGCTGAGAATCTTCTCTTTTTTAGCCCCATCAGGTCCCTTACGGTTACGTTGAAAACCCGGTGCGCCGGGCAGAGGTGAACTCTGCCCAAAAATATCTTCAGAAAATTACTTTACAAGAAGCTGGTACTCTGACCCCTTCTTCGAGAGAAGGGGCGGGAGAGGGGTCGCTTGACTTTTCGGGGCCAGCCCGTATGCTGTTCACGCTACTACAAAGGAAGGGCGTTTAGCTCAGTTGGTTAGAGCGCGTGCCTCACATGCACGAGGTCACAGGTTCAACTCCTGTAACGCCCACCACCCTTGAATAGGGGGTGGGGTTCCTTTATTGTTGGACAACGGAGGACATGATCATGGCAGAGAACAAAGTAGATGTAGGTGGCTGGATCAATGAGGCGTTCGAGCTGTACAAGACGAATTTCGGTTTGTTGTGCTTAGCGACGTTAGTGGCGGGGTTGCTGGGGGCATTTACCTGCGGAGTTCTGGCTGGGCCGATGTTTGCGGGTGTGATCATGATCATTCTGCGGGTGTCGCGTCAAACGGAACCGAAGCCTCAAATCGGCGATGTCTTTAAGGGGTTTGATTTCTTTCTCCAGGCGTTGCTGCTGGTGGTGGTGTTGGCGGTGGCCTATGGGGTCTTGAGCTTTCTTCCCGTCATTGGCGGAGTGGCGGGGTTGCTGATTGCGCCGCTGGTGATGTTCGCAATGCCCTTGATTGTGGACCAGAAGCAGGAGTTCTGGCCGGCGATTCAGGCGAGTTATGAGAAGGCCAAAGAGGACTATGTCTCGCTGCTGGTGATCACGTTGCTGGGCAGTCTGATTTCAAGCCTGGGCCTGCTGTTGTGCGGGGTGGGCGTGATTTTGACGGCACCGTTTGGCGCTATTCTGAGCGTGGTGGCGTATCGCCATCTGTTCGAGGGCGTGACGGCGGAGCCGGTGCCCGTGGCGGATGTACCCGTAATGGATGTGCCGCCGGCGGAGCCGACCCAGGCGTAGAGCAGAGGGGCGGCAGCACAGTTAAGATATTGCGCAGCCGGTCTTAAAGAGCAAAACAGCCCGGCTCGGCAGGGACGCCTCGCCCTACCCAAAGCCAGAATCGCAAGCTTTTGGTAGGGCGAACCCTCTGGGTGAGCCGCAGCTGTTTAGAGTTAGGCCATGGCCGTGCAATATTTTTAAACACGCGAGTTCTTACTTAAACGATTGGGCGGCGGGGAGGTCGAGGGTGGCGAAAAGATCGTCGAGGGTTTCCGCGCGGCGGATTTGGACGATGGAGTCATCGGGGCGCAGGAGCAGCTCGGCGGAGCGGGTCTTGCCGTTGTAGTTATAGCCCATGGCGTGGCCGTGGGCGCCGGTGTCGTGGATGACAAGAAGATCGCCCATCTCGATTTCGGGGAGGGGGCGCTGAATGGCGAACTTGTCGGAATTTTCGCACAGCGAGCCGACGACATCGTAGGTGTGGGTGGCGGGGGCCTTTTCTTTACCGAGGACGGTCAGATGGTGGTAGGCGCCATACATGCCGGGGCGCATGAGGTCGGCCATGGAGGCATCGACGCCGATATAGGAGCGGTAGGTTTCCTTGTGGCGGAAGGCGCGGGTGACCAGCCAGCCATAAGGGCCGGTGATGGCGCGTCCGCATTCCATATGGTAGGAGAGGGGATCAAGCCCGGCAGGGACAATCACCTGATCATAAGCGGCGCGGGCACCGCGGGCGAGGGTGGGGTAATCGAGGGGCTTTTCTTCGGGGCGATAGGGGATGCCAATGCCGCCGCCGGTATTGATAAAGGCGAGGCGGATGCCGAGGCGGTCCTTCAACTCGACGGCGAGTTCGAAGAGCATCCGGGCGGTTTCGATGTGGTATTGCTCGTCGAGTTCGTTGGAGACGACCATGGTGTGCAGGCCGAAGGTCTTGACGCCGAGATCGCGGGCGCGGGCGTAGGCCTCGAAAAGCTGGTCGCGGGTCAGGCCGTACTTGGCTTCTTCGGGGCGGCCGATGATGGTGTTGCCGGCTTTAGCGGCACCGGGATTATAGCGGAAGCAGAGGGTGTCGGGGAGCGAGCCGGTGGCCGCGATCAGCGCATCAATGAGCGTGATGTCGTCGAGGTTGATGATGGCCCCGAGGCGGCGGGCTTCGCGAAATTCGTTGTCGGGGGTTTCGTTGGAGGTGAACATGATGCGTTCGCCGGTGAGGCCGACCGTCTCGCAGAGACGCAGTTCGGCAAGGCTGGAGCAGTCGGCACCAAATCCTTCGTCGGCGAGAATGCGCAGCAGGAAGGGGTTGGGGGTGGCCTTGACGGCAAAATACTCACGAAAGCCCGGGAGGGTGGAAAAGGCTTGGGTGAGGCGGCGGGCGTTATCGCGGATGGCCGCCTCGTCGTAGAGGTGGAAGGGGGTGGGATAGTCGCGGGAAATACGGTCGGTTTGCTCGCGTGAGAGGGGGAATGTTTTGCTATTCATAGTGAGGGGGGGTGTTGCTTTGGGTGATGATGTAATGGGGGGGTAGGGTATGGGAGGCGCGGGGAGATTTCAATGTCCAATATTTACGTTCACAAAATCAGATTGAGTGGGGGGGTGGGGCGGGGCTATACTTGGTGCATGAAGAAAGCCTTGCGAAAAAAGGAGCCGACGATTGTGCCGGAGCGGTCGTTGCGGGTGTTGTTCGTCGCCTCGGAGTGCGCGCCGTATGCCAAATGCGGCGGGTTGGGCGACGTGGTGGCGAGTTTGCCGAAAGCGCTGCGCAAACTGGGGGTGGATGTGCGGGTGCTGATTCCTTTGTATGGCACCATTTCGCGTGAGACTTTTGGGCTGGTCGAGGAGCCGTCGTGTCTGGTGAATTGCGGCGGGGGGGAAGTGAATGGCTGCGGGGTGTGGGGGGGCGTTGCGGATGGGGATGTGCCGATGTGGTTCATCGAGCATGATCGGTATTTTGACCGCGGGGGCATCTACGACGACAACGGGGTTGAGTTTGGCGACAATGCGTTCCGCTTTGGACTGCTGTGCATGGCGGCGGAACAGGTGTGTCGCGACCGGCAGTGGATTCCGGATGTGGTGCATAGTCACGACTGGCCCACCGCGATTATGCCGGTGCTGCTGGATGCGTGGCGCAAGGCGGGCGCGCCGCTGGGCTGGGCGGGCAGCGTCTTGACCATCCATAACCAGGCGTATCAGGGGTATTCCCACGCATCGGCGTTGGGGTATCTGGGACTGGGGCCGGACTATTTCACGCCGGAAATCTTGGAGGCGTGGGGACAAGTCAATTTACTCAAGGGCGGGATTGTGATGGCGGATGCCATCACGACGGTGTCACCCAGCTATGCCAAAGAAATCCTGACGGAGGCGGGCGGCAATGGGCTGGCTGAGTACATGCAGGCCCGTCAGCGCGATTTTGAGGGCATTCTCAACGGAGCGGATTACGGCGTGTGGGATCCAGAGACAGACCGTCTCATCCCCGCGAATTATCGCGCGGACTCGTTGATTGGCAAGGGGCAGTGCAAGCAGGAGTTGCAGTCGCAGATGGGCTTGCAGCAGGATGGGGTGGTGCCGCTGTTTGGCATTGTGTCGCGCTTGACATCGCAAAAAGGGATGGGTCTGATGCGCGCCGCGTTGCCGTTGGCGCTGGACAGCCTGAACATGCAACTGGTGGTGCTCGGGACGGGGGAGGCGGCCGATGAAGAATTTTTCCGCTGGTTGGCGGCGGCGTATCCCGGGCGGGTGGGGGTGACGATCGGCTATTCCGATGACCTGGCCCACCGCATTCAGGCGGGCGCGGACTTCTTTTTGATGCCGTCGCTGTTTGAGCCGTGTGGGCTGGCGCAGATGTATGCGTTGCGCTATGCCGCGCTGCCGGTGGTCCATGCCACGGGCGGGTTGGAGGATACCATCGAGCAGTATAATCCGGGTGAAGGCACGGGGACAGGGTTCAAATTCTATACCCCCGATGCGCCGACCTTCCAGGAGACGATGGCCTGGGCGGTGCAGACCTGGGAGACGCGCCCGAGTCATATCACGCAGATGCGCGAGCAGGCCATGAAGGTCCGCTTCGACTGGGAGATGTCCGCCAATCGGTATCTGGATATTTACCGGCGCGTGGCGCTGAAACGAGTCGGGTGGCAGTAAGCCGATGGGCATGAGCACAGCGGGTATTGTCCTGGCGGCGGGGGCGTCGCAGCGGATGGGCCACCCCAAGGCGTTGTTGTGTGGATCGGATGGAGTGCCACTGGCGGCCCGCCAAGCGGATGTGTTGCGACGCGGCGGTTGCGCGTGGGTGGCTGTCGTGGTGGGGGCGGAGGCCGCGCGCGTCCGCGCCGCATTGCCGGACGGATTGGCGACAGTGGACAATCCGCGCTGGGCCCAGGGGCGGGCGACGTCCTTGCAGGCGGGAGCCGGGGCCTTTCCCACGGCAGATGGGGTATTGTTTTTGCCGGTGGATGCGGTGGGGGTGAAAGCGACGACGATCGAGGCAGTGCTAGCGGCGGCGGAAGCCGAGCCCTTGCATGTGTGGCGTCCGGTTCACGGCGGTGTTACCGGCCATGTGCTTTGGGTGCCGCGTGTGCGAGAGGGGGAGTTGCAGCGGCTGCCGGAGGATGCGCGGGTGGATGAGTGGGCGAAGCCGTTGGCTCAGGAATTGGATGTCGATGATGCTGCCATTTTGCGCAACATCAACACCCCCCACGACTGGGCGGCGTTGATGAATTAGCCCGGCTAGTGTGCGGCCCCAGAAGTTCCATGTCGTCTTCGCTCCCCCTGCCGGCTTGTCCGGCAGGAGCAAACCGCTGAAGAAAAGCAGCCATCGCGGTATTTCTTAAACCGGATTCACCCGCGACACAAGGTCGCGGGGGTCTGAGTTCCGAAGCGCCTGCGATGTGGGGGGGTGGGGTGCCTACCAACTAACGGGATCGTTCCACTCGGGGGACTTGTCGGCAACCTTGGGCTTGAGCTTACGCTTGGGCTTTTGGGTGTCCTTCTTGTCCTTGGCTTCTTCGACTTCCGCTGCTTCTTGAACAACCTCGTCCTCGGCGTCGGCTTCTTCGATGGCTACGTCAGGGGCAGCGTCCTCTTCAATGGCCTCTTCTTCATCGATGACCTCAGGAGCCGCTTCCTCTTCGATGGCCTCTTCCTCGACGACTACCTCAGGGGCGGTTTCTTCATCGATGACCATCTCGGGGGTGGCTTCTTCAGCACCAGCCATAGCCTCGTCGGTGTCAGCAGACTCATCCCCGAGCAGATCGGCAAGCGGATCGGTTTCCTCGATGGCTTCCTCGATATCCTCCGAGACGGTTTCTTCAGGAAAGAGTTCTTCGGCGACCTCTTCGGCATCCGCAGGCTCGTCAGCGGGCATATCGCCGAGCAAGTCAGCAAAGGGGTCATCGGCGGTTACGTCAGCAGGCAGTTCTTCGGCGATGTCTTCCACGGGCTCGTCAAGGGCCTCGGCCGGTTCGCTGTCTTCGGCGGGCATATCACCGAGCAAGTCGGCAAAGGGATCATCGGCGGTTACGTCAGCGGGCAGTTCTTCGGCGATGTCTTCCACGGGCTCGTCAAGGGCCTCGGCTGGTTCGCTGTCTTCGGCGGGCATATCACCGAGCAAGTCAGCAAAGGGGTCATCGGCGGTTACGTCAGCGGGCAGTTCTTCGGCGATATCTTCCACGGGCTCGTCAAGGGCCTCGGCCGGTTCGCTGTCTTCGGCGGGCATATCGCCGAGCAAGTCAGCAAAGGGGTCATCCACGGCAGGTTCCGCAACCTCTGCACTAGGCGCGGGTGCATCAGCCGGGGGCTCCACCTCGGCGAGAGCGTCTTCCGCGACGGGTTCATCGCCCAGGCCTGCGAGCAGGGCATCCAGGTCATCGACTTGGGCAGAGGCGCTAGCCGCGAGGGCCAGCAGACAAATCAAGGTTATGATCCAACGAGACATAGTAGACTCCTTTGTATGTTCAACAAAACCAGAGACTAGCGGAAACGGGTCGCCGAGGGCAAATCATTTCGGGGCTATTTTCGGGGCTATCGCGGGAGAAAAGAACGGCCGAATTCATCTCACGGCACAGAGGATAGCTGCCGATTTCACAGATAGATTGTTTCGACCCACGATCAACGCCCCACAACCAACGCCCCACAATTAGCGTCCGAGTTTTTCCAATGTTTTTTCGATATGCTCGAGGATTTCGGGATCGTTGGGGCGGAGTTCGTTGGCTTGTTGAAGCAGGTCCAGGGCGTCCTCATAACGGCCCAGTTGATAGTAAATCCAGCCGAGGGTATCGAGATAGGCGGAGTTGTCGGGAGCGAGGTTGAGGGCGGTTTGGATGTGGCGCAGGGCTTCGTCTAGGCGTTCGCCGCGCACGGCCCATAGATAAGCGAGATAGTTGAGGGCATCGGTGTAGGCGGGGTCCAGGTCGATGGCAGTTTCGAACAAGGTAATGGCGCGCAAGGGTTGCTTGGTTTGATCCAGCGCCACGCCGTGCCAGAAGTAGAAGCGCGGGGTGAGGACATCGGCCTGCAACGGGTGGGCGTCGATGATGGCTAGGGCCTTTTCGAACTCCTTGACGGCGCGTTGGGGGCTTTCGCGGACCAGATAGAGTGTGGCGAGATTGGCGTGGATGGCGGCGGCGACCGGAGTGTTGCGGCGCGCCAGATTGCGCAGGACGCTCGTGGCGGTTTTACGGAAGGTGGGCGTGCCGGTCATGGCGCGCTGCATATAGAGGTCGAGCAGGGCCGGCTCCTGGGCGAGGGCCCGTTCGAGCCAGTCCGCGGCCTGGGGCACGCGGCGCAAATGGGTGCAGACTGTGGCGTAGTTGTAGAAGAAAATATTGGAGGGCATGGCGTCGGGATCGTCATCGCTGACCGCTTGCCAGACCTGGGCGAGAAGCCGCTCGGCTTTGGTATATTGGTTTTGTCCCAGACGAATGAGCGCCAGAACTTCCAGCAACTTGGGATTGCCGGGCATGATGGCGAGGGCTTCTTTGAGGGTGGCCGTGGCTTGCTTGCTGTCCTGATCCGCTTGGAGTGCCGCCAGCCGCAGCCACGGAGCGGGATCGTTGGGTGATGCCGTGGCCGCCGCGCGGAACTGGGTAATGGCATGGGGGGTGTCGCCTGATTGCAGGTATAATTCGCCCAGATAGTAATGGACATTGGCGGAGCTGGCATCGCGCTCGGCGAGGGTTTCCAGTATGGCGATGGCTTTGGCCTGGTCATCCATCGCCAGGAAGGTGCGGGCCAGGCGCTGCTTGATCTGAAGGTCGGCGGGTTGCAGGCGCTCGATTTTTTCATAGACGAGAATGGCCTCTTCAAACTGCTCATCGTGCACGAGCAAATCGCCGAGGGCATAGAGCGTTTCCCTGTCGCCGGGCAGGTCGTCGGCGACGTCGCGCAGATAGGCGATGGCCTGTTGGCGGGCACCACGCCGGGCGGCGTCATCGGTCGCGGCCTTCATTTTGGCCAGTTGAATCCGGACCAGTTCCTGGTAGAGGGCGGTGGGGGGGCGGGCCTTGGAGAGGCCCGCTTCCAGAATCTGAATGACCGCCTCGGAATGGTCAGGCTCCTGGTGCGCGGTGGCGTTGGCGAGTTGGAGCCAGCCGACCGGATTGTGCGGGAATTGACGGGTCATCTGGCGGTACAATTGCTGCACACGCTGCTGGTCGCCAGTGGTGCCATAGAAGGTGGCCAGCCAGGCGAGGGCTTTCTCGGAGGACGGCTGGCGGGCGACAAACTCTTCTACGGCGCGCAGAGCGTCCTCGGTCTTGCGTTGGAGCACCAGAGTGGTGGCCATGCGCAGGACGGGGCGCTCGTTGGTGGGGTCGAGTTCGCTGGCACGGCGATAGGCGTTGCAGGCCAGATCATATTGATCGGCGGTTTCGTGGTGAATGCCCAGCGAGTAGAGGGCGTGGGCCTGGGCAATGCGTTCGCGATCCTCGGGTAACGGTGAAGACACAACGAGCCCTCCGTCGAGCATAGACGGAGGGCTAGGTAAAGATCGACAGCCAGCAGAGACACCTATCCAAAGCAGGCCGAGTAACAGCCGATAGCGGCACGTCTCGGACATGGTGCCGTGCCGTCTTATTTCTTCTTGTGGCGATCGGCGCGCAAACGCTTCCGGCGTTTGTGCTTGGCCATTTTGACGCGACGTTTCTTTTTGACGGTACCCATTCTTCACTCCTTCTGAATCACACTGGTAGAATGCGGGATGCTTTTACGGCACCACCTTATTCAATGCAAGTTCAATAATACCCGACGCGCCGGCAGCCTTGAGCGCAGGGATGATTTCGCGGACGATCGTTTCCTCAACCACGGCCTCGATGGCGACCCAACTGGGATCGCTCAAGGTATTGATGGTGGGCGCGTGCAGGGCGGGCAGAACCTCGCTGATGGCCGCCATGTCGCCCTTGCGGGCATTCAATTTGAGGACCACCTTGTTGCCGGCATTGAGTGCGCCCTGAAGCAAAAGCGCCAGTTGCTCAATTTTGGTTCGCTTGGCCGTATCCGCCCAGGCCTCTTTGTTGGCGATGAGGCGGGTGGTGGAGGTCAAGACGGTGTCGATGATGCGCAATTGGTTGGCGCGCAGGGAGGAACCGGTTTCGGTCAATTCGACGATGGCATCGACCAGTTCGGGTGCCTTGACCTCGGTGGCGCCCCAGGAAAATTCGATGTTGGCGGTGACGCCGTGATCGGCCAGATAGCGCGTGGTCAGGCCGACGGCTTCCGTGGCGATGCGTTTGTCTTGGAGGTCCTTGACCGACTGAATGGGCGAGTCGTTGGGGACGGCGACGACCCAGCGCACGGGGTTGCTGGTGGCCTTGGAATAGCACAGTTCGGCGATTTCGACGACATCGGCGCCGTTTTCATAGATCCAGTCGTAGCCGGTGAGGCCAGCATCCAGCAGGCCGAGTTCGACGTAGCGGGCGATTTCCTGCGGGCGGATGAGGCGCGCCGCGATATCGGGATCGTTGACCGAGGGCACATACGAGCGCGAGCCGACGCGGAACGTCCAGCCGGCCTTGCGCATCAGCGCAAACGTGCTGTCTTGCAGACTGCCCTTGGGCAGACCCAGTTTGATTAAACTCATGACAATGGTCTCCTGTAAGCGCTGGCAAACGCGCCCGTCTATGGTCGAATGATCAGAAAACCTCACACCTTAGCGCATGACGTGGGGTGGGGCAACTGTGGAATTGCGGAATTGCGGGAATTGCGAATCCAATTGATGAAGAATTCAGGCATGAGCCATAGCCCGATTGCTACAATTCACGGGCGGCCCTCATTTGCCC
Source organism: Kiritimatiellia bacterium (assembly GCA_028681135.1). Taxonomy (GTDB): domain Bacteria; phylum Verrucomicrobiota; class Kiritimatiellia; order CAIQIC01; family Lenti-01; genus JAAZFE01. The sequence goes on along the minus strand of JAQUJC010000004.1, from coordinate 63,480 downwards.
CTTTACCGGCGCGAGATCAGTCGTCGTGTGCGGGGATCACCTGTTCGATCCAGTAGGGGTGACTGTTGTAGCAAGCGACTCAGATTACTGTTCGGGCCGTTACGTTTCGGCTGTTTGGGCTTGCCCTTCACTCTGGCTTCCGTAACGATGCCGGGGATGAGCGCGAATGGTGATCAAAACCTCCATAACGCGGCATGGATCGGATCCCACGGCGGTGTTTGGGAAGTGATTTCCCGTTTCGTTGCCTTTGTTGCCTCCATTCCGCCGGTTGCTCTGGCGATTGTTTTGTTCATCTCTTTTGTGACCGCCCTGGGCGTGCCGTTTGTCAAGTGGCTTGCGGGGGAGGGGGCGGTTTGGGTCTTCGGAGCCGTGGGATATGCACTGGGTGTCGGTGGGTTGGCAACTCTGGTTCACCGATCTAGAGGATTCCCTGAGCACAACGTGGTGGGGGTACTCATTGCTTTCAGCGCCATCATCAAGCTGGGAGTCGTTGCCTGGGCGGCACAGTTGCCGATTCTGGCCGACCAGGAGTTGTTTCACATGTTTGTCCGCACCATGGCGGACACCCGCCTGGCTCCTGACGCCATGCGGGGCCTGAGCCGGATTTACGACTATCCGGTCTGGGCGGGTCGCGTGCTGCCGTTTCATTACGCGGTTCGCCTGCTGGCCGGTTCTCATGATCTGTTGTGGGTTCGTCTGTTCAATGTGGGGCTTTCCTCCGCTATTCTGGGGGTCACCTATGGATGGTCCCGACGGTTGCTTCCGGCCGGAAAACGCAAATGGGCGGTCTTTCTGCTGGTGGTGCTGCCGTTTCAAACGATGGTGGTCACCGATTATACCCACCACCTTTTTTCTTCTTTTTATTTCCTGGCCGGCTTGTGGTGCGTGTGGGAATTGGTCTACTCGTCCCCGGCTCTCGGACGGAGCTTCGGCCTGTCGCTGGGCGCGGTGGCGTGCCTGCTGCTGATGATGTGGCAGCGCGGGACGCATTGGATTGCCTTGGCGGTCTGGGTATTCGTGTGGGGGTGGACCGGGTTAGCCGGTGCCGGTTGGCGGCGCTGGGCAAAGGTGGGACTGTTTGCCATCCTGATTCCTCTGGTTGGTTCCGTTCCGTTGGCCCGGAGCTACGACAGCTGGTTGGCTCGGCATGATGACCACCGATTGAACTCAGTGCTGCCGGCGTTTATGGCGCGGGGATGGTGTCCGGAAAGCGCCGGAGAATATTGCGGAAGATATGAACAATTGGACCGGGTCACGCCCTGGCCGGATAAATCCACCGCTATGTTCCGGCTGGTTGGCTCCCAGATCCGTCACAATCCCGAAGTGGTTTGTGCCCGCTTCCCGCTGGTGAAGACCGCCAAGCTGTTTCTCGTGGGCTATGCCTCCAACTTAGAAGAGAGTTTGGCTGCTACACGGTCACGGTGGCTGCCCGTTGTGCGGGGCATGCGGTGGGCCGCCTCTCCGCTTTTCCTGGGCATGGCGTTTTGGGGCTGTCTGGTTCTGGCCCGTAATCCTGGCCGCCAGGGGCGATGGCTGCCGGTGGTTCTGGCCCCGCTGGTGACGTGGGGGGCGTATGTGTTTTTCGGTGAAACCTCCCCGCGCTACTCCATTTTCTGCCAACCCTTCCTGGCGCTGGCGGGAGCCATGGCGTTTGTCACCCGTCCGGATTCGCGGCTGAATGCCGGGGATCAACCGCTTTCATGGAAAGCAATATTCGTTCGTGCCATGCTTGTGTCGGGGGCCGTTGCTGTAATCCTCCTTTTCTTGACGGCAGTTGTTCATTATCTGCCCGCGCATCTGTTCTACCGCAATGTTCAGCCCGGGTGGGAGCTGTCACAAGGGGTCCAGGTCCGGCCCGGGGCGTATCAGCCGTTCGAAGTTGTGTTGGAGATGGACGCCAAGCGCAGCGAGACGAAGGCGGACTGGATTGTTGCGGCAGACCCGGTGGTTGCTGCTGACCTCTCTTTTTATCTGTTGGATATATCTCCGGAGGTCGGGGATGTGGTTCTGGAGGTGCGGAGTGGAGCGACGGATATGTTTTCGGTCCCCCTCCGGGAGATTACTGAACCACAGTATGTAAAGGTTGAAGGGCCGCTGGAGATTGATCGTCTTCGCTTTATTTTACGCTCTTCTAAGCCGTTGGCGCAACCGCTACGGCTCACGATGGGCTATGTTCGGGCGGATATCCGGATGCACGAAGAATGAAATGTATGGTGACAGGCGTATCCCGGGGCATTGGTGGTGCTTTGGCGACGGAATTGGTTCGGCGCGGCCATACGGTGTGGGGGCTTTCCCGGACCGTTCCCGTCGGGGCACAAGAAGGTCAATTCCGCCATGTGGTGTGCGACGTGGCCGAGGGTGAATCCCGGGATGACGCCGCCGAGCAGATGGATGCGGCTGGCTTTGTCCCGGACGCCGTATTTCTGAATGCCGCCATTGAATATGAAGAATCGCATGCGTCTTTGGAATGGCACCCCATGCAAGCGGTTTGGCGCACCAATGTGGAGGGGGCGCTCTATTGGGTCTCCCACTGGATGGATGGGGCGCCGCGGAGGCCGGTACAGTTCATTGCCATGTCGAGTTTGTTTGCGCAGTGGCCCGATCCGGATTGCCCAGCGTATGCCGCCAGCAAGGCGGCGCTGTCCATGGCGATGCGAGCACTTCGTTTGCGCTACAGCCATGACCCGGTCGCCTTCAAAGAGGTATGTCTCGGACCGGTTCATACGTCCATCAATCCCCGTTTTGCCGGGGGCGGGGCGGCCCCGCGGGGTGTGGCAACCCCGCAGGAGGTCGCGCGCTTCCTGGCCAAGACGGTGCTTCCCTCGCATCGATTCCGATACTATTATCCCTGGACGGTTGGAGCAGTTGCGCGTTTCGGTGCCTGGATGCCGGATTGGTGGTTTGAGCGCGTGACCCGCCCATTGCGCCGCTAGGAGAAGATATGAGCAAAAATCAGTCCATTCCTGAACTGTCCGTGGTGATTCTGTGCTATCATTCGGCCGATGTGGTACGCGACCTAGTGGCCCAGGTGGAGCGGGAGATGGAAGAGGCCCGTATCGACTATGAACTGGTTTTGGTGGGCAACTATCTGCCCGGGGACACCAAGGATCGCACGCCCGAGGTATTGAAGGAACTGGCCGAGAGCAAGCCTCGGTTTACGGTAGTGGCCCGTGAAAAACAAGGCATGATGGGCTGGGACATGCGCCTGGGGCTGGAGGCGGCGAAAGGACGGCACATTGCCGTGATCGATGGGGACGGCCAAATGCCCATGAGTGATGTGATCAAGGTCTACCGCGTCTTGCAGGTGGGCCGGTACGACCTGGTCAAGACCTTTCGGGCGCAACGGCAGGATGGCGTCTACCGCCGGACCATTTCCGGGTTCTATAATTTTCTGTTTCGTCTGCTCTATCCGGCGGCTCACGTGTTCCGGGACATCAATTCCAAGCCCAAGGTCATGACCCGGGAAGCCTACGACAAGATACATCTCGTTTCCAACGATTGGTTTACAGATGCCGAAATCATGATTGAAGCGTTGCGGCATGATCTGTCGGTGGGGGAGGTGTCCACCGTGTTCTACCGAAATGAAAGACGGGGAACCTTTGTGCCGATTTCCGCCATTTTCGAATTCCTGGGCAACCTGATTTACTATCGGTTTTTCAAGAAATCGGGATCAACGTAGACCGTTCCCACAGTTCCGCGATGGCCTGGAGTTTGTGGCGGGCGTGGGCGTTGGGGGTCCAGTCGCTTTGGCACTCCTCTAGGGCGCGGGCGGCGAGGCGGGCGGCCAGCGCGGGGTCGGCAAGGAGCCGGTTGACGGCGGCCGCCAGAGCCTGGGGATGGGTGGGGTCGACGAGCAGGGCATTTTCGTTATCGCGCAGATAGTCGCTGGTGCCAATGGAGCGGGTGGCGACCACGGGCTTGCCCATGGCCATGGCCTCGAAAAAAAACACCTGCCCGGTCGAGCGTTCAGCCGGCAGCAGGGGGACGACGGCCACCGCCGCGCGGGACAGCAGGCCATAGGTTTGCTCCAGCGGAATCTCACGGAGTATCTCAACGTTGGCGGGTAGTGGGGTTGGGATGTGATCGTGCCGGGCCGCCACAATCGTGATGGGGGCGGCAATTGCGGGGGCCGCAGCAAGGAGCGTGGACAAGTCCCGCAGGGTGCGGCCGATGGAGACGACCGAGCCGTCGTTTTCTTCTCGCAACCCCGGATTCTCAACGGTCGTGTACATGGGCACAAAGCGCAGCTTGTCTTCTGGGAGATCAAAGCGGCGGGCAATGAGATCGACTTCGCCGGAGCTGTTGGTCAGGATGCCGTACGCGCGGCGGGCGCTCCAGCGGAAGCAGGCGGTTTTCAACCGCCACAGGGGGCAGGCGGGGCGCGGCGGGTCGAGAAAGACTTCCGTCATGATCTGCTTGGAGGGCTTGCGTAGTAGCGCGCAGAGCAGGCCATAGGCTAGGGAGGCGCGGGCGCCCATGGTGACGATGACATCGTAATCTGCCCGGCGGCGCAACAGGCGCAATGCCTGGCGCAGCGGGCATAGGGCGTCGGGCGATTCGTGCGTGCGGCAGATGGTGGTGGTGGCCTCGCGCCAGAGGCGGCTTTGCCGAAATGCCATGTTGGTCAAAATGGTGGGCGGAACATTCACTGGAGAAGCAGTATGCGGCAAACCGCCCGGTGGAAACAGTCGAAAATCGGGACAAGCCAGAACTCGACGGAGAAACTACGAAAGGCGCGAAGAACGCGAAAAAGAACTGGGGGGGGGGCCGAGGTCGGAGGTCGGAAGTCACAGAGACAGGTACAATATCCAATATCAATTTCCAATTTCAAATGAATCTGAACTCATGAACTCAGGAAAGAATAGCCGGGAAGCTGAATTTTACCACAGAGAACACAGATGTTCAGAGAAGAGGGAAGGCATCTCACGCAAAGACGCCAAGCTGCAAAGGGGGAGAAGGGGGAACGGGAGAAGGTTTCAATTGACCCACCTTCGCCAAGGCTACGGCGCGCAAGCAGCCAGGGACTGGAGATAGAAGGAAAATGAATCTGGAACTCAGGAAAGGAATCCCCCCGGGCTTGTCTCGGGGATGGTTGAGTTGGCTTCGTCGCTTGAATGGTTGCACGCAGCCTTAAGCACACCGGGACAAGCCCGGTGGATAGGCAGTCGAACTGCGAAAATCGCGAAAATCATGAAAACATGGCCTCAGGGGCGGCTCATCGGGACGATTCGCCCTACCCATGACGCGCATTCCCGCCCCCGGCAGGGCGAACCGTCCTCGGTGAGCCGAGCTTTGAGCCTGGCAAATAATCTTGTACTGAATCACAGATGCGTCTTTCAAAACTAAGACTATAGTTGTTGCAACAACTATACTATATGTAGTGCAATATCTATAGTACACACACTGCAATAACTATAGTCTTGAGCGGGGCGGGTGGTGAACGATTTTGGCTGGGGGAATCCGGACGTATCCGGTTCTGGTCAGGGGGCGGGGGGGCCGAGGAATAGCTGGCCGTTGTGGAGGCAGTCGGCTAGCTGCTGATAGGTCTCGCGCAATTGTTGGCGGGAGGGGCGGTGGCCAGCGTGTTGGATGATGCGGCGGGCGAGGGTGCCCTGGCGCAGGATGAAATCGATGGTGGGGCGCCAGGGGGCATCGGGGGGGGCGACGCGGTCAAGTAGAGCGTGCAGGACGTCGCGGGCGGTGGCGCGGCGTAACGTGTCCAATCCAAGAGCGGCGAGATAGCGGCGATCGCGAATGACCGACTGCTCAGCATTTTTCACTGCATCGAGGAAGAGGGTGGCGAGAGCGGCTACGCGCTGATTTTTCTGGAGCGTGCGCGGGGCGATAGATTCATCGACGAGGTGTTGGATGATGGCCACGATGAACTGGAGAATAGCGAGGTCGGCAGCGGGGCATTCCTGGATATCAAGAACACGGATTTCGATGGTAGCGCGTGAAAAGCGGGCGATGGCACCACGGGCGTTGGCCCATTCGGGTTCGAGGATGCCGTTGGGGTCGAGGGGGGCGAGAGCGCGGGCGATGCGCTCGAAGATGCCGGCGTGGTAGCGTTGTTCGCTGGCGATCCATTCGGGGACCACGTGGCCGGTGAGCACGGGGATGCGGTCGCAATTGTGGCGATAGGCTTCGAGGCGCATATCGAGGAATGGGGTGCGTCGGCCTTCGGCAAACGGTGAGCTGGCGGCGAGTGCGGGCAGGAGGGGGAGCAGCAGGCGAATGGCAGTGTGCAGGCGGTTAAATTCGTCGTCGCCGCAGAAGGGGAGATTGAGGTGGGTGGACTGAAGGTTGGACCAGCCGTGGCCGCGGCAGTCGAAGATGCGATCAAACGTCTCGTAGATGGTCTTGTCGCCGTGGGGCCACAGGCACGTTTCACGATGGGGGTTCATCCAGGGGTGCATGGCAGCGGGCAGCAGGCGGGCGTTGTGGTCGCGGAGCATCTCGTTTAGAGCGCGAATGTCTGCCTGGAAGAGCTCGGCCAATCCCGTGAGGGCGGGGGCCGGTCCGTCGGTCTTCATCTCGATGACATGCAGCACCAGTTCGTTGGACCAGCGCACAGCGCCGTGACGGACCTCGTTTTTGCGGGCGGAGCCGACGGAATGGATGAGGCGGTCGGTAATGGGGCGGACATCGAGGGTATCGCTGTCGACAATCATGTATTCGAGTTCGACACCGAAGCGCTCGAAGAGGTGGAAGGGGGCGCGGGGCACAGGGCTATTTCCCGATGGTTTCGAGGCGGCGACGGAAGGAGGCCATGATGGTATCGTAGAGGCCATCCTTAAGGACATGGTCTTCGATGCCGGATTCAATGCTGGGGTTGTCGTTGACCTCGATGACGACAGGCCGTTCGCTGATCATCTTGACGTCGACGCCGTAGAGGCCATCGCCGATAGTATTGGCGGCCTTGAGCGCCGTCTGTATGATCTCGTCGGGGACATCCGCAAGGGCCAGGGTGTCGCAACGGCCGAAGCGGGCATTGCCCTTCTTGGTGTGGTCATAGATTTGCCAGTGGCCGTGGGCCATGTAGTAGCGACAGGCGTATAGGGGGGTACGGTCGATCACACCAATGCGCCAGTCGAACTCGGTGGGAACATATTCCTGGGCGATGATGAGGTCGGATTTTTCGAGGAGAGCATCGATGGCGGTCGTGTATTCTTCCTGTGTCTTGACCTTGACAACGCCTTTAGAGAAGGAGGAGTCGGGTTGCTTGAGGATGCAGGGTAGCCCAAGCTGCATCAGGACGAGATTTTTGTTGTCCTTGTGGACGATGACCGTCTTAGGGGCGGGGATGTGGTTGCGTTCAAACGCTTCGGCAAGGAAAACCTTGTTGGCGCAGCGGATGATGGAGTCGGGGTCATCAATCACCACGATGCCTTCGGACTGAGCGCGGCGGGAGAAGCGGAAGGTATAATTATTGACGATGGTGGTGCTGCGGATGAAAAGCGCGTCATATTCAGCAAGGGTGCCGTAGTCATCGCGGGTGATGAGTTCGGCTTCGATGGATTGATTCTCGGCGGCGCGGATGAAGCGCTGGAGTGCCTTGGGGTCGGAGGGCAGATCGGGATCGCCGGGATCGGCGAGGATGGCCATGGAGAAGCGCGCGGGGACCCGGCGGCGGATACGACGGTTGCTCCGCGAAAAGTAGTCGCGAGCAAAGTGTTCAACCATCTCCTGATGTTCTGCGGGGACAGCGGCACCGGAGATGGGGCTGATGTTGGTTAGGCTCCAGCGCATTTCGGTGTCGCGCTTAAATTCGGCGCGCAGCAGGGGGGCGGGGTATAAATTGAAGAGTTGGCGGGCGAGGCGTTCGTAGCGCTTGGCGGTATTCTGAGCGAAGTAGATTGAGAGGGTGAAGGTGTCGGACTGTAGGGGGGCGAGGGATTTCTGAACGATCTCGTCGAGATCGGGGGGGATGTCGCGGAAAATAGACGAGGTTTTGAGGTCTTGGAGGGTGGTGATCTTGGGGAGGGGGCGGTGGCGCCGGGCTTCGGCCAGGAGCGAGACATAATAGCCGGCGGACTGGTAGCGGTAGTGACGGCATAGATTGAAAACGCGGCAGTTACGCAGGCGCTGGATTTGTGGGTCGGTAAGATATTGCCGGGCGGTGACGACGGTTACGGACGGAATGTCGAAACTCCAGCGGTCTGGGTTGTCAGTGACCAGGAGAATATGGTTCATGATTTTGGAATAATAATGAGTAGGTTGGCGTCGTAGGTGAGTATGCCCAGCAAAACCGCGTTGATCAGGCGGTCCAGCGGCACCGCGTAGCGGGACTGATTAGTAATGGGATTTTCCGCATACGGGTCGGCAATGTGTACAATGCGGGCTTGGCGATCATAGCCAGTGAGCAGGACGAAGTGGCCCTCGGCCTCGCCGCCGAGGTCGTCGTCGGCATGGGTGGCGGGGTTGGACCGCGAGTCCCGATAGAGGAATGTGGAGCTGAGTCCGGTGAGAATGGGGTGGTTCTGGCGCAGATACCGACGGAGTAGGGCCGCGTTAAGGACTTCCATGGAAATCTCGCCGCCCCATTCGCAGAAGCGGATATAGGCCCGAATGGCTTGGCGGAGTTTGGGCGTTTTGCGCAGTGGCAAGCTGGCCTTAAGTTTGGCGGCGAGGTCAGCGGGTGTGCCGGGGAACCAGGTGGGGTCGAAGACCCGCAGGTTCCACGTCAGTAGGCGCACGGCGAATCCACGCGAGAGGGCATGGTTGCCCAGCAGTACGCCGAAGGTGCCGCCTCCGGGAACCGATTCAATTTCTTTAATGATCTGGGCGAGGGGTAGATCATGGCCATAGAAGTGATAGAGTCCGTGGAGACAGGTGGGTCCGCACGAGGTGTCGGTGGGCTGGGGTGGAAGCACCAACGGAATCCATTTGGAATCCGGGGCAGGCAGAGAGGGTATTTTCACGGGGCGGCGGAGTCGTCCGGCGGTAGCAGGATGTTGCGCGGATAAATTCCTTTAATTGGCCTTGGCCAGTCCCATCGGTCGCGCCACAGGTGCGGCTGAACTGGCAATGACAGTGGGAAGAATAGGCTGTTCCATGCGGCGTGTCAATGGGGGGGGGGAGGGTTATGTTTAGTCTTTAGGGGAGCGCTCGGACCAGCCGGTCTCACGCCAAGACGCGAATGAGTTTTGGAACTTAACATCCAATGTCAGAGGGGAGGCGGGTGAATCTGAACTCATGAACTTAGGGAAACAGCCGGGTTCTCACAGAGGCACGGAGACACGGAGGGAAAGCAGTTTTACTACAAATGACACGAATGGTCCGAATAAGGGGAAGAGGGATCGGAAAAGCCAAACTACGAAATTCACGAAAATTACGACATGCGGTGGGAAAGGGAATTTGGCTCCTCTCTGTGAATCTCGGTGGCCCTCTGTGGCATAAACGGATTTGGATTGACCAACGACCAGCATCCACCGGGATTCGGGATTGAACCGGGTGCGGGGGGGGATTACAGTGAGCGGATGATGACTACCTCCAAGAAGCCCGCTAATCGCATATGGAACCCGGCGTGCGAGTGCATGCCCCGAGGGGAGCTGGAAGCGCTGCAACTGAAGCGATTGCAGGGCATCGTGCAGGCCGCATGGGAGAAAGTGGGCTACTACCGGGCCAAAATGGAGGCGGCGGGGGTCACGCCCACGGATATCCGCTCCCTGGCGGATGTGGCGAAGCTGCCCTTCACAACCAAGGATGATCTGCGGGGGTGTTTTCCCTATCAAGCATTCGCGGTGCCGATGGAGGAGGTCGTGCGCATTCATGCGTCGTCAGGGACGACCGGCCAAGCGACCGTGGTGGGCTATACTACGCAGGATCTCGACACGTGGTCGGAGCTGATGGCGCGCCTGCATACCGCCGCGGGTCTGACAAATTGTGACATTGTGCAGGTTGCCTTCGGTTATGGCTTCTTTACTGGCGGCATCGGACATCACTATGGCCTTGAAAAAATAGGCGCGGCGGTGTTGCCCATCTCCTCGGGTAAAAGCGAGCGCCAAATCCAGATCATGAAGGATTACGGCTCCACAGTGCTGATTTGCACGCCGTCCTACGGCATGTATTTGGCCGAGTTGATCCAGAAAACGGGGTCCGCCAGCGACCTTCGGCTGCGACTGGGGTTGTTTGGGGGCGAGGCGTGGAGCGATGAGATGCGCCGGGCACTGGAAAAGAGCCTGGGCGTGTTTGCCACCGACAACTATGGATTGAGCGAGGTGATGGGCCCGGGGGTGTCATGCGAGTGTATCGAGCAACAGGGCATGCATATTGCCGAAGATCATTTTCTGCCGGAATTGATTGACCCAACGACCGGCGTGCCCGTGGCAGACCCGTATGGCGAGGGCGGCGAAATGGTCCTGACCACGCTGACTAAAGAGGCCATTCCCGTGGTGCGCTATCGAACGCACGACTTGTGTCGATTCCTGGCAGATGAGTGCCCCTGCGGGCGGACGGGACGGCGCATGAGCAAGGTGTCGGCCCGCAGCGACGACATGTTGATCATCCGGGGCGTGAATGTGTATCCGCAGCAGGTCGAGAAAGCGTTGCTGTCGATTGATGGCGTGGCACCGCATTACCAGATCGTGGTGAGCCGCGAGGGGGCCCTGGACGTGCTGGAGGTGCTGGTGGAGGTTACGGAGGCGCTCTTCTTTGACGAAATGACCAAGCAGCAGGCGATGAAGAACAACATTGAGCGCACCCTGGAGACGGCGCTGGCGGTGCATGCCAAAGTGCGTCTGGTGGAACCCGGCCGTACACCGCGGTCAGAAGGCAAAGCGGTGCGAGTGATCGATACGCGCACCAAAGGCTGATCCATCGGGTGGTGTCATGAGCGCGAGAGGTAATTTGCAGGGGCGGGTGGCATTGGTGACGGGGGGGGCGCGGCGCATCGGAGCAGCCATTTGCCGCGAGCTGGCGGCACAGGGTGCCAGTGTCGTGGTGCAGTATCTCCATTCCGAAAAAGAGTCCATCGGGATGAACCACACACTGGGCCAGGGGGTATTTTCCGTGCGTGGGGACTTGTCCACACCGCAGGGCTGCGAGTGGGTGTTTCGTGAGGCGGCCGATTGGATGGGGCGGGTGGATATCTTGGTCAATAATGCGGCGGTGTTTGGGCGCGATGGGCAGATGGACCTGGCAGAACTGCAGGCGGTGAATGTGGCGGCACCGCAGCACCTGGCCCGGATGCTGGCCGATCAGCCGACAGGCGGGTGTGTGGTGCAGATGCTGGATAGCCGTATTGCCTGGCCCGCGACCGGGGAGTTCCAAACGTATACGGCCACGAAACGGGAGGTAGCGGAGTCGGTGGTGTCGCTGGCGCGGGCGTGGGCACCGCGGGTGCGGGTAAATGGGGTGGCGCCGGGGCCGGTGCTGGTGCCGGAGGGTGTGCGCGAAGCCGCCGGAGAACTGCCGCTGGGGCGGCGGCCGACGGTCGAGGATGTGGCGCAGGCTGTCGTGTTTTTGTGCAAATCCCAATCCATTACCGGCCAGATTCTGTTCGTGGATGGCGGCCAGCACCTGCGGCAATAGTGAGAAAAAGAGACTGATGGGAGGGCCGCGGCTGTCAGTGTAATGCAAGGGGCGCAAAGGGCGCAAGAGGAGCCCACCCGTTCAAAGGGGAGGGAAGATGGGGGATGAGGGCTGAAAGGTGAAGGCTGAGGGGCCCATGTTGGCTGGGAATCGGGCTGAAATCCGTTGCGGTAAGGAGGGGCGGCCCCTATAGTGCCTCATTGTCATGGTTTTTCCCGCGCCATCTTGCCAACGCAATCGTCAGTGGCTCCAATGGAGGCCATCGGCATGAACCTTTGGGCCTTTCGGTTTATATTGTGGTATATCTGCATCCTGTTTGTGCAGCCGCAAAACCGGTTCACGTTTTTGTGGCCATTACGGATTGCTAATTTGGCATTTATCATCGGTGTTGGGTTACATATTGTTTCCTGCCTGGAGGGACGACGGTCTCTGCTGCGTCTGGGGCTGGGAACGATATTGGCCATTGCGCTCATGCTGTTTGCTACGCTTTCGCAGCATGTTGGTATCTATCAGATTTCTCCGGCCTGGAATCCTTATCTGGATATCCTCATTAAAAATGCCCTTCTATTGATCATGATTGCAGCATTGGCCACAACGGTGGAGCGGGTCTGGGCGGTGCAGATAACGATGTTGATTGCAACGCTGTGGTGGGTGAAGGCTGGATTGAGGTTGTCAGCCCTGGGGGCGACCTATTCGGGGGATCGTTTAATGGGAGCGGCAGTATCCATGATCGAAAATCCGAATGGATTCGCCTACATGATGTGTGTGTTTTTGCCGCTGTATCTGTATGCCTATCAGCGAGCGACCCGCCCATGGGTGCGCTGGGGCTTTCTCGCCTGCGCCCTGGCGGCGGTCTGGATCATATTCGAAACGGGCAGCCGGACGGGCTTGGTGACGCTGATCGTCTTGGGAATTTTTCTGCTGCCTCACTATGGCCGGCACCGCTGGAAAACCTTGGTGGGCGTCGGCATTGCGCTTGTTTTACTGTTTCCGTTGACGGGCGAAAAAAATAAGGAACGCTTCCGTACGATTCCCCAATCGATCGCCGCCTTTTTGGGCGGCGGAGATACGGAACGCACGGGCCCAATGTCCCAGGATGAACAGAGCGCTGATGAGCGCCAGGCCAAGAATCGGGACACGTGGGCCTTAATCAAGACCTACCCCTTGTTTGGAGTAGGTGTTAATCCCAATGCATCCCAATATGAGGATCGCTTCCCCATGGCCAGCGGACAGGTGCACTGTGAAATCCTGATGGCAGGGCGGCAAATGGGAGTGATCGGGATGGGGCTATATGTGGGTTTCGTCGGGTTGATTTTCTTTGGAGGCAATTGGGTGCGGCAAAATGCGGCGCATTGGCCGGCCGTCCGGGATTTGGGCTGGACGTTTCAGCTTCAGGCTGTGGCCATCGCGGTGGGCGGATTTTTCAGCCCCTTGCCGTGGCATCCGCCGATGATGATTCTGGCGGGTTCTGTATCGGCACTGATGGGAATTCTGCGGGCGGAACGCGATGCCAAGATGATTCAGATGGCGGGCGGATAGCGCCATGTTGTTCAATTCCTACGAATTCATCTTTTTGCTGTTGCCGGCTGTCTTGGCCGGCTACTACCTGCTGTTGCCGCGGCGCTGGCGCCACGGCTGGTTGGCGTTGGCCAGTTACGTGTTCTATGGCTGGTGGGATTATCGCTTTTGCGGATTGCTGCTGCTGACGACCACCATCGACTATATCGCCGGCGGACGGATCGCGGCGGCGCGCGCGCCGGCCTCCAAAAAGCGCTGGCTGACCGTGGCGGTGAGTGCGGATTTGGCCATTCTGGGGTTCTTCAAATACTATGATTTGGGCGCGGAGACCGTGAACGCATTAACGCAGTGGCTGGGTGCGGCATCCGGCGGGGTCCCCTTGCTGCACCTGGTGCTGCCGGTGGGCATTTCGTTCTACACCTTCCAGGCGATGAGCTACACGATCGACATCTACCGGGGACAGGCGCGCCCAGCGCGGAGTTTTATTGATTTTGCCTGTTATGTATCGCTGTTTCCGCAATTGGTGGCGGGGCCAATCGTGCGCTACCGCGAGCTAGATAATCAACTGCGGCAGCGCAGTCACACCTGGGCCAAGGCGGGCGCGGGAATCACGCTCTTCGTGTTGGGCTTGTCCAAAAAGGTGCTGCTGGCCGATGCCGTCGCACCCATGGCCGATTGGGGGTTTTCCCAGGCCGTGCTGGGATGGGCCGGGGCCTGGAGCAGCCTGCTGGCTTATACCGTGCAAATATATTTCGACTTCAGCGGTTATTCGGATATGGCGGTGGGCCTCGGGCTGCTGCTGGGTTTCCAGTTTCCTCAAAATTTTAATTCGCCCTACAAATCGCTTTCGATCACAGACTTCTGGCGGCGCTGGCACATCTCGCTCTCATCGTGGTTGCGGGACTACCTGTACGTGCCGCTGGGCGGCAATCGCAAGGGGCCGGTGCGCACCTATATCAACCTGTTCCTGACGATGCTACTGGGCGGGTTGTGGCATGGGGCCAGTTGGACTTTTGTGCTCTGGGGCGCCTATCATGGGACGTTGCTGGCCCTCGAACGGATGGGCGGCAAGCGTGGTTTTGTCTGGCGATTTCCCGCGCCCGTCCAGAGGGTGTTCACCTTTGTGCTGGTGATGGTGGGCTGGGTGTTGTTTCGCTCGCCGACGCTGGCCGGAGTCGTCCGCATGGCCAAAGGGCTCGTCGGGGTCAATGGCTGGGGGGCGACCTATCCGCTGTCCGGGACCGGGGCCTTGAATTGGACAGCGCTGATAATCTGTCTGGGGATGGTCTTTGCCGCCCGCAACACGTGGGAAATCCGCTGGCGGCCGAGCATCTGGCTGGCGACGGTGTTGTTGGCGCTGTTTGTGCTGTGTGTGGCGACTTTCCTGGTCAATACAAGTTCACCATTCCTGTATTTTCAATTTTGAGCCAATATGAACGACCACATCCCCCAACCTGACCTACGGACGGAATTTGAGTCCGCGCGGCCCCGATGGCTGAGGGGGTGGGTGAGCATTTTGCTGACGGCCTGGCTGTTGATGGTAGCCGGTGATTGGGTGGCGCGGCTGAGGCTATTTCGATGGCAAGACCAGTGGCTGCCGACAGGTCGCCCGGCGACATCGGTGGGCACAGGGGCGGCGGCGGCACGCAGTCAACTCATCCCGGCCCAGACGGGAGCCGGGTTGACCCAGATGCTGCCGGGATCGTCGCTCGCGGCCCGCTATGCGGAGTTCCATCCGGAAATTGTGTTGCCGTTTGATGCCTGGGGCTATGTCAATTCGTCCGCGATGGCGACCGGGATGTGTTCGGTCCTGATGGTCGGCGATAGCTTCATGGTGTCACTGGGCACACAAACGGTGGCCCAGGTCGTGGCCGATATCGGACACATCGGCGTTTACAATCATGCCCGTCGTGGCTCGGGGCCCTTTTTGGAACTGCGCCGATTTTTGGCGGCCGACCGCTTTGATCCGCCGCCGCGAGTCGTGGTGTGGAACCTGACCGCGCGGGAATTGGGCGCGCCGCTTTTCCAGCGACAGGCGGTCCAGGCTTGGTTTGACCGAACGTTAGCCGTGGATGCACAGCCCAGCGCAGCAGCCTCGCGCATTTTATGGGATCATCTGGCTCCCGCCGTGCTGCGCAACGCCTGGCCCAATACCTCGTTGACAGCCTATGCCGCACGGCAGGCCTGGCGACACATCGAATGGCAGGTCTTTCGGGAATGGCCGAGCGACGTACTGGGGGCGGACGACCCCCAATTTGGGCCCATGCTGTTTTACGGGGAAAACCTGCGCGTGTTGCCGCTGCTGACGCCCGAAGCAGATGCCCCGCCCATCGTGCAGACCGTGGCCTCCGTGGCGGAGGGGCTGCGCGATCGTGGCATAACCTTGGTAGTTCTGCTGGTTCCCGAAAAAGAACAAATTCATGCGCGCGCGCTACCGCTCGAACAGCAGCAGGCCCTGGCACGCGGTCCAGAATTATTGGCCGCCATTACCGCAGGGCTAACCTCGAATGGCATCCCGACTGTGAATCTCCTGCCCGTCTTTGAGGCGGCGACAGCCCGGGGACAGCGGCTCTACTGGCGCGATGACACCCATTGGAACGATGCGGGCATCCGCCTCGCAGCCGAAGAACTGTGGCGCGAAGTGGAGCCGTTGGTGAAATGAACATCCCTCTGACGCAATTCCAAATGTTCCAGATGTTGTCTGCGGTAGGGCGAACCCTCCGGGTGAGCCGAAGACCGCCACGGGATCGTGCCGGCTCCAGTTTTGGACAGGTGAACCACGGATGAACACAAATGGACACAGATTAGGGGGTCTAGAGGGGCGACCTCCGTGCCGACCGGGCGGTCAGGTTGGCAATTTATACGGACACCGACGGTGCGGCGTCACTACCCAAAGCCGGACTTTGCCCCAGGTAGGGCGAACCCTCCGGGTGAGCCGAAGACCGCCACGGGATCGTGTCGGCTCCAGTTTCGGACAGGTGAACCACGGATGAACACAAATGGACACAGATTAGGGGGTCTAGAGGGGCGACCTCCGTGCCGACCGGGCGGTCAGGTTGGCAATTTATACGGACACCGACAGTGCGGCGTCACTACCCAAAGCCGGACTTTGCCCCAGGTAGGGCGAACCCTCCGGGTGAGCCGAAGACCGCCACGAGGTCCCGCTGTTCCAGCTCCAATTCGGTGGTTTTTGTTTTCCATGGAGACCCGACGACCCCGTCGGGCGGTTTTTGCTCGTCGGCCATTCAGTAAGGGCCACCCATGAGCACGCCCAAGGTCGCCCATCTCGTTTTTGATCTGATTCGCGGCGGAACCGAAGGCCAATGCGCACGGGTAGCCATGGGGCTGGCGCAGCGGGGGCTGTCGCACCGAGTAGCGGTGTTTCATAAGCGGGGCTTCTTCCGCGAAGCGGTCGAGGCCGCCTGCGGCCCGGTGCATGAAGTGCGCATCCGCCATTTGGCGCGGGTGGCCACGGTGCGGGAGATCCGACGGCTGGCCGCCTGGCTGCGCAACGAAAAAATTGATGTTTTGCATGCGTGGGATGCCGATGCGGCGATTTTTGGCCAGTTTGCGGCGCAGTGGGCAGACGTGAAGTTCATGACCAGCCGCCGCGATCTGGGACAGATTTATCCGAAATGGAAGTTGGCCATGATGCGTCGCGCCGACCGGGCCGCCGTTAGCGTGGTCGCCAATGCCGAAGCGGTGCGGGAGCATTTTCTGGCCCAGGGTTTGCCCGCAGAGAAAGTCGTGGTACGGCCTAATCTAGTCGACCTGGACGAATTCGATGCCCGGGCGAGCGAACCGTTTTCGGCGGCGGCGGCGCTTCCGGCGGGCCGCCGTCTGGTGGTGGTGAATCGACTGGACCCCGAAAAAAATACAGGGTTGCTAATCGACGCCCTGGTGCAGGTGCGTCAGGTGGTGCCCGCGGCGGTTCTAATCGTCGCGGGGGAGGGGCGGGAACTGCCGGCGTTGCGCGCGCAAGCGGCCGCCTTGGGCGTGGCGGAGGCCGTCTGTTTCTTGGGCGAGGTGCTGGACGTGCCGTCGTTGCTGCGCCAGTGCGAGGTTGGCGCGCTGGTACCCAACCGCAACGAAGGGCTGTCCAACACCATTCTGGAGTATATGGCGGCGAGCTTGCCGGTGCTGGCCACCGATTGCGGCGGCAATCGCGAACTGGTGCGCGATGGCGAGACGGGATGCCTACTGCCGTTGACGGCTTCGGCTGCCGACCTAGCAGCAGTCTGGATCGAAATGCTGAACACGCCGGCCGCGGCCGCGATTTGGGGCTCCAACGGGCGCGAACAGGTTCGGCACCACCACGCGCCGGATGCCGTGCTGGCCGCCTTTGCCGGGTTGTATGATCGACTGAAAGGAGCACCAAAGACGGCAACCCCATGAGGGCGCTCCTTGCGGTAGCAAAGGATCGTCCATCCCCGCGTTGGCACCCCACGGCTGGCGGTTGCCATGGGTACCTGGTTCACGGCTGGTGCCAGAAAAGGCAATGAGGAGAGCCTCTTGCAAAATTCCTTCGGTTGATACGACGGCCATCGCCACCGCTTTCCCTCAACGTGAGCCCCATCATGCCCTTCGCTAGTCTTCGCCATCCTTGCCCCGTCGGGTGAATCTATTCCGCAACGTATTCCACGCCACGACTCCATGCCAATAGGCTGCGTAGAACGTCGGATGGAACGGATGCGGGCGCCAGCCAGGCAGCGTGCCTTCCAAATGCCGGAAATAGTCACGTATCACGCGGTGCTGATGTGCCGGGTCGCAATACCCTCGCAATTTTTCCAGTTGGTCGAAAAGATAGCACCGATTAATTGCATACAATTGCGGCAAAAACGTCGGCAGTGCCCCGATCGCCTCCAGACGCTCATGCAATGTGCGCAATGCCACTATACGGGTAAGCTCCTGCTTGGAAACCCGACACATAGAATCGGATGAAATAGCATAGCGATATAGCGGCGTCGCAACCTTGGCCATACGCGGCATGTCAATCAAAAGCGGAATGATCGTCGGAATGTCTTCCATCGGGGCGCATTCCTTAGGGGCAAAATCTATGTGGGGTCGAACATACTCAGTGCGAAACAGCTTTCCCCAAAAAAAGACGGGAACGGACACTAGCAAATTAGGTGTTTTGCGAAGGGGGTGAGCATCTCGTGCGAAGGCGTCTCCTTCTCCGCCATACGACACGTGCCGCTCAACGCGGTCATACACGCAAATGTACGGACAGAACACCAAATCAGCCTTATGCCGCACCGCGGCTTCGATCATCTCCTCAGCAAAGGTCGGCTCCAATGCATCATCTGCATCAACAAAAGCAAAATAGGGGGTATCAACGGCCTCTAAGGCGGCTTGACGAGCAGCATTGGCACCCGAATGGGGGAGATGGAGCACCCTCACGATCTCCAACCGTGCCGCCGCATCGGCAACCGCCGCAGTATCGTCCGTGGACCCGTCATTCGCAATCAGAATGCGAATTGCCACCGTCTGTGCATAAAGCGATTCCAGGCACGCTGGTAAATCCTTCGCCGCATTGTAGGCCGGTACAATGATCGTTAGGTGAGGTGTTTTCGACATGGCCAGAAAGTGTACCATCCCCCATGACCAATGTCCATTTGCCTCGACGCCACCTCGACGCCAGCCCAAAATCCATTGACTAACCAAATCATCCTTTCCCAAAGCGCCCCAGATTTCATTTTTCAGCTTACAAGCGCCCAGAAAATGACAAATGGGGAGGTGGCGAAAATATATGCGCCAAACGCCGGTGAAGACTATATTCAGACGATTATTGCAACACGGCACGAAGCGGTGGTCCATACTGGCAGATTTCGGCTATTGCCTAGTCGAAAGACTTGAAGACCACGACTATTTGTTTGCTCAAAACCAGTAGATCGTTAGCTGCCTGACGTCCGAAACAAGACACTCATCCCATAATCACCTGATTGGAACCGCAAACAAAATAGACGGGGCAACGTGTGTCCCAATCGCCATATGAGCCCCCGAGTCTCACATATAATAATAACCGAGACTGCCATCTATTATCTTGCCCACCAGTTAGATAAATGGACTCAATTTCCAGTTTGTCTCACATATAATAATAACCGAGACAAGGTGTGAACAGGGAAATCAAACAAGGGGAGGGGCGTCTATGTCGGGGTTTTCCACAGCAGAGAGCCCGCTGGCGGGCATCGCAGGAAAAAACGGCGCGAAATATGCTCAAAATAGAGATTTTGCCCCATTGAGGCTAAAATGGGCTAAAAAGAGCGTTTTTCCTGGTGTTTTGTCCGATTTTACGCATTTTCATCCCCAAAAACCATCAAAATCGGCCCAAAAACTGCTTTTTCCGGCCTTCCTGCTTTCCCGAAGCATTCTCCAAAGGTTTCCGTCTTCGGGCCATGGTGCTGGGCTCGATGAGCGCGGCGGCTGTACGATTTGCCCCCGATCTGGCGCGCCCAGGGGCGCACCTAGCCTGAATAATGCAGGCTAGTGTGTCCGGCATGGGCATGGCGCATGCTGATCCAGGCCGACTTTATCGTGCAGAGCCTGGTTTTTGCGTGTGTATTTCCAAACAGTCTGCGCTGGGCCCGGCCGCTCGAGCGGACACTGTCTAAGTTGTCATTGGGCGCGCAATTCCAAAACCACGGACCACCCACCACCAGCCCTTACAAAAATCGCGTGGTCAGGGGGGCGCGAGTTTGGTAAACATCCCGCCATGAGTACACGGGCAAAAAAGATGCGGCAGGGTGTGGGGGTGCTGGCCCTGGCTCTCGGTTTGCTATATACGGGCTATAGCGCTCAGCGGGGTTGGACCATGCGGGGCTGGTCCGATGCGTCGCGGCAATGGGTGGTCTGCCAATATGTGCGCGCGCGCATCAATCCCTATGAATTGGCGCAGCGGCTGCTGCATGACACCTTTGGCCCGGTGACCGGCAGCGACCGGGTGCGGCTGAAAGAGCAGCGCATCTATTCGATCTCCAGTGCCGATTGGACTCCCGACACCCCGGGCATGCTGCCGGGTCAGCCGCCGCCCGAGGCGACGTACCCGCCCTCCACCATGTCCATGCTGATGCCCACGCTCGGGTTCCTACCAGAATGGCTGTTGCTACCGGTCTATACCAGCGCGAATCTGGCGGTGTTGCTGCTGCTGCTGTGGCAATTGGGAAACTGGTTCCAGACGGAAACCCGCTGGCCGCGTGCGGCGGCCGGGGGGGCCGTGGCCGTCGTGTGTCTCTGGTGGCCGCCGCTGCAATATGTGATTCAAAATGGGCAGGCGGGGCTGGTCTCGCTGCTGTGTGCCTGGCTGGCGGTGCGTGAGATTGAGCGGCGGCCGGTGGTGGCTGGCTGGTTGTTTTTGGCGGCGCTGATCAAGCCGTCGCTAGTCCTGTTATTCTTTTTTATCCCACTGATTCGCTGGAAATGGGTTCCGATCTGGACCGCCTTTGTGGCCGGGCTGGTGCTGACGATTCTACCGGCGATTTGGCTATGGGAATGGCCCTGGGTGTTGATTGGCCAGTGGATGGACCTGTGCCGCTATGTGTTGCAAGGGGCTTTCACGATCCAGGAAGTGTTGAATGCACTGGGATGGGAAAACACGGCTCAGGCCATGGCGGTAGTCCTGGGCATCTGGGTGCTTGTCGGCCTCTGGTGTTGGCGCTACCGTCGGGCCCGCTGGGAGGCGCATTTTGTTCTGCTGAGCCTGGCTAATCTGGCATGGACGTATCATGAACGGCACGATTTTGTCTTGCTGGCCTTTGCGTTGGTATGGTTTGCCAGCCAGGCGGTCGCGTCCCCACGCCACCGCGGATGGGCGGTCGGCGGCTTGGTGCTGGGCACCGTGCTGGGACTGGCTCTTTCGGACCCCTTCTATATTCCGGACGCGCCCTGGGCGCATGCGGTGCGGTGGGCGGGACGCCTGGCGCTGGTGGGCTTGTGGGCGGTGGCCGCCCGGGAGGTGCGCCGCTCTCATGCCGACCAAGCCCCGTCAGTCGGAATAGCCCAATAGCCGGTTAATCCTTTCAAAAAATGGCCGCTCGACTGTGTCTCCTTTTCCTGATTTCCAGATGCATTCTCCAAAGGGGGCCCAGCCATGCCATTTCCTCCACGGGCGGACAGCTGCCTGACGTCCGAAACAAGACACTCATTCCATAATCACCTGATTGGAACCGCAAACAAAATAGACGGGGCAACGTGTGTCCCAATCGCCATATGAGCCCCCGAGTCTCACATATAATAATAACCGAGACTGCCATCTATTATCCTGCCCACCATGTAGATAGGTGAACTCAATTTCCAGCTTGTCTCACATATAATAATAACCGAGACAAGGTGTGAACAGGGAAATTGAACAAGGGGAGGGGCGTCTATGTCGGCGTTTTCCACAGCAGAGAGCCCGCTGGCGGGCATTGCAGGAAAAAACGGCGCGAAATATGCTCAAAATAGAGATTTTTGCCCCATTGAGGCTAAAATGGGCTAAAAAGAGCGGTTTTCCTGGTGTTTTGTCCGATTTTGCGCATTTTCATCCCCAAAAACCATCAAAATCGGTCCCAAAACTGCTTTTTCCGGCCTTCCTGCTTTCCCGAAGCATTCTCCAAAGGTATCCATCTTCGCGCTGTGGCGTCTGCGATTGACTTCCCGTGGGGGCTTTGGGATATTTTCCGGCTATGGCACTCCAGACAGACGCAAACGGTTGGGATTTGGTCATCGAGCCGCCCAAGGGCTGGTTTGACCTGCATTTTAAGGATTTGTGGCGTTATCGCGACCTGATGGGGCTGTTTGTGCGCCGCGATTTCGTGGCGTCGTACAAGCAGACCATTCTGGGACCCCTGTGGCACATTATCCAACCGTTGCTGACCACGCTGATGTTTACGGTGGTGTTTGGGCGCATTGCGGGGCTGCCGACTGACAAAGTGCCGCAATTCGTCTTTTATATGGCCGGGACAACGGTCTGGAGCTACTTTGCCAACTGTCTGACGCGCACCTCCAACACCTTTATTGCCAACGCGGGAATTTTCGGGAAGGTGTATTTTCCGCGCATGGTGGTGCCGGTTTCCGTCGTGATGTCGCAATTGATCGCTTTTTCCATTCAATTTACGTTTTTTCTGTTCGTATATGGCCTGTTTTGGGCAAAAGGCGCGCCAATTCAGCCCAATTGGGCGGTGGGGCTGCTGCCGCTGCTGCTGCTGATGATGGCGGGCTTGGGCTTGGGCTTCGGGGTGATTATTTCATCGCTGACGACAAAATACCGTGATTTACAAGTGTTGGTGGGCTTCGGGGTGCAGTTATGGATGTATGCCACGCCGGTGATTTATCCGCTGTCGACCATGCCAGACCACTACCGTTGGATCATTGCCGCCAATCCGCTGACGGCCATTGTCGAGACGTTCCGCTACGGATTTTTCGGCACGGGGGTGTTTTCGTGGGCTTATTTGGCCTATTCAGGGGGATTTACGGTGCTGCTGCTGCTGCTGGGCATGGCGGTTTTTAACCGCGTGGAGCGGACTTTCATGGATACGGTGTAGCGTCGGCAACTGCATCGCCGATTTTTAGCTCTACCAACCATCGCCCCCGCTGTCTGGCGGCGTCTCCGCTGACCCCTCTATCCAATCGTAGAAGCTCCGCAAGGCGCTGCGGCATTTTTTTGATTGCCAGCCCCTCATTTTTGCGGTCTACTCACCGTAAATAGGGCATGAGGCCTATCTCTTGGCAGTGAAGGAACAACGCATGATGAATAAAGCAGGTGCGGGTTGTGCGTAGGCCATGCAAAAGAACCCGCACTTTCTGCAGGATTGGGCTGACTGGGCCCATTTTGTGGCGCATCGAGAAGGAGAGGTTAAGCATGTTGTTTTGCCGTGTCTATTCAGTTGCTTTTCTTGCGGTCTTGATCGCAGTATTTCCGTTCGTAGGCTTGGCGAACGAAACTCAGACTGGGGCGTTCATGCCAACGGCGGAAGAATTGGAAGAACAGATTCACGAGGCTCGGAATCGGGTCGAGCGGATTGATAGCCAGATGGCTGTGCTTGACGACGAAAAAAAGGGGTTGATGACGCAGGCGCGCGAGGCACAGCGCGAACAGTTTGAACTTCGCCAGCACCTATTGGATACCGACGAAGAATTACGGGAAATGGTGGAGCAAATCGAAGCGATGCAGCGCGATTTGCATGCCCAGCAAGAAGCACTGGCGCAACGCATGTCAGAACATACCAATTATGTGGCGTTCACCTCCCGACAAACCGTCGTTGTCGGGCGTTCAAGTGAGATCAGGCGCGAGACCATGAAACTGGCCAACGACCGGGTCCGGGTCCAGCTTGAACTGCAGGCGTTGGAAAAGAAACAGGCGGACATGGCCGAGGATGCCGCGCCTGAACTCGAGGAAGCGGGTGCGACCCGCTCGGCGGAGGAGTCCGATCAATTATGAAAACCAATCGAGCACGTTGCGGATTTTGGCTGCTCCTGGGCAGCCTATTCATGGCCAGCATGGGGTGGGCCGCCCCTCCAGCGGGGGTGGATTGGAACCGCCCGGTTTTCACCGAGGACTATGTCCCGGGCGAATTGCTGATCGGCTTCAAGCCGGGTGTGGCAGCGGCCAGCATCCATGCCCTTCATCAACAGCTTGGCGCACAGGTGATCGGGCAGTTTTCGATCACCCCGGTTGTCCACGTGAAGCTGTCGCAGCGGCTTTCAATGGCCCAGGTGGCCAAACAATACATGGCCCATCCGGCGGTGGCGTATGTCGAGCCCAACTACATCGTGCGGGCCTACGCGACGACCCCGGATGATCCTTCCTATGTCGATGGCGATTTGTGGGGTATGGATCGCATCCGCGCGCCCGAAGCGTGGGATATCTCCGTTGGCAGCCCAGAGATTGTCGTCGGGGTCATCGATACGGGCATTCTTACCACGCATCAGGATCTTTCTGCCAATATCGCGCCGGGCAGCTATGATTTCGCCAACAACACCGCTGATCAACGGGATAACGCCGGACATGGCACGCATGTGGCCGGCACCATTGGCGCGGTCGGCAACAACACGTTCGGCGTGGTCGGCGTGAACTGGAACGTCAAGATGATCAGCCTGAAGTTCCTGGATCCGTACGGCAGTACGGACGATGCCATTCGCGCGGTGGAATACGCGGCCACCAACACGGCCCTGAAGATCAAGATCACCAACAACAGTTGGGGCGGTGGCGGTGCCAGCCAGGGCTTGTATGATGCCATCAAAGTGGCCGGGGAGACGTACGGGCAGCTATTTATTGCGGCGGCGGGCAACGGCGGTTTTGACGGAGTGGGTGACGACAACGACGAAACCCCGGCCTATCCGGCCAGCTACGACTTGCCTAACATCATCTCGGTGGCGGCTATCGCGGAAGGCGGTTCGCTGGCCGAATTTTCCAATTATGGGCTTGAAAGCGTGGATTTGGCGGCGCCGGGCGTGGATATTCTGAGCACGGTCCCCGGCGGGGCCGGCGATCAGTTTGATTCGTATCAAGGAACCTCCATGGCCTGCCCGCACGTGGCGGGCGCGGCGGCCTTGTTGTGGAGTCTCAATCCGGATTATACCTATCAGGAGATCCGGGACGCGATTTTGGAGAGTGTGGCGCCCAATCCGGCATTGGATGGCAAGTCCGTCACCGGCGGCGAACTGGACCTGTTTGCCGCGATCGCTGCTCTGGGGCCGCAACTCACGTTGGATCGCCAGGCTTATCGTTCGGACGCCACGGTCGAGGTCACGGTGAACGACCCCACGTTGATTGCTCCTCTGCCGACGGATGTGGACGTGGCCGTGGAAGTCGTGGACCCCTTGGATGTCGTGCGGTGGGCCAGCACGGAGACGTTGTTGACGGTCGGCGTCGATGAAACCACATTCACGAATTCGTTTGACCTGGTCAGCGGCACAACGGCGGTGGAGGACGACACCCTGACCGTCACCTATGAAAGTCCGAGTCTCAAAACGGCCTCTATTTCAGTCCTGATCGACGATACACCGCCGGTCATCAGCGACGTGCAGATGGTGGACGTGGCGGAGGATTTTGCGACGGTCGGCTGGTCGACGGATGAGCCGGCGGATTCCCGCTACATCCTCACGACAGAAATTCCGCCCGGGGGGCTGGATGCGCTGCTGCCGGAAATCGGCGGCGGCACCTATGTCAGCACACCGACCGTGATCGGCGCCACGACGCAATACGTGCATACGGTGACGGTCCCGGTGGAAGGCTCGACGAAATACGTCATGGCCGTTTTGTCAGAGGACTACGCGGGGAACAAGGCCTCGGCGCCGACGGATCTGACCTCCACGAACGAAGAGGACTACTTGACCTTCATCACCCCCGTCCGCCGCACGGTCTATGAAAACGACATGGAATCGGGCGAAGCCGGTTGGACGTTCACCAACCTGAACGACGTGACCTGCTGGGAATACGGCATGCCGTCCTACGGTCCTCCGGGCGCCACCTCGGGCGAACGGCTCTGGGGCACCGTTCTGGATGGCAATTATCCGCTTCTGGCCCTGGCATCGCTGGTCAGCACGCCGGTGGCCGTCAAGTTGAGCCCCCGCCTTGAGTTCCAGTCGTGGCATCAGTTTGCGGAAAGCGATTTTGGCGTCATCGAGGTCAACGGGGGCTCCGGTTGGGTCAACGTCACGGAGCTGGTCACCGGCTCCTCTGCGGGCTGGCAGGCGGTGAGCCTCGACCTGCCCGGGTTCGCCAATCAAACGATCCGGGTGCGGTTCCGTATTGAGTCCGGCGATGAGGGTGTGGCGGCGGGCTGGTATATTGACGATGTCCGCATCTCCAATGTGTTGCCGCCGGGCATCAATATCATCGGTTATGAGATCGATGACGCAGCCGGCGGGGACGGCGATGGGCATGCCGAACCAGGTGAGAGCTTTTTCTTAAATTTGGAAGTCTTCAATTCCATGCAGACCCAGATCTTCAGCAACGTGCAGGCATCGGTCACCGTGCCGACGCCCGAGGTGACCTTGACGCCTGCGACTTCGTATGTTCTCTACGGGGATCTGCAACCAGGGGATTCGGCCTTGAGCGGGACGCAATTGGCGCTGTCGACGGAGGTGGATATTCCCCAGGAAACGCCTTTCACTGTTTTCCACAGCGCCACCGCCGATGGCGGTCTGGGGCCGTATCCCGATATGTTGACCCTGGAAATCGCGACGCGGGAAAGCGTATATGGTCTCGTGACCAATCTGTTCACCGGCGCACCCATCGAAGAGGCCTTGATTCGCGGGCAGGCGTCGGGGTATCCGGATGTCATGGCGACATCTGAAGCCGATGGCTCCTACGGGTTGCATGGCCTGGTTCCCGGTGTGGCCTACGATATTCAGGCGCTAAAGCCTGGCGAGTATTCACCCAGCGACGTAATCACGGCGACGGGGCCATCCATGGCCAACTTCGGCTTGGGGACAGCCTGGGCCAATGCGGCTCCGTTGATATATGAGTGGGAAGTGAACGAAGGCGAAAGCGCGCTGGACACTCTGAGTCTGGATAATGCGGCGGGGGACCTGCCTTTGTCATACGAGATCGTGGTGGACGTTGCGGCACATCCGGCCATGACGGAAGTCCCCATCTGGCTGACGACGGATCCGTCCGCAGGCGTGGTTCCCGTCGGCGCGGGTGCGCCGGTTGCCCTGACCGCCGATGCCTCGGCGCTGGCCGCCTCGGAGCAGCCCTATGAAGCCGTTATCCGTTTGATGAGCAATGACGCGGGCGGCGAGGATATTTTGATTCCAGCAAGTTTGACCGTAATGGCGAGCCCCACTCTGTACGTGTATGGCGTGCGAGTCACCGGCGGCGATGGCGACGCCTTTGCAGAACCGGGCGAAGCCGTAGATATGGATATCATGCTGGGTAATTCGGGCAGTCTTTTGGCGTTGTCGCTGGAAGGAGTCCTCAGCTATACGGGGGCTGATGCCACAACGGTGACGCAACCCAATGCGTCCTGGGCCCATGTCCTGCCCGGCGGCGTGGAAGGCCCAGTGCTGGATCCGCCGTTGGCGGAATATCCTCAGATCCAGATCGATCCGCTGGCCGGGGAGGGCGATGTACTGCCGTTTTCACTAGAGGTCACCGATGCGGATGCCCGGGTCACCACCCATACCTTTGATCTGACGGTGACGGTACGCTACGCCATCTCCGGACAGGTCACCGACCTGGACACCACCGATCCTGTGGAAGGCGCGGTCGTCAAGGCCGTCAGCGACCGAGGTACTGTGCAGACCCTCACCGATGCCGCGGGCGACTACAGCCTGTTTGGCCTGACCAACAACACCTACGACGTCTATGTGCTGCCGCCCGCGCCCTATGGCGCGCCGCCCTCGTCGAACGTGGTGATTGCCTCCGCCAATGCTGAAAATGTGGACTTTGAGGTGGCGGCATGGGGCATTTCCGCCCTGCCTACCAACATCGTTGTTAATCTGCCGGAGGGCGTGGAAACTAATCTGACGTTGGACCTCACCAATGACGGCCCCTACGCTGGATTTGTCGAAATCGGATTGGAATTGGTACAGGGTGTTCCCCATGACCGAATTGGGAGCTTGGATCTGCCGGAGATCGATTGGACCGCGCTGCCCTCCGAGGCGGTGGAGCAGGAGCTGCTCGTTCGGTTTGAAGATGGCTCCGCTATTCAAGCGCAGGCGAGCGCGTTGGCCGCGGTGGGCGGCCAGGTTCTGCGCCGCTACCACGGGGTGTCGGCTGCGCACGTCCGGGTTCCTGGCAATCTATCCATGGAATGGGTGGCGAACACGCTCACGACGGATGCCGCCATTCGCTACGTGGAGCCTAACTATCGGCGGGAGGTGTTCGCCGTGCCCAACGATGCGCTCTATTCGCAGATGTACGGACTGGACAACACCCGCCAGACGGGTGGAACCCTCGCGGAGGATATCCGGGCTCAGGAAGCCTGGGACACCACGGTGGGCAACACCAATGTGGTCATTGCGGTGATGGATACCGGCGTGAAACTCGACCATGTCGATCTGGCAGACAATCTGGTTGCCGGCTACGATTTCGGCGATGACGACCCCGATCCGTCGCCTGACCCGGTGGCTGGCGTCGAGCACGGCACCCATGTGGCGGGTACGGTGGGGGCCTCCGGCGGCAACGGCATCGGGGTGGCGGGCGTCAATTGGCATTCCAAAATCATGCCGTTGAAGGTGGCGACCGTGGGGGTGAATGAGTTGGGCATCGAAGAGGCCGTGCTGTCCTCCGACGCCATTCTGGCCGCCTTGGAATATGCCGTCGACAACGGCGTGAAAATCAGCAATCACAGTTACGGGGGTTACTATTTCAGCGGAGTGGAATATGAAATGATCGAATACGCCATGGCGAACGAGCATCTGTTCGTTGCTGCCGCGGGCAACGAGGCGGTGAACAACGACGACGATCAGCCGTACCGGTCGTATCCGGCCTCGTACAATCTCGACAACATCATTTCCGTGGCAGCCACGGACCATGATGGAGCCTTGGCTGACTTCTCCAACTACGGCGCGCAGTCCGTGGATATTGCCGCGCCGGGCGTGGATATCCTCAGCACCTATATGTACGGAACGCTTGATGCCTACGAGCGACTCAGCGGCACATCGATGGCCGCCCCTCATGTCGCCGGCGTGGCGGGCCTGTTGAAATCCGTGGCACCCTGGGCGACCTATGACATGCTGCGCGACGCCATCATGCTGGGCGCACGCCGCGACCCCGTCCTGGAAGGCGTGGTGTCCTCGGCGGGCCATTTGGATGCGGCGGCAGCGCTGGAACACATCCAGGCATTCTGGCTACAGGTGGATACCCACAGAGCCAACATCGTGTCGCTGGATACGCTCTCGGTCGGCGTCACCATCAACGCGGGCGGTCAACTGCCCGCTGGGAGCTATATCGCCCATATCGTCGTGCGCGGCGGAGCCAATGAGCTGTCGATTCCGGTGACCGTGAACGTGGCCCCGGCCCCAGTTCCTGTGATTACGGACGTCGCAGTGGATGATCAGGCGACCGGCGACGGCGACCGCCACGCCGAACCCGCCGAGACCGTGGACCTGTTCATTCGTCTGCTCAACGATGGCTCAGCTCTCTATATGAGTCCGACCGGCACACTGACCAGCACCACGCCGGGCGTGACCATCGTGCAGGGAACGGCCACCTGGCCGGGCATTTCCAGCGGCGACCAGCAGGTCAACCTCGCGGGCTTCCGCGTTACCCTGCCGAATGCAACCGGCGACGTGGATTTCACCCTGACTCTGGCGAATGGAGTCTTGCCGTTCACCCTTCCGGTGGCCCCGCGACAGACCATTTCCGGAACGGTGCGCGATGCGCTGACAGCGGCCGGCCTGGCCGGCTTGACGGTTGAATACTGGGGGGCATCCAGTGGCCGAGTCCTGACGGAAAGCAATGGATCCTATCGCATCGACGGATTGGAAGACGGTACTTATCGGTTCCGCGTACTGGGCGAAAGTCACGAAACCCCGCCGGCGACCATTCGGACCCTTGTCGGCGGCAACCAAATCGCAGACTTCTCTTTGCGCCGTCCCGAAATCGCCTTTGGGGCCACGCAGATGGTATTTGCGGCCCAGGCCGGACAGGATCAGGAACAAACACTGCTGTTTTCCAATCTGTCTGTTGATGAATTTGAGTTCGATATCCTCACCGCCCAACCGCGCAAGATTGCCTTGATTTCCGACCGGAATGCCTTGGCACTCGTCCAGCCGGTGCTGGAGCAAGCGGGCTGGACCGTATCGATGTGGTCCAACAATCTGGTCACAGTGGAGGGCGTGCTGACAGGAAGGCATAGCACTGATCCGGAGGCTATTTTGCCGCAGGATCTCGTGATTCTGGATCTGGGCGGAACCGCTGGCACGGGCCGCTTGCTGTCGGTGGCCGAAGAATCGCTGCTCCAGACCTATCTGAATCAGGGCGGCAAGCTCATCGTGGTCGGTGCCCATGTATTGTCCCGTCCGGATGATCGGCGTCTGCGCGATCTGGTCGGGTCCGACTCGCTGGACCGCGCGCCGGAGGCGGAAGACATGGCGGAACTGGTCCAGGCGCTGCCGATCGACCCGTTCTGGGTCGACATTCAGCCCGGTGATCATGTGGCGGTCACCTCCATGGCCTATGATGAAGCCACGGTCGATACCAATGAAGCTCCGGCGGTGTACTTCGGGGTGGAAGGGGCCAGCAAGCTGATGCGCCGCGAAACCGGCACCGGCGGCGTGGTGATTCTTTGGAACGGAAACCAGGATGCCGCCGAATGGCAAACCAGGGGTGCCTGGCAGGATGTCTTGCGGGGGCTGGTCGAAAACGAGTTGCTGGAGGCGGTCCCGTGGTTGAATGCCTCGCCCGTCAGCGCCAGTGTGGACAACAGCGAGCTGCCGGTCACACTCAAGGCTGAATCGGCGGGCCTGACGATTGGCCTCCACGAGGCGGTGCTCATCATTCGCGGCAATTATCCCGGGGCGGTTGTTCAAGCGATTCCGGTTACCTTCAATGTGGTTCAACCCACCCTGCGTGTACAATCCAGCACAGGCGTGAAGAACTGGATGAACCAGTTCCTGTCGGGAACGGGTGGGGCCGAAGCCAGCCTATTCCAGCTCGTGTACGCCGGTCCCGATGGAGTTGTCAATCTGCCCGCTTCGGATGGCAGCACCACGGGCGATGACACCGTGCTGTTCACCTTCCCCTTCAATAAGAATCATGGACGGATCGGCGTGGGTTATGAATGGTTGCCCGAACTGGGTCGATTTGATGAAATTTTCCATCACGACTTTATGGAAACCACCCCGGTCCGCAACGTCTATGTCCGCGCCTGGGATGCGGCGACATTCGAGGGTTCCGTGGCGTATGGCGACTCGGGGGTATATGCGCTGGATCTATCCGCGAACGAGACCCACGATTTTGGAACGTGGGTGGTCGACCAAGTATTGGGATACCCCGGTTCCCTTGCCACGGTGCGGGATAGTAATGGCGATTCCATTCCCGACGGCTACTGCATTCTGAACGGGATGGATCCACGCGCGCCGATTGTCCCCTTGGAAGCGGAGTGGACCCTAGAGCAGGTGGCAGGAACAATTGGCAGCGAGACCAACCAATTCCATTTTCCGACGCGCTTGTTCCTGACCAATCAATTTGTATTTGTGCTGGACCGCCAGAACAACCGGGTTTCGGTTTGGGACCGCACGACGCTCACCCATGTGCTAACCTACGGCTCGGATGGCACGAACGCGGGCCAGTTCGCCACGCCCTACGGCTTGGGCAAGGCGCCGAATGCCGACCGTTTCGCCGTGGCTGATTCGGCCAATCACCGCATTCAGGTGTTCACCTTCAATCCGACGACCGGGGCGGTGGTCTTTGAACGCCAATTCGGGTCGTACGGGTCCGCGGTGGGCCAGTTCAATAATCCGCGTGATGTGGCCATTGGGCCGTTGGGGCGGTTCTACGTCGCGGACAAGGACAACCACCGCGTTCAGGTCTTCGACCCGAATGGCGTCCAGTTGTTCTCCTTCGGTGTCTTTGGAACCGCCAATGGTCAGATGAACTCTCCCCAGGGGATCACGGTGGACGAGCACGGAATTGTCTATGTGGCGGACACCGAAAACAACCGCTTACAAGGCTTTACGAGCGGCGGCACATTCCTATGGAAGACCGGCTCGTTTGGTACCGGTGCGGGGCAGTTCAACAAACCCATGAGCATTCAGATCGGCTTGGGTAATCGTCTCTTTGTGGCGGACACTTCCAACCACCGGATTCAGGTGCTGGACTCGTCCAGAGCCCATGTGGGAAGTTTGGGACAGCAAGGGGGCGGCGATGGACAGGTCAGCTTTCCCCATGATGCGGCACCGTCCTTGATGTCGTCCTCGATCATTGTGGCGGACACGTGGAATAATCGCTTGCAGAAATTGGAGGCGACCGTGGACGGCGATGGTGATGGCATGGACGATGCGTGGGAAGTGCTCAATGGATTGGATCCTACCAACCCGCTCGATGCCCTGCTGGATGACGATGGCGATGGGCTCTTGAATATTGGCGAATTCCGCCTCCAGACCGATCCGCAGAATCCGGATACGGACGGCGATGGCTGGGATGACGGCCAGGAAGTGGCGCACAGCGGTGATCCCACGGATCCGGCCGTCGGTCCGTTCGTGGCAAATGTGTCGTCCAGCACTCCCTTCTCGGTCAGATGGCTGGGAAGGGCTGGCGCAATCTATACCGTGCAGTCTTCCTCAAATTTACCTTCCGGGGAGTGGGGTGCTGTGCCGGGAGCGGTCTTCACAGCGACGGTGGACGGGGTGATGGGCTATACCAACACCATGGACGAGCCTCTCCAGTTCTTCCGTCCGGTCAGGATTCCATGAGCAGGGCGGACCATGAGTGGATCGACCTACAAGGCTAAAGGCGAGAGGGTGGATAGCATTGACAAGAAGAATGGTAATACAATAGGTTACATCGAATGATTGAGGCAATTACTTACACCACGCAGTTGGGCGTAGCCCCCTGGCGTGTCTTGCTGAGTGCCATGGGGATGGCACTGACGGTGGTGTTGGCTGTATTTCCCCGGGGGGCTTTTGGCGACATTTCGGCGACGGAACCTGCCGCTGCTGAGGCGGTGGTCGTGATAACGGAGCAAGTCGCGCAATCCGGTATGGCGGAATTACGTACAGAATTCATGCAAAACAAACGAGAAATGCATCAGTTTGAGACCCAAGCGGCGCAAGCGGGACCGCTTAAGGAGCTGACGGCTGAAATCAAGCAAATCAGTCGGCAGATTGGAGATTTGATTGAGCAATTGGAGCAAACGCCTGCAAAGTCCGATGAATGGAACGCTCAGATATCGGAATTGCGCGAGCAGCGAAAAATGAAGGTGGTCGCCCGCCTCACGCTGCTGAATGAGTCAGAAGAATATCGAGCCCTTGGCAGCCGGCGTGCCGATTTGATGGAGCAAATCAGGGCTTTATTGAGTGAAGGGGCCTCTGGGTCCGGGAGCAGCAGTCAAGAAATGGGGCGCGAGTAGCGCCGGAAAGCAGATTTTGAACGACAAGGATCGTAACGGGATCGGCACCATCAGGATCGTTGGCGAAGCAGGAGAATAAAATGAAGAAGTCATTCCATTTTTGTTTGTTGGGTGTTTTAGCGGGCACGCTTCTGGTGGGCTCTGTGGCCGTTGCCCAAGACAATGTGATTGTTGTCAGCGCCCTGGATTATTATGAAGGGTTGACGGGACTAGGTGGGGGGACGATTACCATTGAGCAGCTACTCCCGGCTGGCCCTACGATGACGGGAAATCCTGCATTTATGTCGGTGCCCAGCAATGCCGTGTTGAAAATCACTGCGAACCCTGTGCCGGTGGGTGGGCGGGATAGCTTTGTATACAAATGGCTAGGTGATGTCCCCGAATCATACGTAGATAGAAAACCACCCCATCCCGTATCAATCACGCTAAGTGTAGGTGGGGAAGACAAGGAAATCGAGCTGCTCTTAAGCCATGAGTATCAAGCCGGTGAGGGGGTGGGAGACCTGGACCTGGACGGTCTGCCCGATGTATGGGAAGTCACGTATGGATTGGACCCGGAAGATCCGACGGGTGACAATGGCGCAACTGGCAATCCGACGGATGACAAAATGCCAGGCGGGTGGGAACCCGGTGCGATGAATGTATTCTCGTCGGGAAATTATCCTGCCGCACTGGCGGGTCTGAACACCGATTGGCCCTATCGTTTCCCAACCACGGGCGTGCGTCCGCCCCAGTATTATATCGGCGTGATCCCGTTTAATAACTGGTTCCAGGCGCGCGGGTTCGATGGCTGGTATGGGCTGAATTCGCTGACCGGGATCAATGACGATCCGGGTACCGATCCCACTCTGATCAGCACTGCGGGCGATGGAATATCCGATGGCTGGAAATACTATTTCTATGGCACGCTGGTGAATGTGCCCACGCCCCCCTTTGAGGGCGTCGCCTTGGACTTGGCCTCGTTTGATCCCACGGTGAACTGGGATATTCCGGTGTTGCCCATTCCCGCGAATGACATGCTGGCGATTTTTGGCGCGGAACTGACTGTCGATGCCAGCGGTGACCTCGACGCCGATTGTGCTTTCTTCTTGGATGAATTCATCGCAGGCACCGATCCCTTCCATTGGGACACCGACGCAGATGAAATGTCCGATGGCTATGAAATCCGGAAGGGACTCAACCCCATTGACCCGGAGGATGCGGGTGGTAGTCCGTCCGATGATTACATGGCCTATACCGACGATGGTGCCGGGGCAGAACGTCGCCACGGCCAAGTCTATGCCGACCTGGGGTATGATCCGCGCACCGCGTGGGGCGAAAACTATCTAGGGAAAGGAAGCACCCGGGAACTCAAGGGGCAGGAGAACACCATTCCCTTCACCAGTCGTGAAAAGTTCTTGGCGTCGCTGTACCTTGGGTTCATTAAGGGCGTGCTGGACTGCGATAATTTCAACAGCTATGCCTTGGATCCCATGATTATCGACTCGGATGGCGACGGAATTTTCGACGGGTGGGAACTCTATGTGGGTCTGGATCCCCTGAACAAGGACGACGCCCAGGAGGATGGGGATAACGATGGCTTGAACAATTTCATGGAATTCAGTGCGTACGACATCAATCTGATTCGGGGTGCGTCGTGGCCGAACGGCCGCACCCATTTCGATCCCGCTTGGCTCAACAAGGTGTGGCCCACCGATCCCAACGTGGACGACACCGACGGCGATAGCGTGGTGGACGGCGCCGAAGGCGGATACAAGGATTTGGACGTCGTGGAGGGCGAAGATGTGTCCGGCGGTTTGGCGGTCTTGAAGTATGCCGGAGGAACCGTGGAATGGAACGGAAGCTGCTATGTCGGCGGCGGATTGAATCCCACTTCCGTCGATACCGACGGCGATGCCATTCCCGACCACTGGGAAGCGATTACAGCGCACCGTTCGCGTATCTATGATCTGGCGGACCAGAATCTGCGCAATGGCATGGATGGTACGGTCAAGGATGCCGCCCGCGACTATGATGAAGACGGATTGGTCAATTATCAGGAGTATCTGTCTGGAGCCGTTCACCACTGGCGCTACACCGAATGGGTCCCTGGCCAGCCCCTCGGCGGTTACGATCCATTCGCCTTTTTCACCGGGACTCCTTTCGCCTGGGATTGGCACCTCAATGTCAATACGGTGCCGTTCTTCTTCATCCCACCCGTTAACAGCCGCTACACCTCGACGAATCCTCGGCTTCTCGACACCGATCTCGACGGCATGGATGACTATTGGGAGATCTACCACGGTCTCAATCCTATGTTTGGCGTACTGGATGTGCACAACTCCATGGTTTTGGGCGCAACGGTCTTGGCGGGGATGCCCCCCACCTTTGACATCCGTGTGGCCCCCTATGTTGCGGGGTCGCCCTTTGCCGATCCTGACCAGGACGGATTGCCCAACTGGGAGGAATCGCTTCAACCCAATGCGCCCCCGCCCAAGTATTATCATACGGACCCATCCCCTTCCTGGATCACCGACCCCAGCTATCAGAGTAGCTTTGTAAACCTGTACTACGACCTGGGTTCTCTAGCCTTGTTGGCACCCGGATGGTACTACGGCCCTTCGGGCTGGACACCGCCCAGTTATCTGTTCTCGTTCGAAAATTCCGAAGGTTTCGACACTGATGCCGACATGCTGGGCGACCGGGCCGAACTCGTGGATTCGCAAGCAAGTCCGGGCAGCACTGATCCGTTGAGTTCGGAGGCACCACCGCGCCGCCGTGCTTTGTACCTCAACGGCGATGCCGCCGCTCGTACCCGGGGCAGTTTCCTGCATGGCTTGAACGATCTGACCGAATTCACGGTCGAGGCGTGGGTCAAGCCTGTGGAGCCCGCCTCCGGCGCGCTCCAAGTCGTGGTTGAACGCCCAGTCTGGATTCCCGATGGAAACGTCATGAGTTTTCCGGAAGGCATTCGCCGCAACTTCCGGCTGGCGATCGATGCCGATGGACGACCTTTGGTTTCCTATACAGGTGCGGGCTTTGACGGACTCGAGTATCAGGATGTCATCGCCAAAAGCATCCACCCGCTGGAAGCCGACCGGTGGCAGCACCTCTCCGGGGTCTACGATGGTGCCCAAAAGAAATTGTTCCTCTATGTGAACGGCGAAATGCGTGCGAGTATTGCTTCCGCCGAGCGTCCTGCCAATGGCTGGTCCACGCCGGATCCGATTTATCTGGATGTCAATCCTGGCTTCACGTTTGATGCCCCGCTCGTGGTCGGCGCTGCCGACCGCAATCCCGTCGGCCGGGTCAATGGCCAGCCGGTCTGGGTCGGATCTCAGGCGGGAACCACCTTCACGGCCCCGGATCTGCACAGCTTCCTTGTAGGGTGGGTGGATGAAGTTCGAATTTGGAATGGCGCAAAAACCATGACAGAAGTGCAACGCGACATGTCTCGCAAGTTGCGCATGGCCGATGTCAAGACGTACCAACGTCCGCTGCTGTCCACCAATGCCACGCCCGAACTCAAGTATCTCTATAACTTCGACAACCTGCTGGACCCCTCAAGCGAGGGCATTCTTCCGGTTGGATTTGATCTTCTAAATGGACGCCCGAACGATGGTTCCTATCCCCATGTTCCGTGGTGGGGTACGGCCGCCGATCGGTCACTGGTGTACAACAACTACCTGTATGTTCCTTGGATCGTTAACCTTGTCGCCCGGCTGCCGCTCGATCCTCCCGCCGATTCTCCCTACCATACCTCCACCTATTCGCTGGCAGACAACACCCTGACCCGCTCCTTCCCGAATACCGCTAACCCTTACAACCTTGGCTACTATCATGCCAATTTTTACCGGATGGAGCGCCACCCCGATGTGTATCCGGTCGCTCGGGCATTCGACCCCGCCACCCAGTCGCCATTGTTCAATGACTTGCTGCCGTTGCGTTTTGCGCGCATCGACTCCGTTGTTGAATTGTGGGATGGGGCCGGACCGGGAACCAACACAGTCTATGACTCCAATGGCGATGGCATTCCCGATTGGTGGTACCAGCAATACGGGTACGATCCGTTGGGTGACTCCATTGCCAACCTGGATCCCAACGGGAACGGCATCAACAACTATTGGTCCTACAGACTGGGGGTCGATCCGTTCAACGAGTTCTCACTCGATCCCGCCGGCATTATCTCCGACGCCGATTGGGATTCCGATGGCGATGACCTGTCCAACTATGACGAGTTGAATATCTATTTCACGGATCCCACCAGAATGGATACCGATGACGATGAAATTAACGATGGGGACGAAGTCCGTGGGGTAGATAATCGGGAAAGTGATCCAAGGCGTTCCTACAGCCCGATGATTTTCCGGGCGCTGCGATTTGGCGATGGCGGGGGTGTCGGGCAGGTGGTGGTTAGCGACAAGATCGGCTTGGAAGAGACCGAACGCCACAGCTTGACCAACTGGACGATCGAAGCGCTGGTTCGCCCGGCCGCCTATCCGGCCACTCGCGTTTCTTTGGTCTCGCGCCAGGTTCAAGCCACAGGCCGGATCAACTATGAACTGGGATTGACTACCAACGCCATGCCCTATGTGCGCTTCCAAAGCGGCGCGGGCGGAGTCATCAAGGAAATCGTTGGGTTGACGCCCCTGGCGCTCTCCGAATGGACCCATGTGGCGGCTCGTTTTGATTTGGCGACGGGCGTGTTGTCGCTGTTTGTGGATGGCAAGCGGAATAACTATGGCCCCGCCACACTGGTCCCGGCCCAAGGCCCTGGCGACCTCGTGTTCGGTGGTAATGGATATGTAGGCGACCTCAAGGAAATCCGCGTTTGGGCCATTTCCCGCTCGGATGCCGAAATTGCCGCCTTCAAGGGCCGCAACCTGTTCCTGGGCTACGGCGCCTTGGATCCAGCCGTCCTGCGCACCACCGGCGGCAATGATCATTTGCGGCAGAACTGCTTGACGGCGGACCCCGTTACCGGCATTACAATCGATTCCCTGGACACTTGGACGCTGGAAGCCTGGGTGAAAACAACGAGCCAGTCGCCTGGAACGATTATCGCCCGCTGGAATACCGGTACCGATCTCGGCGGCGAGGATTTTAACTATTATCTCGGCATGCAATCCGATGGCACCCTGATCGGACGCTGGGTGCTCGCCTATACCAAGGAGGAAGAAGGGGAAGAAGGTGTGATCGATGAGTCTGAGGTCATCTTGAATCCCACCGTCAATAATATCGTCGGGGCCATGCCCATTAATGATGGGGAGTGGCATCATGTCGCCTATGTGCGTGATGCCAACAAGGCGGCCTTATATGTAGATGGAATCATCGATGCCGTCCAGGATCCTACCCTGGTGCCCTTGGGAGAGAAAATTGTGAACTGGGGGGTTCGCAGCCTGGCAGGTCCGCTCTCGATTGGCCATCAGCTTGCGGCCGATGCCGACGAAGTCCGGGTCTGGAATCGCGGTTTGTCCCGCGGAGAGCTGAACCTCTATAACAAGCAAAGCCTGTACGGCAACGAACCCGGTTTGATCACCTACTTCAACTTTGACTTCCAGCGCAGCGAGTTGGCGGAAGATCGCGCAATAGTAAAGGACAACGCAGAGGAACCGGGAGTGTATATTTTTCCGGCCATGCGCATGGAGACCGGCGATTATCCCTCGATCCTCACGGATCCCATCCAGATCTATCGGTTGGCCTTAGCCGGCTATTATCCGGCGGATGATGGCGGGTTCACTCTGGAAGATTACCAGAATCCATTGGATTGGGATTATGCCGGTCAAATGATCAGCGATGTCCAGTTCGTAGAGTTGGATCCGGCCGAATATCCCTTCCAGGAAGACAACAACTACGATGGCATTCCCAACTGGTGGGATATCTTGAATGGCATGGACCCCGATGGGAATAGCTCGCCTGGCGACGAGGTCGGCTATGTCTACGACCCGGCCGACTTCACTTTTGGTGCCTGGGGCGACCCAGACCACGACGGTCTGAACAACTGGGCGGAATTGCAGGCCGGAACTGATCCCAATCGATTCGATTCCGATGGCGATGGTCGAGGCGACTATGACAGCCCCACCACTGGTGCGACCTATGGCACCCTGCACACGGATACCGACAAAATGCCCGATGCCTGGGAGTCGATCTTCCCGCTAGCCTGCAGCCCGCGGCGATACGATCCCAACCTCGATCCAGATAACGATGGCTGGGATAACTTGTCCGAGTATCTGGGAACCGGTGTTGATTATAGCTATCAAGCAGTATCAAACTGGATAGCAAGCAATCAAACTTGGGATGTCCAATGGGAAATTGTGGATAGAACCATTGTATCCCCGACAAGGCCAGACGATGGAAAATCGTTTCCTTTGCCCCAGTTTAAGTTCAATTTTTATGGCCAAGCTCTTGAATATGTAGTGGCTACCGAATTTGAGATATCAGATGATGGTTATCTGGAGCCGGATGCTGTGGCTTTGATTGTGTGGGCCTTTTCCGATCTTGAAATGCAGGCACCAGACGCTCAAGTCCTGATTCCCGTCCAAAGCGTCTTTGAAAGTGGAACGATGGCAACTGTCACTGAATGGTCGATTGGCCATGTACACAAAGGTCCCAATATTTTCATGGCGTTTATCGATATGAATGCCGATGGCAAGTGGAATGCAGGTGAGTGGCTCGGCTTTAGCGAGAGCGGTATAGAAGACATCCAGTTGG
Organism: Kiritimatiellia bacterium; assembly: GCA_028681135.1. Taxonomy (GTDB): domain Bacteria; phylum Verrucomicrobiota; class Kiritimatiellia; order CAIQIC01; family Lenti-01; genus JAAZFE01. Next base: position 23,743 of record JAQUJC010000004.1, on the reverse strand, counting down.
GTGCAGTGAACATCAAGATTCCTCTAACTGACAAGCCCGCCGGATATATTCGTTTCTCCTGGGAACAGCAGATGGGTGCGATTCAAGAGGCGATCGCGCACGTCGCTGGAACCACCTACCGGGTCGCGATCAAAGCGCTGAGCGAGGCGGGCAAACCGATCATCTACTCGACCACCCGCAACCTTGAGTCGCTGGGCCGCCCGAACATTATGGAAATGGATCTGAAACTGGGCGGTATCGAGCCGATGTACGGCTCCTATGAGTGGACGGTTGGAACTGTCGATGGCGTTGTGTTCGCCAGCGGGACCAATGCGATCGCCTATCCGTCCTCCCTAGCGAAGCCGGTGGTTGAATATCCGACGGGCAATCTTATTTTTGCCCGCGAAAAACTGCGCATGAAACTGGACCCTAATACCACCAGGATTCAGATTCAAATCCAGAATGCGGCAACGGGTCAGACGGTGTTGAACACCACCCAATACCGGCCTTATGTGAACCTGGATGGGAATGCGGAAATTGATTTGCCGTTGCTGGCTGGCTTCGGAGCTCTCACGAATGGCCAGTATCGCATCCAGGTCCGGGCTTACAACCCGCGCGCATCCGTCACCAGCGACTGGGTGAATTTCGCGGTGAGCTTCAAGCCGCCGGCAAAGGGCGGGGCCGCCATGATTAAGGGGCGCATTTACTACTATGGATGGGAATCTAACGCTCAGATCGTGGCCGAAGCGTATTCCGGCAACGGCGTCTTGATCAAGGCGTTGGCCATTCCCCGGTCGGGCTATTGGGAGTATAGTCTGATGGGGGTTGAGATTGGTGATTTCCATGTCCGTGCCTTCTACGACCGAAACAACAATGGCGTGCTGGATGAAGGCGAGAACTGGGGGTTGGTCAAGGGCAGCCGGGACGACCGGACCGTTGACACCCCAACTATCTATAGCGTGGATTATGCTGAAAAACGGATAAAGATCAGGAACTTAGCCGAATATTCAGGTAACGATCTGGTCATCTACGATGCCGATACCGATAACGATGGAATCGTCGACTCGTATGAATATCGCTATGCGGGCAATCTCACCACCATGAACGGTCAGTCCAACTTGAGTGGCGATGGCTGGAAAGACATTGATAATTTTGCGCAGGGAAGAGATCCCACCCAAACCTATCCAGCGCCCCTGGCTATTCCTAAACTGACAGTTGGACCACTGGTGAAGAGTGGAGAGCAGCTCTTGTTGACCTACGAGGTGCTTGGCCTCATGCCTAAAGTCGTCGTGGTCCAATCGGCCACCAATCTGGCCCCAGGCGGGTGGAAAGAGGAATTCCGGGCGGCGGTCACCCAGCCTGGGGTTTATACTAACACGGTGTCGCCCGCACCCGGTCGGGGCACCAAGTTCTTCCGTATTCGGTACGTGGAGTAGCGTTGGCCGGGGGCGACTAGTCGCCTCCAGCAAATGGCGTTGACGCCAGATGAATAAACAGTTTAAAGTAAGCAAATGTTGTAGCATCTAGCAAGGAGACGGGACAGGATGAAACGGATTATATTAATCGGTATGTGCGCAGCAATAGCGGCGCTGGGTCTCATGGGATGCGAGTGGACGTCAACCAGTGACGGCGAAAGCTGGAGTTCCTCCTATGATTGGGTCAACTTCAGCGGGGTGTACCGTAGTGCGGCTGGTGGTTTTCTGGTGACCGATTACACCACCACGCCTGCCACGCCTGGCAGCACAAACATTCTCTCGGTTTCAAATGAAAGCCAGCCAGGGTTTTCGGGAGGGCAGACTGTTTTTTCGGGCAAGCTCACGAAGGGCAACATTTCTGCCGGATCCGTGAAAATCGACTTTAGCAATAGTTCGGGTGTGCTGTGGGATAGTATCTCGGACGATGGGAACGGTCTCCTGAGCGGAGGGCAGGGGTCTGGAACCATTTCTTATGTGGCTGGAACGTGGACCTATTCCCTGAATCCAGGTGTGATCGGGCCGGTCTTTAACGGCATTGTTCGTGCGAGCTATTCATATGAAGTGTCCAACGAGGGGGCTTCTGGGAGCGGTGCCAGACCCGGATCAACCCGGTTCAGTATCTATTCATTCAATATTATGCATCAAGGGCAGCACCTGACGTTCACCGACAACAATGGCGCCACCTATAGCGGTCGGATCAAGAAGATGCAGTCGGCATCCGGCAGTCAAAACACGGACATCACCCAGGTGGGGGCCGATGAAGAGGGCAATGATAAGTCCGCCAAGTACACGTATCAGGAAAGCCCCTTGCCAACGGATGGGGATAGCATCGTGGCATCCTTTGAATGCGAGGGTATCAGCAAGGCGGGTGTGAACGTCAAGATTGTGGGTACGTTGCAAGGAACGGTGGCGGCCAGGGTCTTTACTGGGCGCACCCTCAATGGTAACTGGATCGAGATTGGCGGCAAGACGGGCAACATCTCTGGCCAGACGACCTCTGTTCCAGTCGTCAGTGGAGGCGGTGAAGAAGGGGCCGAAGAACCTGGGTAGCATCCATCTGCCGGAAAACTCGCCGCGGAGAAATCCGCGGCGTTTTTTTGTCCACTTCCAGAGGGGAATGAATTTGAACTCATGAACTCAGGAAAGAACAACGGAGAAGAGAAACTACGAATCACACGAATGAGATTTCTGGAGGGGCAGGCTCCGTCCTGCCCGCGTTCAATAAACAGCTGTCTCACGCAAAGACGCGAAGACGCAAAGGGGGAGGGAAGGGGGCAGCCAGTTTAGACAGAATAGCTGAGTGCCGAGCTCAAGTCCGGCACCAGCCGGACGCAGGGCGAACGCGAAGTCTATAGCGCTCCGCTGACGGAGCGAACGAGTGAGCGTTGCGAACGGAGTGGCAATTAACAGGATTGTGCAGGATTGGGAAAATCCCCCGGGCTTGTCCCGGGGATGGTTAGGTTGGCGGGGCAGTTATTATGGCTGCACAACCTTAAGCACACCGGTACAAGCCCGGTGGATGGGCAGTCATATGGATTATATGAAAACAGGGAAGGGGCTCCCCGTAGCATGGACCACTGGTCCGCGCCGAACAGAAGAAGCCGCGCAACGGAACGGGAAGAGGCGCGGACCGGGAGGTCCACGCTACGAGAGCCGGGGTTTCCATAGCATGGAGCCGGTCGAGGAATCTCCGCGATGGTTCGACTGCGCTCACCATGACTGGAAGGGGGGGGGACAACCCAACCACGAATGAACACCGATGGACACAAATACGATTTTGTGAGGGACAGCCTGTCGGCGATGGCGGAGCCGCATGCCGTCCGGGATCATCCTCCGACGAGGTCGTCAGGGGCTCCAAAAACGATTGGAATGGAGCCGGGACGACCCCGTCCCGGTCTGGTCCCCCCATTTTTCATCCGCGAAATCCGTAGCTGTCTGATACCCTTCCCGGTCCCGGTTCAAAGGGAAAGACCGTAATGGCGGCATGGCCATTTGTGCTGCGTCATCAAATCAATATCCAATCGCACCCCTGCCAGTCCCGACGACCGTCAGGGTTTGAGGAGGGTGAGGCGGCGGATGCCGCGGATTTGGCGGTAGGTGGCGCCTTGGGAGATGTGGCGCAGGACGACCTCGGGCTGGTTGGCAACGGTGCCGGCAACAGCGGAGACGCCGTAATCGAATAGGACGGGGGAAAGGGGGGCCGTGTCGCCGAGCAGAATCACAAAAGCGTCTGGCCGACACAGGGGCAGCAGGGATTCCAGGGTGTGGTTGGTGAGGGTGGTGCCGGTGATGGCCACGACATCGGCTTGCGGGACCAGCTCCCCGGCTTGCTCGGCGGGGTGATCGCCTGAACGGGGATTCTTTTCCAGCACCCAGAGATTGCGGGCGACGTCGCGGATAGTGGGCAGGAACGGAAAATGACCGACGACCACGACATTGCGGTCACGCCCTTTTTCCAGGATGTAGTTGGAGGCATTGAGTTCCTGGCAGGCGCTTTCGTCCACCTCCAGCAGGGAGTTGAGGGTGGCCATGCCGATGGCGGCTTCGAGCAGGTGCTCTGAATGGGCCAAGCCAACCAGGGCCGCCGCGCTCCAATCGAGAAGCTGGCCGGGGTTGCGGACCATCGGCGGGCTCTGGCGCAGGGCATCGCGTGGCAGGCTGGCGGCGAGTCCGCAGCGGCGGGTCAGCACGGCGGTGTGAAACATCCCCAGGCGGATGGCGCGGACGGGGGCATCGAGGTCGAGGGTGGATATTAAATGCTCCAAAATGGTCATGGTCGCGCTCCCGTATTAGCGAGTGCCCATCAGATGATACAATAAATTGTTGGCGACGGGCTGGGGCAGCAGCAGCACAGAGCGGAATACTGGCGTGGGATCGGATTCTGAGGCAAAATCGGCGACTTCGGAGTCAATGCGTAAGGTGCCGGTGCCGCGCAGGGTGTTGTGGTGGGCGCGAATGTCGCCCTTCGAGGGCAGCGTGCGGCCGGTGACAAAGTCCATGATCTGGGAGGCCGTGGAAAAGGCCATCGGAGACGTTTGCAGGGGAGGGGCGGGGTGTTCATCAATGAGCTGAACTGCGACGAGTTGGTCTTCTGCGTCGGTAATCAACCGGATATGCGGATAGGTCGGCTGTCCGGGGCCGATGGAGCCGAGCTTGCTGGCGGGGTAGGTGGTCTGGAAGAATCCACCATAGGGGAAGGGGGCGCCTTCGATGGGGGTCCGGGGTTCGGGGGGCACCTTCAAGAGGCGACGGGCCTCCTCCAGGCTCACAAGGCCGCGCAAGGGGCCATGCAAATACGACCCGGATTGGATGCGGGTGTCGGGGGAGGGGGTGGCAATGGCGGAGAGCAGCAAAATAAATTCGGTCGTCTCCGGACGATCAATCGGGGCGGGCAGGGTATCCCAGGCATAGCCGTATTGCCCGTGGTGCATCGCAAAGGGGTCGGTGGAGTCACCCTCGGGGAGGGGGTAGGGGGCTAGCTCGGGATGACGTTTTTTGGGGGCCAGATCATGCCGATTGCGCTTGGCATCCAGCGTCATGCGCGCGCGGCGCAGATCGTTGACCAGTTGATAGCACTGGTTGGCATAGTGGGTGACGGGCACGGAGTCGGGGGCGTCGGCGCGGATGGTTTCAAACAGCAAGGCCGCATATTGGGCATCGGCGATCAGACCAGGCAGGGCCGGATTGGCGGGATCGGGCTTTTTCAGGTGCTGCTGATATTGGGTGAGAGTTTCGTTGAAGAGATTGGCGGCCTGGATGAACCCGGGATGGTTCCAGGCACCGGGGGTGACGGTGCCGGTACTGGCGGACAACGATTCGGGTTCCGCGGCTGGCCCCTCCTCGACCGACTCGACCGGCGCGGGAGCGGGGGGGGGCGGGTCAGAGTCGCGTTGCTGCAGTTCGGGTGCCTGGGCGGGGGGGGGTGGGGGGTGGCCTTGGAGGACGGCCTTTAGCTGCGCCACGCGCTCGGGGTGGTTCCTGAAGGCCAATAGCCAGATGCCCCCCAGAACGGCAGCCAAAAATATCAAAAAGAACAGGAAGCGGAGACAGCCCCCGCCGGAAGATGCCCGCGCGGAAGCAGAGCCGCGCTTCTGTTGGCTGATGAGGGCGTTGTGGGACGCGGAGACCGTGATGGCCTTTTTGCCGGCGGCGGATAGGTTGATGGTATTGGCGCGCGCGGCGGGGCGATGGCGGGGATTGAGCAGGATAGTGCTTTCGTCTTCGCCGGGATAGGGCGGCAGGGGCGATTTGCCAGTCTTGATCTGGTGGAGGTCCTTGAGCACTTCGCTCCAATTTTGCGGGCGTTTGGCGGGGTTTTTGGCGGTCATTTTGGCCAATAACCACCCGTAGGAGACCGGCAGGCGCGGCAGTAGGTCGCAGGGATCGGGGAGATAATCGGATTGTTGGGCGTCGAGAATATCCTGAAGGGCACGATCGGCAAAGGGCGGGTTGCCGGTAAGAAGATGGTAGAGGCTGAGGCCCAGCGAATAGATGTCGGAGCGACAGTCGGGCTCGAGGCCTTCGATTTGTTCGGGCGCAATGTACGAGGGGGTCCCCTCAATATTTTCGGAGACGCTGCGGGTGGCGGCGGAGCCGGCAATGCGGGCGAGTCCCAGGTCGGTCAGCTTGACCGCCCCATCGGCACCGAGCAAGATGTTGCCGGGTTTGATGTCGCAGTGGATCAGGGAGGTCTCGCGCCACACCGCGTCGAGCGCGTTGGCGATGATCTCAGCGAGTTTGAGCACCTGGCCGTGGGCCATGCGCTGATTTTGCTGTATCCATTCGGCGAGGTTGGTGCCGGCCACATATTCCATGACATAGTACAGGCGGCCGTCGTGTTCCCCAAAATCCAGAATACTGACAATGGCCGCTTGCGAAATTTTGGCGGCCGCGCGCGCTTCTTCCTGGAATTGAGTTCGGGCGTCCTGGTCGGTTAGCAGTTTGGGGGACAGCACCTTGATGGCCACGACGCGATCAAGGGATATCTGTCGGGCCAGCCAGACCGTGGCCGTACCCCCAGTGCCCAGACGCTGCTGAATCTCATAGCCCGGAAGGTCGGGGTGAGCAGATGACCGAGTGTCAGTTTCCATAAAGCGCCATTTTGCTTCAAACGCACAGGAAAGCAAACTGCTAAATTGCATTGCGATGGAACTAAATCCTGAATCAGGGCGATGAATAAGGACTGGGGGCCTGGAGGAAAGGGGTCGGCCCGTAGCCCTTTCAGACGGTCTCATGGGCCCCTTGGTATCGCGCCGGTTTTCCACGCTATGGAAAACTTTTTTGCGTTTTTTCCACGCTATGGAAAACGTTTGGGCGAATTTTCCACGCTATGGAAAACTTTTTCGTGATTTTTCCACGCTATGGAAAACCGCGCAATGGGAGACCCAAGACTCTAATTATTGGAAAGGGGCTTGACGGCTGACCCGGTAGTATGTATTACGTAATACATGATGCGGAGTAGCTCATGATCGAAGGGTGGATCACCCAATTACGCAAGGGGTTGCTGGAGTACTGTGTGCTGCTGGTGCTGCGGCGGGGGGAGAACTATGGCTATGAGATCGTCCAGGCTCTGAAGCGGATCGAGGATTTGTCGGTCTCGGAGAGCACCGTGTATCCGATTTTGGGACGGCTGCGCTCGGAGGGGTGTCTGAAGTCGCGCGACGTGCCATCGGGGTCGGGGCCGCCGCGGCGCTATTTCACGTTGACGCCGCGGGGCAAGGTGCGCCTGGCGGAAATGAATGCCTATTGGCCGATGTTGGTGGCAGCGATGGAGCAATTGAAGCAGGACAAGGAATCCGGGACATGAAGAATAACAAAGCGGTCGTTCAGCGGGTGGAGGCGTATCTGCATGAGGTGGAGCGTCATTTGGCGCACAAGCCCCCGGCGGTGCGTCACGAGGTAGTGGCGGGGCTACGGGACCATATTGCCGAGGCCTGGCGCCGGGCTGCCGCGCGGGGCGAAGAGGGCCTGGAAACCATCGAGCATATTTTGGCGGAAATGGACCCGCCGGAGACCTTCGCCGAAGCCGCGGCCGAGGTGGCCGTGGGCGGGGCGGTGATGGCCGGGCAGGACCTGAACCGAAGCCGGGCGGGGCGGTGGTTCGCCCTGGCGCTGGCCTTCCTGCTGGTGAATGGCTATGGCGTGTGGCGCGTGACAGATCATCTGACGCGGATGGAGTTGGCGGGGGCGGCAGCGCCCAAGACCACGGAAAAGTCGGCGCCCGTGGTGAAGCGTATTCTGCGGCTGCGAAAGGTGGAACAGGTTGATGTGTCGCCGGAGCGTGAGCTGATCGTGCGTCTGACTTTCAGTGACCAGCCTGACCGCGCCCAGATGACACGGTTCCTGACGCTGTCGGTGCCGGGGCAGGGCGAGGTGGCGTATCAACTGAACAGGACGCCGGAACCCAATGTCTTGCTGCTGCAAACCCGCCCGGTGCTGGGCGAGAAACTGGAGTATGTGCTGGAGGCAGGGTTGCCTTCCGCAAGCGATTCCCAGCCGACCGACCGCCGCAAGAAGGGGTCGCTCAAGATGGAAATGAATATGTTGTTGCGTAATGTGGAGGTGGAAAGCCCGGCGTTCGATTCGCTGGTTCTACGGGCTGATTTTACGGCCCGGCCAGAGTGGAATGAGATCAAGGAGTATGTGACGGTTGATCCCGCGGTGGCGTTTACGGTGGAGTCGGTGAATGCATACTGGTGGAAGGGACTGCTGGTGCGGGGCGATTTCCAGCCGGGCGCGATTTATGACATCACGTTCAAAGAGGGCTTGCCAGCGGCCAATGGGTCGAGCCTGCCGCAGACCCTGTCCCGCAAGATTCAGTTTCCCCCGCGTAAAAAAGCCGTGCGGGTTGATTCGCCGGGGCGCTATCTGGCACCGGGGGGGGCCTTGTGCGTGCCGGTGCTGGCGGCGAATTTGGAGCAGTATGTGGCGCGGTTAAGTCCCGTCTTCGCGAATAACCTCGTGCAATTGGCGCTTAGAGAAACCAGACGATATCGCTATTATGGGAAAACCGCTGACGATTTGACCGGGTCCGGCAGCGCGATTACCAATACGCTGGCACCGGCAACGGATGGGGCGCCCGTGCGCAGTCGGGTGGAATTGCGGCGGCTGACGGCAGGCGAGCCGCGCGGCATCTATTGGCTGGAGGTGGGCGAGGAACATGCGCGGGGCGATGGGCGTTTGCTGGTTGTGACGGACTTGGGGCTCGCGACGCGGGTGTCCGAAGGGCGTGTCCTGGCTTGGGTCAATCGCCTGGGAAGTGCCGAACCCGTTGCCGATGCCGCGGTGACGGTCTATGCCCGCAATAATCAGGTCATCGCGCGGGGGGCCACGGATGAACAGGGGCTGGCGCGTATGGTACTGCCCGAGGGCGAGACGCCGTTTGTGGTGGTGGCTGAGACCGAAGGGGACTTGACCTATATTGACCTGGAGCGCACCGGTGTCGCTGCCGCGGCCGGGACGGGGGGGCGGGCCTATCTGCAACCGGGCCAGCTTGAGGCGGCTGTCTTTACCGAACGCGGCATTTATCGTCCGGGCGAAAATGTGTTTGTGCAGGTCTTGGCGCGTGACGATCAGATGCGCGCCCCCGCGCCGTTCCCGGCGCTGATGCGCGTCTGGCGGCCGGATGGAAACCTGTTCCGGGATATCACAGTTGAGCTGGATGATATGGGGTCGGCTACCTGCGAGGTGACCTTGCCGGATTATCTGCCGACGGGGCGCTATCGCTTTTAACTGGCCATGCCGGGTACCCATACGGTGCTGGGGCAGACCGCGGTGGCACTCGAAGACTTTGTTCCGCCGCAAATTCGTGTCGAGGTGGAGTCACCGCCGGGGCGGGCCGCGGCGGGCGATGTGCTGACCTTTAACGCGCACGGCGAGCATTTGTTCGGAGCCCCGGCGGCGGGTCTCAAGGTGACAGCCATGGCAACAGTCGCGCCGGCCCCATTCTCCCCCTCCAATTGGCCGGGGTGGACTTTCGGCGATCCGGAAAAAGAATTTGCCCCCATCCATCGGAAAATTGGCGCGGGGCACCTTGATGCCGAAGGCGCGGGGCAGTTTGTGGTGGATACACGCAAGGCCTGGCGCCCCCCCGCAGCATTGAGCGTGGTGTTGGGTGCCACCGTGATGGAGTCCAGCGGGCGTGCCGTAACCGCCTATGGGTCGGCGCGGGTTGATGCGTATCCGTTTTATGTGGGCCTGAAACCCTCGTGGGGCCGGGCGCCGCGGGTGGGCGTGACCCAACGCGTGGCTGTGGTCGAGGTTCAGCCGGATGGCACGCCGGTCACGGCTGACAAGCCGCTGGTCCTGACCGTGTCGCGAGTGACCTGGAGTTCGGTGCTGCGCCGCAACCGGGTCGGGCTCTATGAATGGAAATCGGAACGGCAGGTTATCGAGATTCATCAGGATACCCTCGCAGCGGGGGGCGAGCCGCGGGACTGGAGCTTTGCCGTGGATGCCCCGGGTGAGTACATGCTGGCCGCGGTGGAACCGGCGTCGGGCGCCGCCGCGCGGCTGACGTTTTGGGTGGCATCGGCGGATCCGGCGTGGGCGGCCTGGAGCCGGGAAAAGCCAGGCCACATCGACTTGTCGTGGGACAGGCCGCAGTTTCGCGCGGGCGAGACCGCTCGCTTACAGGTGCGCGCACCCTTTACCGGCCGGGCATTGCTGACGGTCGAAACGGACCACGTACACGAAGCCCGGGTGGTCATCCTGGAGAAGAATACCGCCGAGATCGAGGTGCCCGTGGAGGCGCTGTACGCGCCCAACGCCTGGTGTACGTTGACCCTGATTCGTCCGGCAACGGCGGAGGCGGTCTGGAGCGCGCACCGGGCCATCGGGACTATTGCGTTGCCGGTGGAGCAGCCCCAGCGGGAGTTGCGCGTGACCATTGATGCACCCCAAACGACGCATCCGCAGGCACCATTGACAGGGTCTGTGACGGTTTGCACTTCCACGGGGGCGCCGGCGGCGGGGCGGGTAACCGTGATGGCCGTGGACGAGGCGATCTGCCTGTTGACGGTGTTCCAGACCCCGGACCCCCTGCAACTCTTTACCGCCCAGCGCGCGTTGATGTCGTCGGCTTATGACCTGTATAGCGAGTTGATGCCGATCCTGGAGGAGGAGCTGGTGAGCACACCCGCGGCGGGGGGCGATGGGGCGGGCGCTTTGCGTAAGCGGCTGAATCCCATCAAGGCCAATCGCTTTAAGCCCCTGGCCTTGTGGGTGGCCGACGTGCCGCTGGATGCGGAGGGACACGCAGACTTTCAGATAGACCTGCCCGAATTCAGCGGCGAACTGCGAGTGATGGCGGTCGCATTTAATACGACGCAGTGCGGGTCCACCTCGACCGCGGTCGTGGTGCGGCGCGAGGTCGTGATCCAGCCCGCGCTGCCGCGGTTCCTGGCGCTGGGCGACCGGGCCGAGGCATCGGTGGCGTTGCATAATATCAGCGATGAGGCGAAGTCGGCCACCGTGCGCGTGACGTGCGGCGGGCCGTTGCAGGTCGCGCAGGCCGAGCAGACCGTGACCTTGGCGGCGGGGGAGGCGGCCCATCTGCCCCTCTCGCTGACGGCCGGGCCGGGGCCTGGAAAAGCATTGTGTACCCTCGAGATCGTGGCGGGCACCGAAACCTATCGGGAGACGATCGAGCTGGCGGTGCGGCCCGCGGCTGGCACTCGCGTGGCGACGACCCTCCAGGTGCTCAAGCCGGGCGAGTCGCTGGATGTCGAGGCACCGGCCGACTGGTTGCCGGAATCGCTGTTTGCGTCGGGTGCGCTGTCGTCGCTGCCCTCGGCCCAGGTGGGGCGGGCGCTGGACTACCTGATTCACTATCCCTATGGCTGTCTCGAACAGACGGTGTCGGAGGCGTTCCCGCTGCTCTACGCCGAGGACTGGGTGGAGCGTCTGCTGCCCGGGAAACGTGCCGTGGGTGACTGCGACATGATCGTGTCGCAGGCCATTGCGCGGGCGCTGTCCATGCAGCAGGAGAATGGCGGCTTTGCGCTCTGGCCGTTCTTGCGAGGAACCGCTGTGGAGGAATCCATCTATACGATTCACTTTCTGGTCGAGGCCAAAGCTGCCGGGTTTACGGTGCCGGAGGGCCCACTCGAGGCGGGCCTGGCCTGGGTGCGCGGGCGTCTTGATCGCGCAGTTCCGCCTGGCGCCAGCCCGGAAACTTGGCGCACCGAGATGGGCATGCGCGCATACTATTGCCAGGTGTTGGCGCTGGCGGGACGGCCGGATGCTGGCTGGAATGCGCGGTTGCGCGAGCAGGCCGATCAGCTCAGTTTTGCCGCCAAAGCCCAGACGGCCGCGGCGCTGATTCTGGCGGGCGAGCCGCGCCAGGCGGTGGCACTGATGGAGACGTTGGCGCTGCCGGTGTCGCGTACCCGCACCCCCGGACGGCTCTTGGATAGTGATGTGCGCGACGCCGCCTTGCTGCTCTCGGCGTGGCTGGAGGTGGATCCAGATAATGCCGCCGTCGCGCGATTGGCTCAGGCCTTGCGCGACCGGCAGCGGGATGGGCATTGGGGCAACACCCAGGATAATGCACTCGCGCTGCTGGCCGTTGGTAAGCTGGCGCGCTATCTGCCCGATACGGAAGAACCCTTTTCTGCCGTGGTGACGCTCCCCGATGGCCGCACCATGACTGTGGGCCCCACCAACGATGTTACGTGGTCGGCGGGGCCCGGTGCGGTGGCGCCCCTGCGCGTTCAGAATGACGGCCCCGGCAAACTCTACCTGTGGGCGCGCCATGAGGGCGTCGCAATGACACCCGAGACGGCGACGAGCAATGGCGTCGCCATTCAGCGTGAATTCCTGGACCTCTCCGGGAATGCGGCCGACATGACGGCGCTGCCGCAAGGGGCGTTACGGGTGGTGCGGTTGACCGTGGACCCGCTGGGTAATCGTCTCGATCAACTGGTGATCGAGGATTTGCTGCCGGCGGGGCTCGAGATCGAAAATCCCAATTTTGCGGCGTCCCAGCAGGTGCCCTGGTTGAAACAGAAGAAAGAAGGCGATCAGTATCGCGATGCCCGGGATGACCGGATGCTGATCTTCACCGGGGCCATTTGGAAACCGGCCCAGTTCCATTACGCCGTGCGCGCGGTGACGCCGGGGGTATATGTCCTGCCGCCGGTGGTGGTCTCGGGCATGTATGAGCCGGATATCCGCGGCGTGGGCGGCGGTGGAGAAGTGCACGTCGTACCGTGAAGAATCCACGGCAAAAGAGACGGCATCCCCCCGACGGGGGCGTCGAGACAGCCAGAAATGGGGTAGGGCGAACCGTCCCGGTGAGCCGATCCATTCAAGCGGCTCGGCGGGGAGGCCTCGCCCTACCCGCAGGCCACGGCCGTCTCGTGGTATGGGGTTTGGTTTTGCTGGTGCCCGCCGCGATCTGGCTTGCATTGCATGTGGTGCCATTCCCAGAGGCGGCGCTGAATCACCTGCCGCGGGCGGTCGTCGTGGCGGATCGCCACGGGGCCCCCCTGCGGATCCGGCTGGGGGCGGGCGGATTCGATTGCCGAGCGGGGTATCAGCCCGATCCATCGCATTGGATTGACCAGGCGATTGTCGCGGCGGAAGACCAGCGGTTTTGGCAGCATGGCGGGATTGACCCGCTCGCGCTGGTGCGGGCCATCGGACAGAATATCGGGTCGGGGCGTCGGGTGTCGGGGGCCTCCACAATCTCCACTCAGGTAATCCGAATGGCCCACCCCCGGCGGCGTACGCTCCTGACCAAGGCCATCGAGGCCTTCCGCGCGCTGCAACTGGAACGGCGCTGTGATAAGCGCGAGATATTGGCCCATTATCTGGACCGCGCGCCGTTTGGCGGCAACATCGTAGGCATCGAGGCGGCCGCACAGCGCTATTTTGGGAAGCGACCGGCGCACCTCAGTTTGGCCGAAGCCGCCCTGCTGGCCGGGTTGCCGCAGTCGCCCTCGCGGCTGCGGCCCGATCGGCACCCCGAGCGGGCCAACGTCCGCCAGGCCTATGTGCTGGAACGGATGGAGGCGTGCGGACAGATTACACCCCAACAGCGGGCCGACGCGCTGGCGCAGCCGCTATCTCTGCGTCCGGGGCGCTATCCCTTCCGCGCGCCACATTTCTGCGATTGGGTCGGGGTGCCGACATCCCCGCGTGAAAAGGGCCTGATCACAACCACCCTCGATGCCGAGTGGCAGCGCATAGCGGAGGGCGTCTTGCGGCGGCGGCTGAACGACAACGCGGCCACCAGTGGGGCGATTGTGGTGCTCGACGTGCAGACTGGCGCAGTGCGCGCGCTGGTGGGCTCGCCGGATTATTTCGCGCCGCGGGCCGGGCAGGTGAATGGTGCTACCGCGGCCCGCGCCGCCGGCTCTACCCTCAAGCCCTTTGCCTATGCGCTGGCGTTCGACCGGGGCCTCATCACTCCCGCCACGATGTTGGCCGATGTGCCCATGCGATTTCGCGACTTTGATCCACAAAATTATTCGCCTGAGTTTCGCGGTGTGGTCAGCGCGAGGGAGGCGCTGGTTTTGTCGCTGAATTTACCGGCCATTGACGTGGTGCGCCGGACGGGACCGGCGCGCTTCCATGCCACGTTATGCGAGGTGGGATTGACGACCCTGACGCACCCCGCGGAGCATTATGGGCTGGGGCTGGTGCTGGGCGGCGCGGAGGTGCGGCTGCTGGAACTGGCGAATGCCTATGCCTGTCTGGCGCGGGGTGGCCAATGGGCACCCGTGCGGGTGCTGGAGTCCACCGCGGCGCTGACGCTCAAGCCGGTGTTCTCGCCCGAAGCCTGCTGGCTGGTGAGCGAGATGCTCTCGGGCAACGAGCGTGCAATGGATGCAACGGGGCATCTGGCGGATGTACGGCTGCCGCCGATGGCCTGGAAGACGGGAACCTCGGCGGGGCTGCGCGATGCGTGGACCGTCGCCTGGAATCCGGACATCGTCGTGGGGGTCTGGGTGGGGAATGCCGATGGCAGCGGATCGGACACCCTGGTCGGGCGCCTGGCGGCAACCCCGATCGCATGGGATATGGTGCGCCAACTCTATCCGGATAATACCGGGCCGGCCTTTGCTCGTCCGGCGGGCGTGGAATTGCGAACGGTATGCGCCGTCAGCGGAGGCGTACCGGGACCGCATTGCACGCAGCACATCGAGGACTGGAGCATTGCCCAGGTGTCGCGCCATACGACTTGCCCCGTGCATCGGACGGGGCCCGAGGCCGTTTGGCCCGCCGCGGTCGCGTCGTTCCTCAACCGCCGCATGACACCGGCCAGTGAGTCGCCCATGGCCGCACTGCGGATTCTCACCCCGGCGCGGGATAGCGTCTATCGGCAGATGCCCAGCCACGAGACCCTCTGCCAACAACTAGCGCTCGAAGCCGCCACCGACCGCGCCGACGAGACACTGCATTGGTTCATCGACGACCGCCCCGTGGGACAGTCCCGCTCGGGACAACCGCTCTTCTGGCCCCTCGAACGCGGCCACCACCAGATCGTCTGCGCCAGCGCCCGCGGCCTTAGCGATGGGGTTCAAATCGTGGTGGAATGAAGTCTGAAATGTTGTATGTGAAGGGCTGACCCCGGGGGTCAGCCCTTCACATACAACATTACACTTCAGTGGGGTCAGCCCTTGAATCTTGAAAGTTGGGGGTCAGCCCTTGAATCTTGAAAGTTGCGATCAAAAGAAGCTTGGCGGGGGGGAGGGGGGCAGGGTACGCTAAAGATATGGCCGGGGTCGCCGTGGCCGAAAGGAGTGGGCATGAAGGCAAAGAAGGCAACAGCAGCCAAAGGGGCAAGAAAATCACCCTCCGCCTCCAAGGCGGCCAAGGCTGCGAAGCAGGAATCCAAGAAACCATCGAAGCCGAAGAAGACCTGGAAGTATAATAAAGAACTGGCCAAGCTGCAGGTGGAGCTGGTGAAGCTGCAGGAATGGATCAAGGCCAAGGGGCTCAAGGTGGTGGTGATTTTCGAGGGGCGCGACGCGGCGGGCAAGGGCGGAGTTATTAAACGCATCACCCAGCGGTTGAATCCACGCGTGTGCCGCGTGGTGGCGTTGGGCACCCCGACGGACAAGCAAAAATCACAGTGGTATTTCGAGCGTTATGTGATGCAGTTGCCGACGGCGGGCGAAATGGTGCTTTTTGATCGCAGTTGGTACAACCGCGCCGGGGTGGAAAAGGTGATGGGCTTCTGCACGCCGGAGGAATATGAGGAGTTTTTTCGCTCCTGTCCCGAATTCGAGCGCATGTTGGTCCGCTCCGGAATTATCCTGATCAAATACTGGTTTTCCGTGTCGGATGAAGAACAGGAAAAGCGCTTCAAAGCCCGGATCGATGATCCGACCAAGCGCTGGAAGCTCAGTCCGATGGACCTGGAAGCCCGTTCGCGCTGGGTGGACTATTCCAAGGCCAAGGATAAGATGTTTGAGGTCTGCGACATTCCGCAGGCCCGCTGGCATGTCGTGAATGCGGACAGCAAGAAGCGGGCGCGGCTGAATTGCATCCACCACCTGCTCACGCAGATCCCCTATCAGGATCTGACGCCGCCGCCCATCGAACTACCGCCCAAGCAAAAGCGGCGGGGCTATGTGCGCCCGCCGCTGTCCGACCAGCAGTTTGTGCCGGAAGTCTATTGAGTCGGTTTACTCGTCGATCTGCATGTTCTGCATTTGCTGCATCAGGGCTCCGAGTCCGCCCGCGGAGTCATCCATCATGATTTCCATCATGTTGTTGATTGGGGTGTAGTCGGACGGGAGGGCGAACAGCGCGGGGTCAGGGGTGGAGAAGTCATAGTTTTTGAAGAGGATGGTGCTCTGCATGGGCATGGCCGACTGCCCCGGTTCCATGGGCACATCGGCTGAGGCCACCATCTTGACCGGCATGTCCTTTTGGGCGGGGGAGAACCACATGGTGACGCTGCTGGGCACGCCATTGTCGGTCATGGTGATCCGGCGTTTGGTGCAGGTGACGCCATCCACGGCTTCGCTGCCGAGTTCCTCGATCTGGGGGGTGCCGGCGGGAGCGCCATCGGTGTCGTCGTCGATCATGTACTTTTTCTTATCCGGAAACAGCGAGTACGAAACCATCTGACCGTCTTTGGGAATTTCCAGCATGATGGTTTTGATATTGAGAAAGGGCATGATCATTTCCGTGCGGGTTTTATCCCCGTCGCGGATGATCTTCGATTCCATATTCATGCCCATGGCCTGAATGGACATATCCACGGAATAGGTGGTGGCGAGGCCAAGTTCTTTTTCAAACTGGGTCCAAGGGGTGGCGGGGCCCTGGGGGGCGGGGGCCTGGGCCACAGCCGAGGCTGTAGCCATCGCCGTCAAAATGAGAATCGAAAGAACACGAAGTGGCTTGTTCATAGGTATTCCTGGGGTACGGGGTTGGACTAGACCCAGAACCTTACGCGGTTTTCCCCAGCGGGAAAAGGTTTTCTTGTAGGTAGCGACTTGGTAGGGTGCCCCCATGGACAAGCCGACATTATTGATTTTGGCCGCGGGAATGGGCAGTCGCTATGGCGGGCTCAAGCAGATGGACCCGGTGGGGCCCGCCGGCGAGAGCGTGTTGGACTATTCGATTTTCGATGCCATTCGCGCCGGATTTGGCCGGGTGGTGTTCGTGATCCGACGGGAGTTCGAGGCGGTATTTCGGGAAAACGTGGGGGCCAAGTGGGAGTCGCGCATCGCCTGCGCCTATGCGTTTCAGGAGCTGAGTGATGTACCGGAGGGATTTTCCGTTCCCGCGGAGCGGACCAAACCCTGGGGGACGGCTCACGCCATCCGTGCGGGGCGGGGAGAGATCGCGGGCCCGTTTGCGGCCATCAATGCCGATGACTTTTATGGCGCGGCCTCATTTCGGGCGCTGGCGGAATACTTCGGCGGTGCCGCAGGCCCCAGCGCCCATTGTATGGTGGCATTTCGGCTCGGCCAGACCTTGTCCGATCATGGCAGCGTGAGCCGGGGGGTGTGCCTATGCACCGACGACCGCCTGCTGACGGGCATTCAGGAACGGACGACCATTACGCGCCACGCGGATGGAACCCTGTGGGACGAGCCCCCAGACTGCCCGGCCACCCAGTTGACCGGCGAAGAACCGGTATCCATGAATTGCTGGGGCTTCATGCCATCGATATTTACGGAACTCGAGACGACCTTTGCGTCTTTTCTTCGCGAGGAGGAGGGGGGGGGGGCACCGTTGAATTTACGATTCCGGCAGTCGTGGATGACCTAATTCGGTCGGGGCGGGGGACCGTCCGGGTATTGGACACGCCCGCGCGCTGGTTTGGCGTGACCTATCGCGATGACAAGGCAACGGTGCAGGCATCGATTCGCGCCTTGATCGCCGCGGGCGACTATCCGCCCGAGCTGATACCCGCGGATGAACCGCTCTAGCCTGAATCCTTCAGGTTAGGTGGCCGCGACCTGACGCGACAGGTTGACCCGTGCCGCGCCCAAGGGGGGGGGCACACGATGGAACGATAGTTTCCATAGCGTGGAAAAATCGCAAAAAAATCTTCCATAGTGTGGAAAACTCATCGCCCTTCGGGATGCGATTCGGGCTGAGAGCCGAGGCAAAAAAAGCGGCAGGCCGAGGCCCGCCGCATGAGGGGGAGTGGCGTGGATTATGCGCCAAGCTGCCAGCGCACAAAGCGCCGGATACTGAATTCATCGCCGACAGCCTGACCCGTTTCCGCCAGGAGCGTGCTGATGGTTTTATCGGGCTCTTTCACAAAGCCTTGTTCCAGCAGACAAATTTGTCCGTAAAATTTCTCCAGCTTGCCGGCCACAATCTTGTCAATGATGTTGGCGGGTTTGTCTTCGACCTGCTTGGCGTAGATATCTTTTTCGGCCGTCACCAGTTCGGGGGCCACCTGGTCGCGCGTAACGCAAGTTGGATTGGCGGCCGTGATGTGCAGCGTCAGGTCTGCCAGCATGGTTTTGACGGCGGGTGCCGAGATGGATTCCGGTTTCTGGCAGCCGACTTCGACCATCACCCCGAACTTACCGCCCATGTGAACATAGACGGCGATGGCGCCCGTGCCCTGTGCCTGATAGCTCAGGTTGCGGCGGGCCACAATGTTCTCGCCAATTTCGGTGATTTTGGCATCCACCTGGGCTTTGGCGGCTTCGGCGATCGTGTTCTCCTCAAGACCGCTGGCGACTGGGAGGAGATCATTTACAAAGGCCTTGAAACGGTCATTCTTGGCGACAAAATCGGTCTCACAATTGACTTCGACCATCACGCTGCTTTGGGCGTCATCGCTGACGCTGGCGGCAATGATGCCCTGCTTGGTGGCGCGATCTGCGCGTTTAGCGGCGATGGCCATGCCGGCTTCGCGCAGGACCTTAATTGCGGCGGCTTTGTCGCCATTGGTTTCAACAAGGGCTTTCTTGCATTCCATCATGCCAACGCCGGTTTCTTCACGTAATTCTTTAACCATGGAGGCGGTAATATCTGCCATAAGGGATTCCTCTTTCTGTATATTATAGGGGGGGGGGACGGACGCGGGTGACGGTTAGCCACTCGCGACCAGCCTGGTTAGTCTACTCGCTCTTGGGGTCTTCGGCTGCTGGTTTTTCAGTGGCCGATTGTTGGGTTGCAGGCTCCTTGGCGGGGGCCTCCGCCTTGGTTTTATCAACCACGGGAGAGGGGGCGGGTTCATCCTTTTCAGCGGGCGCTGCTTTAGCGGCTTCGGGCTTAGCCTTTTCGTCCGGCGCAGCTTCGGCCTTGGCGGGTTCGGGCTTAGCCTTTTCGACCGGCACAGCTTCGGCCTTGGCGGCTTCAGGCTCAGCCTTTTCATCCGGCGCAGCTTCGGCCTTGGCGGGTTCGGGCTTAGCCTTTTCATCCGGCGCAGCTTCGGCCTTGGCGGGTTCGGGCTTAGCGGCTTCGGCGGGTTTCTTTTCCGCCTTGGCTTCTGTGGTTTTAGCCTGGGCGTCGGCTTCAGCCTTAGCCGTTGCCTCGGCCTTGGCTGCATCCTTTTCCGCGCGGGCCTGGGCGGCCTTTTCAGCTTTCAAGCGGGCTGCTTCGGCAGCGCGTTCGGCGCGTTCCTTTTCACGGGCTTCTTTTTCTGCCTTGGCTTTGGCGGCGGCCTCCGCTTCGGCGGCGGCGCGCTTGCGAGCCTCTTCGGCGGCGATCTTGGAGTACTCAGCCTGTGCCTGTTGGATGGTGATGCCCATCAGTTCGGTGATCAGCTTGATGCCACGGATGGCATCATCGTTGGCCGGAATGGGGTAGTCGATGGGATCGGGATTTACGTTGGCATCGACCAGGGCGATGACCGGGATATTGAGACGGTTGGCTTCGGCGACCGCAATGGACTCGCAGTTGACATCCACGACGAACAGGGCGCCGGGATTCCCGGGCATATCGGCGATGCCGCTGAGGTTGTATTGCAGTTTCTCGAGCTCGTGACGCAGCTTGGAAATTTCTTTCTTGGGCAGCGCGTTGATTGATTCGTCCTTCTCCATCTGCTCGATCTCGCGCATGCGGGCGATTGATTTTCGGATGGTCTCGTGATTGGTCAGGGTGCCGCCGAGCCAGCGGTTGACCACATACGGCTGTTCGTGCTGAGTGGCGATGGCCTTGAGTGCTTCCTGCGCCTGCTTTTTGGTGCCGACAAACAAAATTTGGCGGCCGCGGGCGACGGTGTCATAGATAAACTGGCGGGCTTGTTGAAGATGATCGAGCGTCTGTTCCAGATCGATAATGTAGATGCCGTTGCGCTGGCCGAACAGATACTTGCGCATCTTGGGGTTCCAGCGTTTGGTTCGGTGTCCGAAGTGCAGGCCCGCTTCGAGCAAGTCTTGAATACTGACGTCCTGACGGACGTTGGCGGTCGTCATGGTGACCATGATGGGGTCCTCTCTTTATGGCATATTCCGACTGATTATGGGGGGCCGGAAAATCCGCTTTTGTCTACGGCGGAGGGCCGCCGCAGAACTTCGCTTCCGGTTTTGCACACGCAAAACTCGTGGGGGAATCTACGGGAATACCCGGCGGGATGCAAGAGTGTTTTTTGGGGGTATTCACCGCGTATTTTGCCTTCCGGTCAGCCCAGCGATTCGCCCAGCGCCGGATAATCGGTATAGCCCTGGGAACTCGCTCCATACATGGTTACGGCATCCAGGGGATTCAGTGGTGCGTGGCTGTGGAAACGGGCGACCAAGTCCGGGTTGGCAATGTAGACTTGCCCGAAAGCGACCGCATCGGCTACCCCTTGCTGCACTGCCTGCCGGGCGGCTTCTTGCGTAAACTGTTCGTTGGCGATGAGGGGGCCGCCGAACAGTTTTTTCAGTGCGGGGGTTAGCGCGGGTGCCTGGAAGTGTTCGCGCGTAAAGATAAAGGCAATGCCGCGCGCACCCAGTGCCTGGGCGACATACCCAAACGTTGCGGCAGGATCATCGTCGCCCATGTCATGCGCATCGCAGCGCGGCGCGAGGTGGACCCCGACGCGGCCAGCTCCCCAGACCGAAATGGCCGCATCGGTTATGTCCAGCAGCAGGCGGGCCCGGTTCTCTACACTGCCGCCATACTCGTCCGTACGCTGGTTGGTGGAACTTTGGAGAAACTGATCCGGCAGATAGCCGTTACCGGCATGCAATTCAATGCCGTCAAAGCCGGCTCGCTGCGCATTTTCCGCCCCTTGGCGATAGGCCGCAATCACGTCGGGAATCTCCGCGAGTGCCAAGGCGCGCGGCGTGACAAAGGCTCTTTTGGGCCGCACTAGGCTGACGTGCCCTTTCGCGGGGATGGCACTGGGAGCGACAGGCTGTTGCCCCTCGAGATACACCGGGTCAGAAATGCGGCCCACATGCCATAGTTGCATAACAATGCGACCGCCGGCCTGGTGGACCGCCTCCGTAATTGGCTTCCAGCCCGCGACTTGTTCGTCCGACCAGATTCCGGGTGTGCGGGGGTATCCCACCCCCATGGGTGTCACGGAAGTGGCTTCGCTGATGATCAGGCCGGCCGTGGCGCGCTGCCTGTAGTAGTTGGCCATCAGCGCAGTTGGAACCCGGTCTTCGCTGGCGCGACAGCGGGTCATGGGCGACATGATGATGCGGTTAGGCAAAGATAATTCCCCCATCTGGATTGAATCAAATAAAGTGACCATGTGTATCTCCTGAATTCCGGCGGACCTTCCCTGACGGGAGTCATTGCGCAGGCATCAATTACTGGGCCCCACGCAGGGTTACTATACGACACCTTGACCGAATGAAAAATCGAAATCCCGCCCCCCCCCTTGCCCCCGCGAAACGAGCAGGTGCCGTGGCTGGCAAATGGTCGGCCAAGAGCAAAGACTGAGCAGAGACTTGCACGGGGCGGCGGGGGGCGTATAATGGCCGATCAATTATGAGCACAACACTATACGACAAAGTTTGGTCGCGGCATGTGGTCCGCGAAGAGGCGAATGGGTCCGCGCTGCTGTATATCGACCGGCAACTCGTCCACGAGGTCACCAGTCCGCAGGCATTCGAGGGGCTACGCTTGGCGGGACGCCGCGTGCGGCGTCCCGAGCTGAACATCGCGACAATTGACCACAACGTGCCGACCGTGGATCCGCACAACATTATGGATCGAATTGCCAAGGCGCAAATTGACATGCTGGAACGTAATTGCCGGGAGTACGGCCTGGTGCTGCATGGCATTGGTTCGCCGACCACGGGCATTGTTCACATTATGGCGCCGGAGCTGGGGCTGACCTTGCCGGGTCTGACGATTGTGTGCGGTGACTCGCATACGGCAACCCATGGAGCATTTGGAGCGCTGGCATTTGGTATTGGCACCAGCGAAGTGGAACATGTCCTGGCCACCCAGACACTCTGGCAACGCAAAAGTCGTTCAATGCGGGCGACGTTCACCGGCCAGCCACGCCCCTGGGTCACCGCCAAAGATTTTATTCTGCGGCTGATTCGCGAGATCGGCACAGCGGGGGGGACAGGCTGCGTGCTGGAGTACGCAGGCGAGGCCATCCGTGCCCTGCCGATGTCGGGACGCATGACGATCTGCAACATGTCCATCGAGGCCGGCGCCCGCGCGGGGATGATTGCGCCGGACGCGACGACATTTGAGTATATCGCCAGCGGGGACCGGCCCCATGCGCCGCGCGGGGAGGCCCTGGAGGCGTCGATTGCCTTTTGGAAAACCTTGAAGAGCGACGAGGGCGCGGGCTTTGATCGCGACATCACGATTGACACCTCGACACTGGCGCCGCAGATCAGTTGGGGCACCAGCCCGGGGATGGTTGTGGATATTGATGCGGTCGTGCCGGGACGCGACGAGGTGGCGACGGTGCAACCCCAGGATGTCGAAAAGGCGCTGGCCTACATGGACCTGAAGCCGGGAACCCCGATGACGGACATCGCCGTGGACGTGGTCTTCATCGGCAGTTGCACCAATGGACGCATCGAGGATTTGCGCGAGGCGGCCGGCGTGCTGAAAGGCCGGACCGTCGCCAAGGGAGTGCAGACGCTGGTGGTGCCCGGGTCAGCGCAGGTCAAGGCGCAGGCCGAGGCCGAAGGGCTGGACCAGATTTTCACCGCCGCCGGTGCGGAGTGGCGGAATCCAGGTTGCAGTATGTGCCTGGCGATGAATCCGGACCGGTTGCAGCCGGGCCAGCGGGCGGCCTCGACCTCGAACCGCAATTTCGAGGGGCGGCAGGGCGCAGGCGGGCGCACCCACCTGGTTAGTCCGGTGATGGCGGCGGCGGCGGCCGTGGCCGGCCACTTCGTGGATGTGCGCACCTGGTTTGAAGGAGGTAACTGATGGAGGCATTCACGGCATTCACGGGGACGATCGCGGTCCTGGAACGGGCCAACGTCGATACCGACCAAATCATTCCCAAGCAGTTTTTGAAATCGATCGAACGCACGGGATTTGGCCCCGCGCTGTTTTTTGACTGGCGCTATCTCCAGGATGGCTCGCCCGATCCGGCGTTCGAGCTGAACGATCCGCTGCGCGAAGGGGCGTCGATTCTGGTGGCCGGGAACAACTTTGGCTGCGGCTCGAGTCGCGAACATGCGGTGTGGGCGGTGCAGCAGTATGGTTTCCGGGCGGTGATTGCCCCGTGGCGCGGGGAGGGCGACAAGCGCACCCCCGGCTTTGCGGACATCTTCAAAACCAACTGCTATGGCAATGGCCTGCTGCCGATCGAGCTGGCGACCGACGAGGTGCAATGGATTGTTGACGCGGCGAAAGGCAGCACGCTGGAGGCCACGGTGGATCTCGATGCGCAGACGGTGACGGTGCGGGGCGAACAGGAGCGTGTCTTTACGTTTGAGATTACT